>VGEH01000009.1 GCA_016869375.1 Alphaproteobacteria bacterium | reverse complement strand
TGCCGGACGCAACTTCGTTCACCTCCTGGCGATGATCCCGCTCGCCGTGCCCGGCCTCGTGCTGGGTCTGAGCTACATCTTCTTCTTCAACATGAAGGGAAACCCGCTCGGCTTCCTCTACGGCACCATGGCGATCCTCGTCATCAACACGGTCGCGCACTTCTACACGGTGAGCCACCTGACCGCGGTCACCGCCCTCAAGCAGCTCGATGCCGAGTTCGAGGCGGTCTCCGCCTCGCTCAAGGTGCCGGTCTGGCGCACCTTCTTCCGCGTCACCGTTCCGATCTGCCTGCCGGCGATCCTCGATGTCGCGATCTACTTCTTCGTCAACGCGATGACGACGGTCTCGGCGGTGATCTTCCTCTATTCGAGCGAGACCAAGCTCGCCTCGCTCGCCATCGTCAACATGGACGAGTCGGGATTCACCGCCGGCGCCGCCGGGATGGCGACCGTGATCGTCTTCACCTCCGCCGCCGTCAAGCTGGCACAGCTCGGGCTTTCGCGGCTACTCTCGCGCACCCAGGCATGGCGGAAGCAGTGAGACGGCTCCTTCCCTTCGCGCTCGTCCTCGCGCTCTCCGCATGTTCGTCCGCGGGCGACGTCGCCTTCAAGACGATCGAGAACGTCGCGCGCGCCGCCTGCCAGGCTTCCGGCAACTGCAGCAACACCTGCCCTGACGGGAGCACGGCGGCGCCGCGAGTCTGGAGCTGCCCCGGCCGGCCCTAGGATGCCCTGCGCCAGCTATACCGACCCGCGGCTGGCAGCCGTCTACGATCCGCTGAACCCGCCCGGTCGCGAGCAGGATTTTCACTTGGCGCTCGCCGGCGAGCGTCCTTGCGCGATCCTCGACCTGGGTTGCGGCACAGGCCGTCTTGCCTGCGCCTTCGCGGCGCGCGGACATCGGGTGCACGGCGTCGATCCGGCACCGGCGATGCTCGACATCGCGCAGGCGAGGAGTGGAAGACCTGGACTCCGGAACGCACGCAAGAGCTTGTCGATGTGCCGAATGTCGGGCTCGTCGAGGTTCACTATGACATCCGAGCGGTCGAAGGACCGCTGGTCACCTTCGAGACGCATTTCCGTTTCGATGCCGACGACACGGCGACGACCGCCAGCACGCTTCGCTTCATGACGCAGGACGAGGTCCCGGGCTTCCTTCAGGAAAGCGGATTCGATCGCTCGACGTGGTATGGAGACTGGGGCCGCTCGCCGTTCCGAGCCGACAGCGTAGAGATCATCGTCATCGCCGGGAAAGGATCCTGAATGACAACCGTGCTCTATGCCGCCGAGGCTGGTGTCGCGACACTGACGCTCAACCGGCCGGAAAGCCTCAATTCGGTCAACCGCCAGCTCCATTCGGATCTGCGCCACGCGCTCGACCGCGCCGCCGGCGATTCCGACGTCCGCTGCCTGATCCTGACCGGCGCCGGACGCGGCTTCTGCTCCGGCGCCGACATCGTCGGGCCCGCCGGCGTGAGCACGGGTGGCCCGCTCGACCTCGCGGAGATTCTCGACACGACCTGGAACCCGCTGATCCGGGCGATGCGTGATCTGCCGAAACCGATGATCGCCGCGGTCAACGGCATTGCCGCCGGCGCCGGCGCCAGCATTGCGCTCGCCTGCGACTTCGTCATCGCGGCGAAGTCCGCCTCGTTCATCCAGGCCTTCTGCAAGATCGGCCTGGTCCCGGATGCCGGCAGCACCTGGTTCCTGCCGCGCCATGTCGGCCGCGCGCGCGCCGCGGCGCTGGCATTGCTCGGTGACAAGCTCCCGGCCGAGCAGGCCGAAAGCTGGGGCCTGATCTGGAAGGCGGTCGACGACGACAAGCTGATGGACGAAGCGACGAAGCTCGCCCGTCATCTCGCGACCCAACCGACCAAAGCCCTCGGACTGATCAAGGAGGCGCTGCAGTCCGCCGAGACCAATACGCTGGACCAGCAGCTCGACCTCGAGCGCGACCTTCAGGGCGAGCTCAGTCGCACCGAGGATTTCAAGGAGGGTGTCGCCGCCTTCCGCGAGAAGCGGCCGGCGAAATTCACCGGTCGCTAGGGTGCTCGCAGGTCATGGCGTAGCGGCCGCCGTAGTAGACCAGTGCCGGCTTGTCCTCGGCCGAGCAGGTATGCACGCGGCCGACGAAGATCAGGTGGTCGCCGCCCTCGTACTGATGATGCGTGACGCAGACGAAGCGGGCGACGCAGCCATCGAGCAGCGGCACGCCGCCCTCGCCCTCGTGGAAGGCGGTGCCGGCGAAGCGGTTGGCGATCGGTTGCGAGAAGCGCCGCGCGATCTCGACCTGGTCCCAGGCGAGCACGTTTACGCCGAAATGCGTGGCCGAGCGGAACGCCTCCAGGCTCCGTGCCCGCTTCGACAGGCTCCACAGGATCAGCGGCGGGTCGAGCGAGACCGAATTGAAGGAGTTCGCGGTCAGGCCGACCAGCCCGCCATCGGCGAGCCGGCAGGTGACGACGGTGACACCGGTGGCGAAGCGACCGAGCGTCGAACGGAGAGCCTCCGCCCCGACCTCCCCTTCAACCCTGCTCCTGTCTGCCGCCTCGGCTCGCATGATCCCCACCATATCATTCCTCGGCGTCCGATCTGCTAGGATTGGCGATGCGCTTTCTTCCGACGATTCGCCTTCGCCACGGCTTGATCCCGGCGATCGCAATTCTCGCCGTCGGCTGCCAGCCGCAGCCGGCGACGGTTGCAGCGGGCGCGGCCTGCGCGGTTCCGCGCATCGCCACCGCCTATGAGAGGACACCGGCCGCCCAGCGGCCCGCCGATGTGCCGCCGCGCGCGAGCGTGCTGCCGACACCGGAGCTGACCGATGCCGAGGCGGACGCCGCCGGCGCCTGCGCGCGGCCGACACTGCTCGCCGCCGCAGCCAGGAGCGGCGACACGCGCCTCCTCGGCTCGGCCAACTGGAAGCGCTTCAGCACGGTCTTCTATCGCTCCGAGCACGGCCGTTACCTGGAAGTGACCGGCAATGCGCGCGCCGACGCCTATCTGCAGTTCGAAGACGGACCGCCCCTGCCTATTGGTGCTGTCGTGCTCAAACGGGCCTTCATCGCACGCCAGTCAGGCGACATCGTACCGGCGGCACAGTTCGTCATCGAGAAGATGCAGCCCGGCTACGATCCGCGCGTCGGCGACTGGAAGTTCACGCTGATCAACGAGGCAGGCGTCATCGTCGGCGAGAGCCGAGGGCGCGACGGCGAAAAGGTCGAATACTGCGTCGAGTGCCACAAGAGCTCGTGGCGCCAGAACTTCCTATTTTTCATCCCGCCGGAGTACCGGCCGAAAAGCTGAGCTTCAGTCCGATCGACGCTTCAGGATTTCAAGCTTCAGCGGCAGCGGCGGCCCGAGCCAGAGCGGATGCGTCGCGTGGTCCTCGTAGTCATCGCCGGTCAGCGGGTGTACGAGCACGGTGAGGCCCGCGCGGTTCAGCATCAGCCAGGGAACGAGACGCGGGAACTCTGCTACCGGAAACGCCACCTGATACATCGAGATCGGATGCGGCCCGATCGGATTGTCGTGCCAGCGACCAAGCTGGACTTCGAAACCGGCGCCCATCGCCTCGCGAAGCCGCTCCGCCACCGGCCTGGTGCCTGCGTCATAATAGATATGGGCATGATAGCCCTCGATCACTGCGGTATCGGCGACGTTCGCCGTCATGGCGAGCCGCGCGTCGCCTGAACCGTCACCGATGGTTCCGCCAGCCAGGCTCGGATCCGACGTCCGAGCCAGGCGACACCCGGCGCAGCGACCGCCGCGACGCCGCAACCGGCGGCGAATCCTGCAGCGATCACCGGAATCGTCAGCGCTTCCAGCGGCGAAAGAATCACGAGGACGGTCGTCGTCGTCGCTGAGAGGGTGCCGAAGCCGAGGCAGCTCAAACCCTGAAGCTCTGCCTGGCTCATCGCAGGCTCTGCAGACGCCGGCTGAGCCTGGGCTTCAAGAGTCCAGAGCAGGAATACCGCGAGGAAGGCTCCGAGAGTCTTCACACCGAGACGACCTTGCCCGGGTTCATGATGTTGTCTGGATCGAGCGCCATCTTGATCGAGCGCATCAGGCTGACCGCCTCGCCATGCTCGGCGTGCAGGAAGGCCATCTTGCCGTAGCCGACGCCGTGCTCGCCGGTGCAGGTGCCGCCCATGGCGAGCGCACGCGCGATCATACGGTCGTTATGCGCCGAAGCGCGCTTGAGCTCCTCCGGATCGTCCGGATTGATGACATAGACGAGGTGGAAGTTGCCGTCGCCGACATGACCGACCATCGGCGCCAGCAGCCCCGACTCTTCGATGTCCTTCTTGGTCTCGAGGATGCACTCGGCGAGCTTGGAGATCGGCACACAGACGTCCGTCGGCCAGCCCTTGGCGCCGGGGCGTAGCGCGAGCGCCGAATAGTAGGCTCGGTGCCGCGCTTCCCAGAGCTTACTGCGGTCTTCCTGGCGCGTCGCCCACTTGAAGTCGGTTCCGCCATGCTCGGCGGAGATTGCCTGCACCGTCTCCGCCTGCTCCTTCACACCGGCATTGCTGCCATGGAACTCGAAGAACAGCGTCGGCGCGACCTGGTAGTCGAGCTTCGAATGCGTGACGCAGGCGCCCATCTGAACCTCGTCGAGCAGCTCGATGCGCGCCACCGGCACGCCGGCCTGGATCGTCTGGATCACGGTGTTCACCGCATCGCCGATCGACGGATAGGCGCAGACCGCCGCCGACATCGCTTCCGGCACGCCATAGAGCCGCAGCGTCACCTCGGTGATAACGCCGAGCGTGCCTTCGGAGCCCACGAAGAGGCGGGTGAGGTCGTATCCCGCCGCCGATTTCCGCGAGCGGCGCGCCGTCCGGATGATGCGCCCGTCGGCCGCTACCACGGTCAGCGACAGCACGTTCTCGCGCATCGTGCCGTAGCGGACGGCATTGGTGCCCGAGGCGCGCGTCGCCGCCATGCCGCCGAGCGAGGCATCGGCGCCGGGATCGATCGGGAAGAAGAGGCCGGTGTCGCGGATGTACTCGTTCAGCTGTTTGCGCGTGACGCCGGCCTGCACGGTGACGTCGAGATCCTCGACATTGACCTGCAGCACCTTGTTCATCTGGCTGACGTCGATACAGATGCCGCCATGCAGCGCGGCGACACCGCCTTCGAGAGAGGTGCCTGTGCCGAACGGGATGACCGGCGTCTTGAAGCGCGCGCAGACCTTGACGATTTCCGAGACTTCCTCGGTCGACTGCGCGAAGGCGACGGCTTCGGGCGCGTAGGCCGCGTGATAGCTCTCGTCCTTGCCATGCTGCTCGCGGACCGCCGTCGCCGTCGACAGGCGGTCGCCGAGCATCTGCTTCAGGATATCGATCGCGCCCGAACGCTGGGCGGGTTGAGCGGTCATGGCAGCTCCGAAAGTGCTTTCAATTAAGGTAGTCGCCGGGCACTTGCCCGGCAAGGCGGCTACGGCGCCGGCTTGAATTTCGCAAGCAGCGCCTCGATGTCGGTTTCGGCCCGCGTGATGCGGTCGCGACGGCAGCCGCCGAGGCGCATCAGCTTCTTCCACTTGGTCTCGTCGGCCTCCGGGAACGCCTTGGCCAGCGACACCGAAGCGAACCGCGCTGTCGGCTCGATCGGGAAGCCGAAGGGCTTGCCGGACTTGGCGAAGGCCTCGACGGTGGCGCCGTCCTCGATGGGCGTCATGTCCGCGACGGCGACGAAGCCCTTGTCGTCGCGCGACCAGAGCGCGACCGGCCCGCCTGCCTCGACCATCTCCTCCGCCTCGGCCTTCCCGTTCGCCGCGAACAGGACGCGGTCGGCGCTCGCATCGAGCGCGTCGATACAACCCAGCACCTTGCAGTCGCCGAGAAGCTTCGCCACCTCGGCCCGGTCCATCACGTAGCGTGCCGCCATCGCCCGTCCTCGCTCTTCACCTCGGATGCCGCCGATGGTAGCCCTTGAGGCCCCTCCTGTCTCCGATCTAAGGCCTCGCCAATGACAAACGTCCCCACACTGGACGAAATCCGCCAGACCCGCGCCCTCATCGACCGGCATGTGCTGACGACGCCGATCCACACCTGGCGCGGCCGCGAGATCGGCGAGGCCATGGGCTCGACCGAGCCGGTGCTCAAGCTCGAGCTGTTCCAGCACACCGGTTCGTTCAAGGCGCGCGGTGCCGTTGCCGTGACGCTGAATCTCTCCAAGGAGCAGCTCGGCCGCGGCATCGTCACCATTTCCGCCGGCAATCACGCGATCGCCGCCGCGTACGCGGCCAAGACCGTTGGCACCTCGGCCAAGGTGGTGATGGCGAAGAATGCCAACCAGGCGCGCGTCGCGCGGGCCAAGGCCTATGGCGCCGAGGTGATCAGCGCCGAAAATGTCGTCGAGGGCTTCGAGCTGGTAAAGAAGATCGAGGCCGAGGAGGGCCGCACCTTCGTCCATCCCTTCGAAGGCCCCTGGACATCGAAAGGCACGGGCACGCTCGGCCTCGAATTCTCCGAGCAGGCGGGCTCGCTCGATGCGGTGATCGTGCCGGTCGGCGGCGGCGGTCTCGCCTCGGGCCTCTCGACCGCCATCAAGCTCTCGCAGCCCAACTGCAAGGTCTATGGCATCGAGCCGGAAGGGGCCGATGTGATGAGCCGGAGCTTCAGATCGGGAAAGCCGGAGCGGCTGGAGAAAATCAGCACCATCGCCGACTCGCTGGCCCCGCCCTTCACCACCCCGCTCGCCTTCGAGCTCTGTCGCCGGCACATCGACGAGATCCTGCTGGTCGACGACCAGGCGCTGCGGCGCGCGATGGCTCTGCTCTTCCGCGAGATGAAGCTGGCGGTCGAGCCGGCCGGCGCGGCAGCGACGGCAGGATTGCTCGGTCCGCTCAAGGATCGCCTGAAGGGAAAGCGCGTCGGCCTGATCGTCTGCGGTGCCAACATCGCCGCCGCGGACTTCGCCGAAGCAGTCCGCCTCGGAGAAGCTGGCTAGATCAGTCGACCTGCAGCGCGAGGTCGATCAAGGCGCCGACCGCCGGGTTGTCGGCGCGAAAATCGGCGAGCGCGGTATCGACGGCGAGCTGGCGCCAGCGCTTCGACTGGTCGGCCGTCATCCGCACCACCCGCACACCCCGACGTTCGAAGGTCTCGACCATGGCGCGGTCGGCGGCACTTGCCGCATCGCGCGCCCAGGTCTCGACCTTGTCAGCCGCCTTCTGCAGCGCGCGCCGCTGGCTCTGGCTCAGCTGCTCGTATGTCGTGCGCGCGATCACGATCGGCTCGTAGATCATCATGAAGGGATGGTCGCCCGGTGCGGTCAGGCACTGCACCTGCTCATGCAGGCGGAGCTGCACGAGGCTGTCGCTGGTCGCGGTGGCGACGTCGATGAGCCCGGCGGCGAGCGATCCGGCGATCTCGGCCGGCGCCATCTCGGCGACGGCAGCACCCATCTCGCGCGCCATGCGCTCGTAGTAGCGATTGGAGGCGCGGATCGTCTTGCCGCGCAGGTCCTCGGGCTCGAGGATGCAGTCGCCGCGCGAGACGACCCCGCCGGCGACCCAGATATCGGCAAGGACGACGACGCCCTCGGCCTCGGCGTGGTCCTGCAGGCGTCGCAGGAAGATCGAGTCGTTGAGGCGCGACGCATGCGCATGGCTGAGCGCGATGCCCGGCATGAAGGCCAGCTGCAGCACGGGCTGCTTCAGCGCGCCGTAATGGAAAGGCAGCAGCGAGAGGTCGAGCTGCCCTTTGCGGAGCGCGTCCCACTGCGCGCGCGGCCGCATCAGCTGCGCCCCCGGATACACCTTTATGTCGAGGCCGATCCGCGCCTGCGCTACCTCGCGCGCGAACATGCGCATGGCAACGTCACGGAAGTCGATGCCGTCGCCCGGAAACTGGTGCGAGGCCCTCAACGTCTCGGCGCCCGCCGCTTCCGGCAGGATCAGCGCGAGCGCGAGCACGATGATACGAACCACCCGGCGGCTCAACCCTTCCTCCTGGAAAGAGCGCGCGTGCCGGAGTATCGCCGACCGCGCCCCAGCGTCAATCTCGCACAGCCTCGTGTCGAAAGGTTGACGGCATCTTGGCGTCGCGGCGACCATCGGCCATGGCCCTTTGGCACAAGATCCTGGCCGGCGCCGCCGGCTTCGCTGTCGGCGGCCCGATCGGCGCGCTGGTCGGCGGGCTGGCCGCCTATGCCTATGAAGACGACATCAAGAAGGTGGTCGACCGGCTCAAGCCGGCCGCCGACCCCACCCGGACCACCGCCTTCACCGTCGGCGTCATCGCGCTCGGCGCCAAGATGGCGAGCGTCGACGGCGAGGTGACGGGCGACGAGATTCGCGCCTTCCGCCAGGTCTTCCACGTTGACGACGCCGAAAGCGCCAAGTTCGAGCGCATCTTCGAGATGGCCAAGCGCACGCCCGATTCCTACGAGGCCTATGCCCGCCAGCTCGCCGGCCTCTTCGAACCGGGCTCGACCGTTCTGGAAGAGCTGATGCACTGCCTTTTCCACGTCGCCACCGTCGATGGCGAGCTGGATCCCCGCGAGCACGCCTATCTGAAGAGCGTGGCCGAGATCTTCGGCTTCGACGAGCGCGGTTTCGAGCGGCTTTCGGCCCATCACATGGAATTCATGGCCTGTGAGCCCTGCCTCTTCCTGGGCGTCCCGGCCGACGCCCCGGTCGAGGAGATCAAGTCGGCCTATCGCCGGCTGGTGCGCGAGCACCATCCCGACCGACTGATCGGGCTCGGCATGCCCGAAGAAGCGATCCGCGTCGCCACCGACCGGCTGGCAACCATCACCCAGGCTTATGAGCGGCTTAAGGTACAGCGCGGCTTTACCTGAAGGCTGCTCTTGGTAGACATGCCCCGTGGCTATGCGCCATCATCGGTTGCCAGGGGGCACGACGATGGACGCCGAGACGTTCCTGAAGTCGGGCGGTTTCGACAAGTCGCTCACAGCGATCGAACTGCTGAAGGGCGTCTCGCCGGAAGCCGTCCGCCGAATCGAGCAACGCTGCGCGTGGAAATATCACGCAAAGGGCGCCATCATCCTCAACCAGGATGACGACAGCCATGAAGTGCTGTTCGTCCGTTGCGGGCGCCTCAGGGTTGTGCAGTTCACGGCCACGGGCCGCGAGATCGGCTTCGCCGAGATCGCCCCGGGCGGCCATGTCGGAGAGATGGCCGCGATCGACGGCGGCCCGCGTTCGGCCAGCGTCATCGCCGTAACCGACTCAGTGACCGCGAGCCTGCCGGGCGCAGAGTTCATCCAGGTTCTCCGCGATACTCCGACGCTGGCGCTTAACCTCCTGAAGGCGATGGCGCGTGCCATCCGCGGCACCAATGTCCGCGTCCACGACCTCCGGAGCCTCACCGCCGCCGGGCGCATCGTCCATGAGCTTCTGAGGGCCGCCGGCCGAGGCCGCACCAGCGGCAATGTCTCGCGCATCAAGCTGCAGCCAGCGCCGACCCAGAGCGAGATCGCCGCCTCCGCCGGCACGACGCGCGAAACCGTGGCCCGTACCCTTGGCGAGCTGGAAAAGCGCCGTCTGGTCGCCCGCGGCAGCCGGTCCCTCGAGCTCATCGACATCGAGGGCCTCGAGAACTTCATCGAGGACGACGCGCAGGCCGGTTGAGCCCGGCCTTGACGCCTTCGCGGTCAGCGACATATGGGACGGCGTGGGTCAGACGGCCGGACGGCCGCTCGCCGCCACTTACTGGCGTCGGGAGGAAAGTCCGGGCTCCACGGGAATACGGTGCCGGGTAACGCCCGGCGGGGGCGACCCCAGGGAAAGTGCCACAGAGAACAGACCGCCGGCGCCCGCGCCGGCAAGGGTGAAACGGGGCGGTAAGAGCGCACCGCGGTCCTGGCGACAGGGCCGGCATGGCAAACCCCACCGGGAGCAAGACCGAATAGGGGCGGCCGCCCGCAGCCGAAAGGCCGGCGGGGGGCGCATTTCCGCGCCGCCGCCCGGGTTGGTCGCGCGAGGCGTCCGGTAACGGGCGTCCCAGATGAATGGTCGTCCCTCGCCTCACGGCGAGGACAGAACCCGGCTTACAGGCCGCCTGACCCACGTTTCATCTCGGTACTCTGACACCCCGCCAAAGTCCTGATTGAAGAACAAATAAAGAACAAACATAATACATAAAGAAAACGATAGTCTATTACTCGCCTCTTCCGTTTTGGACCCCACAACCCCTGGGATGAGCCTGAAATTATTGGCTTCTCCCATGGAGTTACTAGCTCATCCCATTGACGCCCATATAGTCCCATGGTATCCCATGACGTCCCAGATAGGCCCCGGCGCGGGGTCGATCGGCCTGTTCGGGGACAGAAAGCCGGTCCGGCCGGATCGGCGGGGGTACCGATGGAACTCTTTCTGTCCCGGTTCGTTAACAAGATCGACAAGAAGGGCCGTGTTTCGGTCCCGGCCCCTTTCCGCGCCTCGCTTTCCGACCAATCCTTCGCCGGCATCGTCGTCTATCCGCACCCGAAGCTCCCCGCGCTCGAGGGCTGCGGCTACGACCGGATCCAGCAGATGGTCGAGGGCCACGACCGGCTCGATCAGTTCTCCGACCAGCGCGACGACCTCGGCAGCATCTTCGCCGTCTCGCATCAGCTTGCCTTCGACCCCGAGGGACGCGTGATACTGCCGGAGGATCTTCTCAGCCACGCCAGCATCTCCGAGCAGGCGGTCTTCGCCGGCTTCGGCAGCACGTTTCAGATCTGGGAACCGCGAGCGCTCGAACGGCATTTGTCGGAGGCCCGAGACAGGATCCGGATCCAGAAAACGACGCTGCCGTCATCGCGGCCGGACGGGGGCGCCAAGTGACCGAAATCCGCGACCACGCTCCGGTCCATGTCCCCGTGCTTCTCGATGAAGTGCTGGCGGCGCTGGCGCCGAAGGACGGCGGCTTCTATGTCGACGGCACCTTCGGTCTCGGCGGCTACAGCCGTGCGCTTCTCGAATCGGCGGATTGCCGTGTGCTCGGCATCGATCGCGATCCCGACGCGGTCGTGCGCGGCGCCGGCCTCGCCGCACGCTATGCCGGCCGCCTCACGCTGCGTCACGCGCGTTTCGGCGACATGGCCGAAGTCGCCAGGGCCGACGGGATCGACCAGGTCGATGGCGTCACGCTCGATCTCGGCGTCTCCTCGCCTCAGCTCGACGAAGCCGGTCGCGGCTTCTCCTTCCGTCTCGACGGTCCGCTCGACATGCGCATGGAGAAGGACGGGCGGAGCGCCGCGGATCTCGTCAACTCGCTGCCTGAAGCCGAGCTTGCCGATCTCATCTCCGACCTCGGCGAGGAAAGGCATGCGCGGCGCGTCGCGCGCGCCATCATCGCGGCACGCCCGCTTTCGACGACGGGCGAACTCGCCGCGGTCGTCCGTCGCGCGGTGCCGCGCTCGGGCGACGGCATCGATCCCGCGACCCGAACCTTCCAGGCGCTGCGGCTTGCGGTGAACGATGAGCTCGACGAACTCGATCGCGGCCTCGCCGCGGCCGAGACGTTGCTGGCGCCCGGTGGCCGGCTGGCCGCCGTCTCTTTTCATTCACTCGAGGACCGGCGGGTCAAGGCGTTCCTGGCCGAGCGCTCCGGTTCCGGCCCGCGCCCATCGCGCCATCTCCCGGAAGCCGGCCGCGGCAAGACGCCGAGCTTCCGTCTTCTTTCGCGCAAGCCGGTGACGCCGTCGCCGGCCGAGGTCGATCGCAATCCCCGGGCTCGTTCGGCCCGGCTGCGCGTCGCGGAACGTACCTCCGCGCCGGCAGCTCACTAGCGAGGTGATGCTGATGATCCGTCGCTCGACTTTGTTCTGGCTCGTCTGCGCCGTACTCATCGGCTGCGGCCTCTATCAGTTGAAGTACGAGGTCCAGGCCAAGGAAGAGCGGCTGGTTCGGCTCAACCGCCAGATCCAGGCGGAACAAGAAGCGATCCACGTGCTGAACGCCGAGTGGGCGTTCCTCAACCGTCCGGATCGCCTCGCCGACCTCGCCAACCGTCATCTCGAGATGACGCCGGTCGCGCCCGCTCAGTTTGGCAAGGTCGCGGCGATCCCCGAGCGCTCGCTGATCCCGGTCGAGGCCGAAGCCGAGGCGCCGGTCGTCGCCGCCAAGGTCGTGCCGGCGAAGACGCCGACCAAGCCCGCGCCGTCGTTGAAGACGCAGATCGTCGAGGCGAAGCGCCCGTCGACGCTCCACGTCGCCCGCGCCGAGCCGGTGGCGAAGCCTTTCGAGTCGAAACCTCTCGAATTCGTCTCGAAGCCCTTCAAGCCTGACGTCGTCGTGATCGTCGACGGAGCCCTTCTCGCAAACGTCCGGCGCTGAGCGGAGGGACATGAGCACCCTCGTCGCCCTAAGGCCCCGCATCCTCCGCCCGGTGGCGCCGCCGCCGAGCGGAGTGGTGCGCCTGGAGGGAGCGGCGAAGCAGGTTCTCGAGTCCAGCCGCGGCCGGCTCACGCTGGCCGCGGGCGTCTTCGCCATCGCCTTCGCCGTCGTCGGCATGCGCCTGGTCGACCTCGCTCTCTCGAAGCCGGTGAACGACGCGCGCGAATTCGAGCTGCCGCGCGCCAACGACGCCGCCGGATACGCGGCCGACCGCGTCGACATCGTCGATCGCTCGGGCGCGCTGGTCGCGACCAGCGTGCCGACCGCCTCCCTTTACGCCGATCCGCGCGACATCAAGGATGCGCGCGAGGCGGCGAAGCGGCTGAAGACCGTGCTGGCGGACATCAAGGTCGAGGATCTGGAGCCGAGGCTCGCTGCCGAAGGGCGCAGCTTCCTCTGGATCAAGCGCAACCTGACGCCGCGCCAGCAATACGAGATCAACCGGCTCGGGATCCCCGGCCTCTACTTCCAGCGCGAGGACAAGCGGATCTATCCGCACGGCTCGCTGATGGCCCATGTCGTCGGCTTCGCTGATATCGACGGCAAGGGGCTGGGTGGCGTCGAGCAGGCCATCGACTCCAAGATTCGTGGCGGTCGCGAGCCGGTGCAACTCTCCGTCGACATCCGCCTGCAGCACATCGTGCGCGAGGAGCTTCAGGCCGCGATCAGCGAATTCAGCGCCATCGGCGGCGGCGGCCTGGTCATGGATGCGCGCACCGGCGAGATCCTCTCGATGGTCTCGCTGCCCGACTTCGACTCCAACGCCCCGGGCTCGGCGCCGGCCGACAACCGCTTCAATCGCAACACGCTCGGCCTCTACGAGATGGGGTCGACCTTCAAGGCCTTCGCCATCGCCATGGCGCTGGACGCCGGCACGGCGACGATGCGCTCGTCCTTCGATGCGCGCGAGCCGATCAAGATCTCGCGCTTCGCCATCAACGACGACCACGCGCAGAAGCGCTGGCTGACCACGCCTGAGGTGTTCAAGCACTCCTCGAACATCGGCGCGGCGAAGATGGCGCTCGAGGTTGGTGCCGAGGGCCAGAAGGCCTTCATGCGCAAGCTCGGCATGCTCGATCCCGTGCAGCTCGAGCTGCCAGAGCTGGGCAAGCCGAAATTCCCTCGCGACTGGCGGCCGATCAACGTCATGACCATCGCCTTCGGCCACGGGCTGTCGGTGACGCCGACTCATCTCGCCTCCGGCATCGCGACCGTGATCAACGGCGGCATCCTTCGTCCGCCGACCCTGATCAAGCGCAAGGAAGGCGAGCCCGTGCCAGGCAAGCAGGTGCTCAAGCCCGCGACCTCCGATGCCATGCGCCGCCTGATGCGCCTCGTGGTCGAGGACGGCACCGGCAAGAAGGCCGAGGCTCCCGGCTACTGGATCGGCGGCAAGACCGGCACGGCCGAGAAGGTGAGCCGCGGCGGCTACAAGAAGAGCGCCCGCCTCTCCTCCTTCGTCGGCGCCTTCCCGATCCACGATCCGCGCTACGTCGTCCTGGTCATGGTCGACGAGCCGAAGGGCACCAAGAAGACCCACGGCTTCGCCACCGGCGGCTGGGTCGCCGCTCCCGCCGTGCAGCGCATCGTGCAGCGAATGGGTCCTCTGGTCGGCCTGCCGCCGATCGACGAGACGCCCGAAATCCGCCGCCTTCTCATGGTCGACTCGCAGTCGCAGCCAAAGGAGAAGAGCGTTGCGGCTCGTTGACCTCATCGGGCCGGATCCGGCCCTTGCCCGTTTCGCGGATTTGCCGGTGATCGGCCTCACGGCGGATTCGCGCTGCGTCGGCCCCGGCTTCCTGTTCGCGGCCCTTCCCGGCACCAAGGCCGACGGTCGCGCCTTCCTCGACCAGGCGCTGGCAGCAGGCGCCGTCGCCGTGCTGGCGCCGGAAGGAACCCACCTGCCCGACGGCGCCGAGCGCGTTGCCCTGATCACCGATCCGACGCCGCGCCGCCGGCTCGCGCGTATTGCTGCGCGCTTCTACGGCAGCCAGCCTGAGACCATCGCCGCGGTCACCGGCACCAACGGCAAGTCCTCCGTCGCCGACTTCACCCGCCAGCTCTGGGCGCAGCTCGGCACGAAATCGGCCTCGATCGGCACGCTCGGCGTCATCATTCCCGGCCGCCCGACGCGCCCGTCCCTGACCACGCCCGACCCGATCGCGCTGCACGAGACGCTGTCCGAGCTGGTCGACGCCGGCGTGACCAACCTCGCGATCGAGGCATCGAGCCACGGTCTCGACCAGGGCCGTCTCGACGGGCTCAAGGTCAAGGCCGGCGCCTTTACCAACCTGACCCGCGACCATCTCGACTATCACGGCACGATGGAGGCCTATCTCGCCTCCAAACGCATCCTGTTCGAGCGAATCCTCGTCGATGGCGGCACCGCGGTGCTCAACGCCGACGTCGCCGAGTCGACCCAGCTCGAGGTCGCCGCCAAGAAGCGCGGGCTCCGTACGCTCAAGGTCGGCGCCGCCGCCTGCGCCGACATCCGCCTTCTGCTGCGCCTGCCCGACTCCGCAGGTCAGAAGCTGCGTCTCTCCTTCGGCGGCGCCGCCGTCGAGATCCGACTGCCGCTGCTCGGCGCCTTCCAGGCGAGCAACGCGCTGGTCGCGCTCGGCCTCGTCGTCGCCTGCGGCGCGCCCTTCGCCAAGGCCGCCGAGGCGCTCGCCCGCCTCGAAGGCGTCGCCGGCCGGCTTCAGCTCGTCGCCGAGCGGCGGAACGGCGCCAAGATCTTCGTCGACTACGCGCATGCGCCCGACGGCATCGACACGGTGCTGTCGGCGCTTCGCCCGCACGTCACCGGCCGGCTCGCGATCGTCTTCGGCGCCGGCGGCGACCGCGATCCCGGCAAGCGCCCGCTGATGGGCGAAGCGGCGCAGCGCCATGCCGACATCGTCATCGTCACCGACGACAACCCGCGCACCGAGGATCCGGCGAAGATCCGCCGCCAGGTCCTCACCGGCTGCCCCAACGCACGCGAGATCGGCGACCGCGCCACGGCGATCCGCGAGGCCATCGTCGGGCTCGAGCCCGAAGACGTGCTGGTGGTCGCGGGCAAAGGCCATGAGCAGGGCCAGATCGTCGGCACGCGCACGATTCCCTTCGACGATGCAACCGTCAGCCGCAACGCGGTGTCGGAGATCGAGCGAAACATAGGAGCGCTTGCATGAGCGCCGCTCTGGTCGAAGTGCCGATCCTCTGGACCTCCGCGGACGCAGCCACCGCGACCGGCGGCCGCATCGACGGGCTTTCCTGGGAAGCGACCGGCGTCGCCCTCGACAGCCGGAACGTCATGCCGGGTGATCTCTTCGTCGCGCTCAAGGGCGAGACGACCGACGGCCATGCTTTCCTCGCCGACGCCTTCAAGCGCGGCGCCATCGCCGCGATGGTGCACGAGATCCCGGCGATCCGGCCGAACCGGCCGCTGCTGGTCGTCCAGGACACGATGGCCGGGCTGATGGCGCTGGCGGCGCGCGCAAGGGCGCGCTCGCAGGCGCGCATCGTCTCGGTCACCGGCTCGGTCGGCAAGACCGGGACCAAGGAGGCGCTGCGCCTGGCGCTTTCGCCGCATGGCAGCACTTACGCCAGCGTCGGCAACCTCAACAGCTCGACCGGCGCGCCGCTCTCGCTCGCCCGACTCCCGGACGATGCTGCCTTCGCCGTGCTCGAGCTCGGCATGAATCGCGCCGGCGAGATCGGACCGAACGCCAGGGTCACGCACGCGCATGGCGCGATCGTGACCACGGTCGAGGCCGTGCATCTGCAGTTCTTCCCCTCGGTCGAGGCGATCGCCGATGCCAAGGCCGAGGTCTTCGAGGGACTCGAGCCAGGCGGCTTCGCCGTGCTCAACCGCGACAATCCGCATTTCGAGCGCCTCGCGGCGAAGGCCCGCGCCTCGGGCGCCGCGCGCATCATCGGCTTCGGCACGCATACCCTCGCCGAGGCCCGCCTCATCGACGTCGCGCTCAACGAGGCCGAGTCGACCGTGGTCGCCGAGATCCTCGGCCGCCGCCATGTCTACCGGCTGCCGGTTCCCGGCCGCCACTGGGCGATGAACACGCTCGCCGTCCTCGGCGCGGTCACCGCCCTCGGACTTCCGCTCGAGCCGTCCTTCACCGCGCTAGGGCGGCTCAATGTGCTCAAAGGCCGCGGGCTCCGCCGCACCGTCCGGCTCGCCGCCGGCGGCAGCTTCGAGCTGATCGACGACAGCTACAACGCCAGCCCCGTTTCGGTGGCCGGCGCGCTCGAGATCCTCGGCCGCGTCGCCCCTGCTCCCGGCGGACGGCGCATCGCGATCCTCGGCGACATGCGCGAGCTCGGCGATGCAGGACCCGGCCTCCATGCCCGCCTCGCCCCCGCCGTCACCGCCAATCACATCGACCAGCTGTTCCTGGTCGGCCCGCTGATGCGTCACCTCGCCGAGGCGCTGCCTCCCGGCCTGGTCGCGACCCGGACCGAGGCGAGCGCCGAGATGGCGCCGATCGCCGCGGCCGCGATCCGCGCCGGCGATGTCGTCACCGTCAAAGGTTCGCTCGGTACCAACATGGCCCCGATCGTCGCCGCGATCTCCGCGCGCGGCCGCATCGAAGGCGGGAGGTAAGGGACGTGCTTTATCTCCTGCTGCTGCCGCTGGTCGATCAGTTCACGCCGTTGAACCTGATCCGATACCTCACCTTCCGCGCGGGCGCGGCAGTGGTGACGGCGCTTGTCGTGTCCTTCGTGTTCGGTCCTGCCGTCATCCGCTGGCTCAAGTCGAAGCAGGGCAAGGAAGGGCAACCGATCCGCGCCGACGGTCCGGAAGGCCACCTCATCACCAAGCGCGGCACGCCCACCATGGGCGGCTTCCTCATCCTGCTGGCGATGACGGTCTCCACCTTGCTCTGGGCGGACCTCACCAACGCCTATGTCTGGGCGGTGATGCTGGTGACGCTCGGCTTCGGCCTCGTCGGCTTCGCCGACGACTACATGAAGCTGGTGCGCCGCTCCTCGGGCGGACTTCCCGGCCGGATCAAGCTCGCCGCGACCGTGTTGATCGCGGTCGCCGCCGCGGCGATCATCGTGCTCTACACGCGCGAGCCGCTCGCGACCTCGCTCGCGGTGCCCTTCTTCAAGTCCTTCCTGATCCCGCTCGGCTGGATGTTCGTGCCCTTCGCGGTGCTGGTGATGGTAGGCGCCTCGCACTCCGTCAACCTGACCGACGGCCTCGACGGGCTCGCGATCGGCCCGGTTATCATCGCCGCCGGCTGCTTCGCGCTGATCGCCTACCTCGCCGGCAACACGGTCTTCGCCAACTACCTGGCGATCCACCACGTGCCCGGCTCCGGCGAGCTCGCCATCGTCTGCGGCGCGCTGATGGGCGCAGGTCTCGGCTTCCTCTGGTTCAACGCACCGCCGGCCATGGTGTTCATGGGCGATACAGGCTCGCTCGCCCTCGGCGGCGCGCTCGGCGCGATCGCCGTCGTCGCCAAGCACGAGCTGGTGCTGGCGATCATCGGCGGGCTCTTCGTGCTCGAGACCGTCTCGGTGATGGTCCAGGTCGCCTCCTTCAAGCTGACCGGCAAGCGCGTGTTCCGCATGGCGCCGCTCCACCACCACTTCGAGAAGAAGGGCTGGGCCGAGCCGACCATCGTCATCCGCTTCTGGATCATCGCCGTGATCCTGGCCGTCATCGGCCTCTCCACCCTGAAGGTCCGGTAGAGGAATGGGCGAGAGCATCCGCATCCCCAGCGTCGAGAAGGAACGCGTGGCCGTGCTCGGCCTCGCGCGTTCCGGACTCGCCGCGGCTGCGGCGCTCGCGACATCCGGCGCCGAGGTCTGGGCCTGGGACGACGACGCGGCGAAGCGCGAGCGTGCCGCGTCCAAGGGGATCATCTGCCGCGATCTCGCCGAGGCCGATCTCTCAGGCTTCCTCGGCCTCGTGATCAGCCCCGGCATCCCGCATACCCATCCGAAACCGCATCCGGTCGCCGTGCGCGCCAAGGCCGCCGGCGTGCCGCTGCTCTCCGACGTCGAGCTGCTCGGCCGTGCCTGCCCGCAGGCCCGCTTCATCGGCATCACCGGCACCAACGGCAAGTCGACGACGACGACGCTCATCGGCCATCTGCTCAAGGAGACCGGCCGTCCGATCCAGGTCGGCGGCAATCTCGGCGTCCCGGCGCTGTCCCTGGCGCCGCTCGGCAAGGGCGGCATCTACGTGCTGGAGATGTCGTCGTACCAGCTCGAGCTGATCCCTCGGCTCGTCTTCGACGTCTCGGTGCTGCTCAACATCGCGCCCGACCACCTCGACCGCCATGGCGGCATGCCGGGCTACATCGCTGCCAAGCGCCGCATCTTCGAGCGCCAGGACAGCGAGGACACCGCGGTCGTCGCCATCGACGATCCGGAGTCCGAGGCGATCTACGACGACCTCGTCGCCAATGGCCGCCAGCACGTCATGCCGGTCTCGGCGACGCGCATGGTGATGGGCGGCGTCTTCGTCGAGGACGGCCTGCTCACCGACGATACCGGCGGATGGGGCACGCCGGTCCTCGATCTGCGACTCGCGCCGACCCTGCCGGGCCGCCACAACTGGCAGAACGCAGCCGCCGCCTATGCCGTTGCGAGCCAGTTCGAGATCGGCCATCGCGCCATCGCCCGCTCGTTCATCACCTATCCAGGCCTCGCGCATCGCCAGGAGCGCGTCGCGACGATCGACGGCGTCACCTATGTCAACGACTCGAAAGCCACCAACGCCGACGCCGCGAGCAAGGCGCTTGCCTGCTATGACGCGATCTACTGGATCGCCGGCGGCCGCGCCAAGGAAGGCGGCATCGAGTCGCTCATCCCCCTCTTCCCGAATGTCCGGCATGCCTTCCTGATCGGCGAGGCGACCGACAGCTTCGCCCGCACGCTCGACGGCCGCGTGCCCTACACGCGCTCGGGCGATCTCTCCTCGGCCGTCGCCGCGGCGGCGGCGAAGGCGCGCGCCGACAAGAGCGCGAACGCGATCGTGCTGCTGTCACCCGCCTGCGCCTCCTTCGACCAGTTCGCCGATTTCGAGGCGCGCGGCGAGACCTTCCGCGGCCTCGTCGATGCACTTCCCGGGGACCGTGCCTGATGACCACGATCTCCCGCACCGATACCAGCGTGCTCGGCCGGTGGTGGTGGACCGTCGATCGCTGGGCGCTCGCCGCGATCGCCGGCATCGCCTTCGTCGGCATCATCATGATCCTGGCGGCGAGCCCGGCCGTCGCGCAGCGCTTGAATCTCGACGGATTCTACTTCGTCCGCCGCCAGTTCGCGCTGCTGCTGCCGGCCTTCGCGCTGATGATCGGCGTCTCGCTGCTCAACCCGATCCAGGTCCGGCGCCTCGCCGTGCTCGGGCTCGGCATCGGCGTCGGCATGCTGCTGCTGACCTTCCTCTACGGCGCCGAGATCAAGGGTGCGAAACGCTGGATCTCGATCGCCTCCTTCTCGCTGCAGCCGTCGGAGTTCGTGAAGCCCTGCTTCGCCGTCGTCTCCGCCTGGATGCTGGCCGAGCAGAAGAAGGGCGAAGGCGTTCCCGGCAACCTGATCTCCACCGTCCTGTTCCTCGGCCTGGTCTCGCTTCTCCTGCTGCAGCCGGATCTCGGCATGGCGGTCGTGCTGTCGTCGATCTGGTTCGCCGAGCTGTTCCTCGCCGGCCTTCCGATCTTCTGGGTCGTGCTGCTGGTGATCCTCGGCGTCGGCGGCATCGGCGGCGCCTACTTCATGCTGCCTCACGTGGCCAGCCGCATCGATCGATTCCTCGACAAGTCCGCCGGCGACTCCTTCCAGGTCAGCCGCTCGCTCGAGGCCTTCCGCAATGGCGGCCTCTGGGGCCGCGGCCCGGGCGAGGGCATGGTCAAGGACGTCATCCCCGACGTGCATGCCGACTTCATCTTCGCCGTTGCCGGGGAGGAGTACGGCCTCTTCGTCTGCCTTCTGATCGTCGGGCTCTTCGCCTTCGTCGTCGTCCGCGGGCTGCTGCGGCTGCGCGGCGACACGAACCTCTTCGTCATCCTCGCCTCGACCGGGCTCCTCGTGCAGTTCGGCCTGCAGGCCTTCATCAACATGGCCTCCTCGCTGCACCTGATGCCGACCAAGGGGATGACCCTGCCCTTCATCTCCTATGGCGGCTCGTCGCTGCTCGCGCTCGCGCTCGGCGTCGGCATGATGCTCGCACTGACCCGCCGCCGCGTCGGCCAGGGAGCCGGCGCATGACCCGCCCCCTGATCGTCCTCTCCGCCGGCGGTACCGGCGGCCACATGTTCCCCGCCGCCGCCCTGGCGCAGGCGCTGGTGCGCCGCGGCATGGCGATCGCGCTCGTCACCGACCGCCGTGGACAGGCTTTCACGCTGGCCGACGGCGATCTCGCCATCCACCGCGTACGCGCTGCGGCGATGGCGGGCGCCTCCTTTGTCGCCAAGGTCAAGGCTGGCGTCCAGCTCCTGCTCGGCACGGCACAGGCCTGGCTGCTGTTGCGCCGGCTCAGGCCGGCCGTGGTCGTCGGTTTCGGCGGCTATGCCTCGGTCCCGGCCATGCTGGCTGCCCATCGCCTCGGCCTGCCGACCGTGCTGCATGAACAGAACGCCGTGCTCGGCCGCGCCAATCGCCTTGTCGCGCCGATGGCCCGGCGCATCGCCACGGGCTTCGCCGAGATCGAGGGTGTGTCCAACGCCGACCGCGCCAAGCTCGCGGTCACCGGCAACCCGGTCCGCCCCGAGATCACCGCCCTCGCCGGCAAGCCTTACCCGGCGTTCGGCCCGGAGGGCGCGCTGACGCTGCTCGTCACCGGCGGGAGCCAGGGCGCCAGCCTGTTCTCGCGCGTGATCCCCGAGGCGATCGGCCGGCTGCCCGACGGCATGCGCCGGCGCCTCCGCATCGTTCAGCAGGTGCGTGCCGACGATATCGAAGCGGTACGCGGCATCTATGCCGGGCTCGGCCTCTCCGCCGAGCTCTCGCCCTTCTTCGCGGATCTTCCGGATCGCCTGGCTGCCGCACACCTCGCCATCGGCCGCGCCGGCGCCTCGACCATCGCCGAGACCGCCGTCGCCGGCCGCCCCGCGATCCTGGTGCCGCTGGCGATCGCCGCCGACGACCACCAGACCAAGAACGCCCGTGCGCTCGAAAGCGCCGGCGCGGCGATCGTGATGCCCGAACCCGCCTTTACGGCCGAGGCGCTGGCTGCCCGGCTCCAGCCGCTGCTGGCACTCCCGGAGAAGCTTCGCACCATGGCCGCTGCTGCCCGCAATGTCGGCGTCGTCGATGCCACCGAGCGTCTGGCCGACCTCGTGCTGGCGACCGCGCCGGCGAACGGCAACGAGTCCAAGTCGCCGGCCGGAAGGAGCGTCGCATGAGGGCGCTTCCTCTCAGCATCGGCACGATTCACTTCATCGGCATCGGCGGCATCGGCATGAGCGGCATCGCCGAGGTGCTGAAGAATCTCGGCTACTCGGTTCAAGGCTCCGATCAGTCGGACGGCTACAACATCAAGCGGCTCCGCGACTCCGGCATCAACGTCGCCGTCGGTCATCGCGCCGAGAACCTGGGCGACGCCGCGGTCGTCGTCTATTCCTCGGCGGTCAAGGCCGACAACCCGGAAGTCGTCGCGGCGCGCGCCCGCATGATTCCGGTTGTCCGTCGCGCCGAGATGCTGGGCGAGCTGATGCGGCTCAAATGGTCGATCGCCGTCGGCGGCACCCACGGCAAGACCACCACCAGCACGATGATCGCCCATCTGGTCGAGACCGCCGGCCTCGATCCGACCGCGATCATCGGCGGCATCGTCAACACCTACGGCACCAACGCCCGCATGGGCGCAGGAGAGTGGCTGGTCGCCGAGGCCGACGAATCCGACGGCACCTTCACCAAGCTGCCGGCGACGATCGCCGTCGTCACCAACATCGATCCCGAGCACATGGAGTTCTACGGGACCTTCGAGAAGGTGCAGCAGGCCTTCGACACCTTTGTCGCCAACATCCCCTTCTACGGCTTCGCTGCGCTCTGCATCGACCACCCGGTGGTGCAGGCGATGATCCCGCGCGTCGGCGACCGGAAAATCGTCACCTATGGCCTCTCGCCGCAGGCCGAGATCCGCGGCATCGACGTCCAGATCACCACCGCCGGCGCGACGTTCGGCGTCGTCGTCACCGATCGCCTGCGTGGCGAGCGCCGCACGATGACCGACATGACGCTGCCGATGTACGGCCTGCACAACGTCCAGAACGCGCTCGCGGCGATCGCCGTCGGCCATGAGATGGGTCTCGACGAGAAGGTGATGCGGAAGGCGCTGGCCACCTTCGCCGGCGTCAAGCGCCGCTTCACCAAGACGGGCGAGGTCGACGGCATCACCGTCATCGACGATTACGGCCATCACCCCGTCGAGATCTCGGCGGTGCTCAAGGCCGCGCGTTCCGCCTGCCCCACCGGCCGTGTCATCGCCGTGGTGCAGCCGCATCGCTACACGCGACTCTCCAACCTGTTCGAGGACTTCTGCGCCTGCTTCAACGATGCCGACACGGTCATCGTCGCCGACGTCTACGCCGCCGGCGAGCCGCCGATCGAGGGCGCGACACGCGACGCGCTCGTCAGCGGTCTGCAGCAGCGCGGCTATCGCAGCGTGATGGCGCTCCCCTCGCCCGAGGCCCTGCCCGCGCTCGTCAACGAGCAGGCGAGGCCCGGCGACATGGTCGTCTGCCTCGGCGCCGGCTCGATCACCACCTGGGCCAACGCGCTGCCCGGGCAGCTTTCCGCCCTGAGGAAGATCAGATGATGGCGCTCAAGGCGACATCCGACCGTTTGATCGAACGCCTGCCCCAGGTGCGCGGCCGCCTGACCGAGGACGCGGCGCTCGGACCGCTCACCTGGTTCCGCGTCGGCGGCCCGGCCGAGGTGCTGTTCCGCCCGGCCGATCCCGAGGATCTGGCGCAGTTCATCGCCGGCACGCCTGCCGACGTTCCCGTCACCGTGATCGGCGTCGGCTCGAACCTCCTGATCCGCGACGGCGGCATCCGCGGCGTGGTCGTCCGCCTCGGCCGCGGCTTCGCCGAGATCCGCCGCGCCAGCGACACGCTCGAAGCCGGCGCCGGAGCGCTCGACGTCAATGTTGCGCTGACCTCGCAGCAGGAGGCGATTGCCGGGCTCGAGTTCCTGTCCGGCATTCCCGGCACCATCGGCGGCGCGCTTCGCATGAACGCTGGTGCCTATGGCCGCGAGATGGTCGACGTCATCCTCGCCGCCGAAGCAATCGACGATCGCGGCCAGATCCGCCGGCTCGCGCCGGCCGAGCTCGGCCTCACCTACCGCCATTCCGGCGTGCCCGACTCATGGATCTTCACCAAGGCCGTGCTCAAGGCCGAGGCTGGCGATCCGGAGGCGATCCTCGCCCGCATCCAGGACATCCGCGCCCAGCGCGAAGCCAGCCAGCCCGTGCGTGCCCGTACCGGTGGCTCGACCTTCGCCAATCCTCAAGGCGCCAAGGCCTGGGAGTTGATCGACAAGGCAGGTCTTCGCGGCTTCCAGGTCGGCGGCGCCCAGGTCTCGGAGAAGCACACCAACTTCCTGATCAACACCGGCGAAGCGACCGCCGCCGACATCGAAGGCCTCGGCGAGGAGATCCGCCGGCGCGTGCGCGACATGAGCGGCATCGAGCTCCGCTGGGAAATCCGCATCATCGGGGAGGCCACGTGATGACAAAGCACGTCGCCGTGCTGATGGGCGGCTGGTCGAGCGAGCGCGAGGTGTCGCTGGTCACCGGCCGCGAATGCTCGAAGGCGCTCAAGGCCGCCGGCTTCAAGGTCTCCGAGATCGATGTCGGCCGCGACATCGCCAAGGTGCTGACTCAGGCCAAGCCGGATATCTGCTTCAACGCGCTGCATGGGCGTTTCGGCGAGGACGGCCGTATCCAAGGGCTGCTCGACATCCTCGCCATCCCCTACACGCATTCAGGCGTGATGGCGTCCGCCATCGCCATGAACAAGGTGCGGACCAAGGAGATCTGCTCGGCCATCGGCATCCCTCTCGCCGAGCACCGCGTCGTCGACCGCTCCAGCGCCTTCGCCGGCCGCGCCATGGATGCACCCTATGTGATCAAGCCGATCGCCGAAGGCTCGTCGATCGGCGTCCGCATCGTCCGCGAAGGCGACAACCTCGCCCCGCAGGACGATTGGCGCTACGGCGAAGAGGTCCTGGTCGAGCGCTACGTCGCCGGCCGTGAGCTGACGGTTGCGGTGATGGGCGACAAGCCGCTGACCGTAACCGAGATCCGGCCGCGCACCGGCTTCTACGACTACACGAACAAATACACGGATGGGAAAGCGGACCATTTGCTGCCGGCGCCCGTTCCGCAGGCGATCTTCGACCAGGCGATGGCGGTGGCGCTGCAGGCGCATCGGACGCTCGGCTGCCGCGGCGTCAGCCGCTCCGACTTTCGCTACGACGATTCCGGGCCGGCGCCCGGTCGCCTCATCTTCCTCGAGATCAACACGCAGCCCGGGATGACGCCGCTGTCGCTCGTGCCCGAGCAGGCGGCGTTCCTCGGGATTTCCTTCACCGACCTCGTGACCTGGATGGTCGAGGAGGCGCGATGCGATTCCTGATCAGCGATTCCGACAAGCGGCGTCCGCGCCGCCGTCGCTCGTGGCCGAAATGGCTCCGACCCGCGGCACTCGGGCTCGCTGCCGCTGCCGTCCTCGGTGCCGGGGGCTATGGCGCGTTCGAGGTCTGGCGCGCTGGCACGATCGGCGCCGCTGCCGAGCGCCTGAGCCGCGGGGTCCTCTTCATGACCGCCGATCTCGGTCTTTCGGTGCAGGACGTGACCGTCACCGGCCGTAGCGAGACCGCGGCCGCCGACATGCTGGCCGCGATCGACGTGCAGCGCGGCACGCCGATCCTCTCCGTCGATCCCGAAGCCGTGCGCCAGCGCCTGAAGCGACTCTCCTGGGTGCGCGACGCCCGGGTCGAGCGCCGTCTTCCGGGCGTCATCGCCATCGCCATCGAGGAGCGCGTGCCGATGGCGCTCTGGCAGCGCAACGGCAAGCTCGTGCTGGTCGATCGCGAGGGGGCGATCGTCCTCCGTTCCGGGCTCGACCGCTTCCGCCACCTGGTTACGCTGGTCGGCGACGACGCGCCGAAGGGCGCGCCGGAGCTGCTGGCGTTGCTTTCGACCGAGCCGCAGCTCGAGCGCCGGGTCAACGCCGCGATCCGCGTCGGCGAGCGGCGCTGGAATCTGCAGATGGACAACGGCATCGACGTCCGCCTCCCCGAGAACGACATCGCCGCGGCCTGGGCACAGCTGGCGGTGCTCGAGCGTGAGCAGAAGGTGCTCGGCCGCGACGTCGTCACCATCGATCTCCGCCTTCCCGACCGCTTCGTCATCCGGGTCAACCCGGACCAGACGAAGCGCAAGGGCTCGCCGAAGCAGACTTGAGCAAAGGGGCGCGGACTTAAGGACATGGCCAAAGCCAACGGCAAGACCCGCACCGGCACCATCGCCGCGCTCGATATCGGCTCGAGCAAGGTGTGCTGCGTGATCGCTCGCACAGAGGGCGGCTCGCCGCGGATCGCGGGGCTCGGCCATGTCGTCGCCAAGGGCGTGCGCTCGGGCGCGATCACCGGCATGGACGATGCCGAGGCCTCGATCCTCGCCGCGGTCAACGCCGCCGAGAAAATGGCGGGCGAGACCATCGCCAAGGTCATCGTCAACTGCTCGGCTGGTGCCCCGGTCTCCGAGACGATCGCGGTCGAGGTCGCCATCGCCGGCCACGAGGTCAACGACACCGATATCCGCCGCGTGCTCGACCAGGGCCGCCAGCCGCGCACCAACGGCCATGCCGATCGTGACCTGATCCACTCGATCCCCGTCGGCTTCGCCATCGACGGCAGCCGCGGCATCCGCGATCCGCGCGGCATGTTCGGCGACCGTCTCGGCGCCTCGATGCACACGGTCACGGCGGCGTCGAGCGCGCTCCGCAATCTCTCGACCGTGGTGCAGCGCTGCCATCTCGACATCGAGGACATGGTCGTCTCGCCCTACGCCTCCGGGCTCTCGACCCTGGTCGAGGACGAGATGGACCTGGGCGTCACGCTGATCGACATGGGCGGCGGCACGACGTCGCTCGCCGTCTTCTTCGACGGCGCCGTCGTTCATACCGACGTGGCGCCCATCGGCGGCAACCACGTGACTTCCGACATCGCCCGCGGTCTCTCGACGCCGCTCAACGAGGCCGAGCGGCTGAAGACGCTGCATGGCTGCGCCACGTCCGGGGCCATCGACGAGCGCGAGCTGATCGACGTGCCTCTGGTCGGCGAGGAAAGGCGCGGAGCGCCTAACCACGTGCCGAAGTCGTTCCTGAACCAGATCATCCAGCCCAGGCTCGAGGAGACCTTCGAGGTCGTCCGCGCCCGGCTCGAATCCTCCGGCTTCGACAAGCTCGTCGGCCGCCGCGTCGTGCTCACCGGCGGCGCCAGCCAGCTTCAGGGCGTGCGCGAGCTCGCCGGCATCATCCTCGACAAGCAGGTGCGGCTCGGCCGCCCGCTGAGGATCTCAGGGCTGCCCGAAGCTGCGAGCAACCCTGCCTTCGCCACCTCGACCGGCCTCGTCGCCTATGCCGTCGCCGGTCCGACCGATGCCGCCAGGCACGGTCATGCTCCGCTCATGCGCCCGCCGTCGTCCGGCCTCTTCGGCCGGATCGGCAGCTGGCTCAAAGAGAACTTCTGATGCGGCCCGGAAGTCTCAACCACAAAGGCCGCGCGTCGTCCCACGTTACCCCCAGGACTGGATACGGGAGTGGAAGCAATGTCGATCAACATCAGCGTGCCTAAGGATCAAGAGCTCAAGCCTCGCATCACCGTGGTCGGCGTCGGCGGTGCCGGCGGCAACGCGGTCTCGAACATGATCCGTTCGAATCTCGAAGGTGTCGAGTTCGTCGTCGCCAACACCGATGCGCAGTCGCTCGGCCAGACGCTTGCCGACCGGCGCATCCAGCTCGGCCAGCGCGTGACCCAGGGCCTCGGCGCCGGCGCCCGGCCCGATGTCGGCCGTGCCGCCGCGGAAGAAGCCATCGAGGAGATCATGGAGCACCTCGTCGGCTCCAACATGGTCTTCATCGCCGCCGGCATGGGCGGCGGCACCGGCTCCGGCGCAGCCCCAGTGATCGCGCGTGCCGCCCGCGAGCGCGACATCCTCACTGTCGGCGTGGTGACCAAGCCCTTCCACTTCGAGGGCCAGCACCGGATGCGGATCGCCGAGTCGGCGATCGAGGAGCTGTCGCAGTATGTCGACACGCTCATCATCATCCCCAACCAGAACCTCTTCCGCATCGCCAACGAGAAGACGACCTTCGCGGACGCCTTCAAGATGGCCGATGACGTGCTGCACATGGGCGTGCGCGGCGTCACAGACCTGATGATCATGCCCGGCCTCATCAACCTCGACTTCGCCGACATCCGCACGGTGATGGGCGAGATGGGCAAGGCGATGATGGGCACCGGCGAGGCCGAGGGCGAGAAGCGCGCCATCGACGCGGCCGAGAAGGCGATCGCCAATCCGCTGCTCGAGGACTCCTCGATGAAGGGGGCCAAGGGCGTCCTCATCAACATCACCGGCGGCATGGACATGACGCTGTTCGAGGTCGACGAGGCCGCGAACCGCATCCGCGAGGAAGTCGACGCCGACGCCAACATCATCTTCGGCTCGACCTTCGACGAAGCGATGCAGGGCCGCATGCGCGTCTCGGTGGTCGCCACGGGCATCGCCTCGGAAGCCTCGGCTCAGAAGCCGCCGCGTCCGCAGCTCGCCGTGGTCGCCCGCTCGCAGCCCTCGCGTCCGGCCGCCCCGGCTCCGTCCATCGCGGCCTATGCGCCGCCGATGATCCATGGCAGCTCAGCCCTGGCGCCGCAGCCGGTGATGACCCCGGCACCGGTGATGGCCCAGGCCGCCCCGATCGTTTCTCAGGCTGTTACCGTTCCCGCGCCGGTCATGGCGGAGCCGGCCCCGGCAACCGCCGAGCCCGTGCTGGAGCTGACCACGCCCGAGCCGATCGCCGCCGAGCCTCGTATCGAGTCGAAGCCGGTCCAAGCCAAGATCGAGCCCACGCCTGCCCCCGCTCCCGCGATCACGCGCGAGCCGGTTCTGGCTGCCCGCCCGGTCGTGACCCAGGCCGCCCGGATCGAGGCCGATCCCTTCGCTGCCGCGGCGATCGCCAATGGCAGCCGGGAGCCGCTGAAAGAAAGCCTGTTCACCCGGGTCACCGGCCTTGGACGGGCTCGCCCGGCCGAGCCGCAGCCGGCGCCGGCGGCCGCCGCAGTCCCCGCCCCGACGACGTCTGCCCGGATCGCCCCGCCGCCGGCGCGCGAACCGGTCAGGACGCAGCCGCAGCAAACCAAGCTTGGCAACCTCGATCCGTCCGATCGGCTGAAGCCGACCCATGACGACGACCTCCTGGAGATCCCGGCCTTCCTCCGGCGCCAGGCGAACTGACGTAACGCTTCCTTCCCGAACCCCGTCCGCAGCCTGCGGACGGGGTCCCTTTTTTCTTTTAAGCATTTGATCTGACTAATCTATTTCCTGGATCCCTGGTAACACTCGGTAATAAAAGGTGAAGTGACACCCCCGGGGATAAGGTCTAAGTGACACTACGGATGACGACCGCCCTCAACGATCCCCGGCCCAAGCTCGACCTGCCTCCCGCCCGTGCCATGGCAAGGCGCGTGACCGGTCGTAGCGACGTCATGCTGCAGCGCACGCTCAAGTCGCCGATCCGCTGCGCCGGCATCGGGCTCCATTCGGGCGCCAAGGTCGAGATGGTCCTGAAGCCGGCGGAAGCGGATAGCGGTATCGTCTTCCGCCGCACCGACGGTGATCGTCCGGTCGACATTGCTGCCAGCTGGCGCAACGTCGTCGAGACCCGCCTCTGCACGCGCATCGGCCTCCCCGGCGGCCCCTTCGTCGCCACGGTCGAGCATTTGATGGCGGCGCTGGCCGGCTCCGAGATCGACAATGCGATCGTCGAGCTCGACGGGCCGGAGGTTCCGGTCATGGACGGCAGCTCGGCGCCCTTCATGTTTCTGATCGAGTGCGCCGGTGTCGTCGAGCAGCCGGTCGCGCGGCGCGCGATGAAGATCCTCAAGGAAGTCGAAGTCGGCACCACTGACTGCTTCGTGCGCTTGGCGCCGGCCTCGGTGACCACGATCAGCTTCGATATCGATTTCGACAGCCCGGTGATCGGCCATCAGAAGGGCGAGGTCCGCCTCGCCAACGGCACCTTCAAGTCCGAGATCAGCCGCGCCCGCACCTTCGGCTTCCTGCACGATTTCGACAAGCTGCGCGCCGCCGGCCTCGCCCGCGGCGGCTCCCTCGACAACGCCGTGGTGGTGACCGCCGACGGCGTCATGAACGAGGGTGGGCTCCGATACGACGACGAGTTCGTCCGTCACAAGATGCTGGACGCGGTCGGCGACCTCTACCTCGCCGGCGGTCCCTTGCTCGGCCGCTTCCACGGCCACCGCTCGGGCCATCATCTGCACCACGCGGCGCTGGTCCAGCTCTTCTCCGATCCAGCCGCCTGGCGTTGGGTCGACCTTCCGGCTGTCGTCCCCGCGATCGACGGCCGGTTCGCGGCCACCGCCTGAGGCGGCTGACAGCCCGCGCCGGCGTCGGTATATAGGCGCCATGGGTTCCCTCCGATTCTTTGTGCCCGTTCTGATGCTTCTTCTCGCCGCCTGCGCGGAGAAGGCCCCCGCCTACGTCGAGAAGCCGGTCGAGGATCTCTACAACACAGCCCTGAACTCGCTGGAAGAACGCCTCTACTTGAGGGCCGCCCGGGAGTTCGAGGAGGTCGAGCGGCAGCACCCCTACTCCGCCTGGGCGACCAAGGCCCAGCTGATGGCCGGCTTCTCCTTCTACCAGGCAAACAAGTACGACGAAGCGATCCAGGCGATCGACCAGTTCATCGAGCTCCACCCGAGCAACCGCGATGCGCCCTACGCCTACTATCTGAAGGGCCTCAGCTACTACGAGCAGATCGCCGATGTCGGCCGCGACCAGGAGATCACCGACCGCGCGCTCAAGGCGCTCGACGAGGTGGTTCGACGCTTCCCCGACTCGCGCTACGCGCGCGACGCGGCTCTCAAGATCGACCTGACCCGCAACCATCTCGCGGGCAAGGACATGGAGATCGGGCGTTACTATCTTCGACTCGGCCAGTACCTCGCCGCGATCAATCGCTTCCGCCGTGTGGTCGACAACTACCAGACGACCGAGCAGGTGCCGGAAGCGTTGCTACGCCTTACGGAGGCCTATCTGGCGCTCGGCATCCGCGACGAGGCGCAGGCCGCCGCCGCCGTGCTCGGCCACAACTACCCTGGCAGCGACTGGTACCGCGATGCCTATGCGCTGGTGCAGGGCCAGGGCGTCGCCTCCGACAGCAAGGGCTGGTTCGGCCGCACCTTCGGCTCGCTGTTCTAGCGTCGACCTCGTCGTGGCGGGCGTGATTTGCCACTTGGCTACGGCTTTGGCACGCTCCGCCCGCCCATGCTGACGCGCCTCGACATCCGCGACGTCGTGCTGATCGACCGCCTCGAGATCGATGCGGAACCCGGCTTGGCCGTGCTGACCGGAGAGACTGGCGCCGGCAAGTCGATCCTGCTGGATGCGCTGGGCCTCGCCCTCGGCGCGCGCTCTGAGACCGGGCTGGTCCGTGCCGGCGCCGCCCAGGCGACGGTGAGCGCCGCCTTCGAGATCGCCGAGAAACATCCGGCCTTCGCATTGATGAGCGAAGCCGGCCTTCCGGCCGAGCAGCCGCTCGTGCTCCGTCGTACCGTCTCCGCCGACGGCAAGAGCCGCGCCTTCGTCAACGACCAGTCGATCTCGGTCGGCCTGCTGCGCCGCATCGGCGACACCCTGGTCGAGATCCACGGGCAGTTCGACCAGCGCGGCCTGCTCGATCCTCAGACGCACCGCGAGCTTCTCGATTCCTTCGGCGGTCTTGCACGCGAGGCGCGAGCGACCGCCGAGGCGCACGGCGCGTGGCGGGAAGCCGCCGAGGCGCTGGCCACTGCCGAGGCCGATGCCGGCCGCGCTCGTAGCGAGGAAAGCTTCCTCGCCGCCTCGGTCGAGGAACTGCAGCGCCTCGATCCGAAGCCGGGCGAGGAGTCGGCCCTGACCGAGGAACGCACGCTGCTCGCCAATGCCGGCCGCCTGGTCGAGACGATCAACGCCGCGCTGGCCGATCTCGTCGGCGAACGCGGCGCAGAGCGCGCCATCGGCCAGGCCCAGCGCGCACTCGCTCGTGTGCAGGTCCAGGCCGGCAGCCGGCTCGATCCCGCCCTCGCCGGGCTCGACCGCGCGGCCGCCGAGCTTTCCGAGGCCTCGCGGGCGCTCTCCTCCATCGGCAGCGCCCTCGATCTCGATCCGCGCAAGCTTGAGGAAGCCGACGACCGCCTGCACGCGCTCCGCGAAGCCGCGCGCAAGCACGGCGTCGCCGTCGACGCGCTCGCCGAACTGCGCGCGACGCTCGAAACTCGGCTCGAGGCGCTGCGTACCGCCGAGAGCCGCATCGGCGCTCTCACGCGCGCGGTCGAAACGGCACGCGCGAGCTATGCCGCTCGGGCCGAGGAGCTATCCAAAGGTCGAGCCAAGGCCGCGAAGAAGCTCGACAAGCGCGTCGACGGCGAGTTGGCGCCGCTCAAGCTCGACCGCGCGAAGTTCGAGACCAGGATCGAGCCGCTGGCGGAGTCGGACTGGGGCATCCACGGTAAGGACCGGATCCAGTTCGTCGTCGCCACCAACCCCGGCGCCGCCCCCGGGCCGCTCGCCAAGATCGCCTCGGGCGGCGAACTCGCCCGCTTCACCCTCGCGCTAAAGGTCGTCCTGGCCGAGACTCAGCCCACGGCGACACTTATATTCGACGAGGTCGATGCCGGGGTCGGCGGCGCCGTCGCTGCCGCGGTCGGCGATCGTCTCAAGCGCCTCTCCCGCGACATGCAGGTGCTGGTGGTGACGCATTCGCCGCAGGTCGCGGCGCGCGGCGACCACCACTGGCGCGTCTCCAAGAGGCCGAAGGGGGGGGCCGTGCCGACGACCAAGGTCGAGCCGCTGGCGGAGCCGGCACGGCGCGAGGAGATCGCCCGCATGCTGGCCGGCGCCGAGATCACCGACGCGGCGCGGGCCGCCGCCGATGCGCTGATCGAAGGAGCCGGCGCGTGAAGGCAGCCGATGTCGCTAAGCTGACCAAGGCGCAGGCCTCCAAGGAGCTGGAAAAGCTCCGCGCCGAGATGGCCCGCGCCGACGAGGCCTACCACGTCAAGGATGCACCGGAGATCAGCGACGCCGAATACGACGCGTTGCGGAAGCGGCTGGAAACGATCGAATCGCGCTTCCCCGATCTTGCCGAAATGCGCCCGGTGGCGCCGGCGCCGGCCGGTGCCTTCGCCAAGGTCACGCACGGCAAGCCGATGCTCTCGCTCGACAACGCCTTCGACAAGGACGATGTCGAGCGCTTTTTCCAGTCGGTCCGCAACTTCTTCGTCCGGCCCGAGGATGTGGCACGGGTCGAGCGCGACGCCATTGCGCTGGTCGCCGAGCCGAAGATCGACGGCCTCTCTTGCTCGCTCACCTATGAGAACGGCGTTCTGGTCAAGGCGGCGACGCGCGGCGACGGCACCATCGGCGAGGACGTGACGATCAACGTAAGGACCATCGCTGAGGTACCCCAGAAGCTGAAAGGGAAGGCGCCGGACCGCATCGAGATCCGCGGCGAGGTCTACATGACCAAGCCCGAGTTCCTGAAGCTGAACGAGACGCTGGAAGCCGAGTTCCTGGCGCTGCCGCCGGAGAAGCAGACCAAGAGCCGGCGCCGGCAATTCGCCAATCCGCGCAACGCCGCCGCCGGCAGCGTCCGTCAGCTCGATCCTGAGATCACGCGCAGCCGCCCGCTCCGTTTCTTCGCGTATGCCTGGGGGGCCACCACCGAGGAGCCGAAGAGCCAGTGGGAGTTCTACGCTCGGCTCAAGGCCTGGGGCTTCCAGGTCAATAAGCTCGCCGAGCGCGCGACCGGCATCGACGCCGCGCTCGCGCATCATGCTGAGATCGCCGAGCAGCGTGCGAGCCTGCCGTATGACATCGACGGCGTCGTCTACAAGATCGACTCCGTCGACCTGCAGGACAGGCTGGGCTTCGTCGGTCGCACGCCGCGTTGGGCCCTTGCGCATAAATTTCCGGCCGAGCAAGCACAGACGATCCTGGAAAGCATCGAAATCCAGGTCGGCCGTACCGGCGCGCTGACGCCGGTCGCCTATCTCAAGCCGGTCAATGTCGGCGGCGTTCTGGTCGCGCGCGCGACCCTCCACAACGAGGACGAGATCCAACGCAAGGACGTGCGGGCCGGCGACACCGTCGTCATCCAGCGGGCCGGCGACGTGATCCCGCAGATCGTCTCGGTCGATCCCGACAAGCGGCCGAAGAGCGCGAAGCCTTACAAATTCCCCGAGACCTGCCCCGAATGCGGCAGCGCCGCCGTCAGGCCGGAGGGCGAGGTCGTCCGCCGTTGCACCGGCGGCCTCATCTGCCCGGCGCAGGCGACCGAAAGGCTCCGCCACTTCGTCACCCGCAGCGCCTTCGACATTGAAGGGCTCGGGGAGAAGAGCATCGTCGAATTCTTCCACGACAAGCTGGTGCGGACGCCGGCCGACCTCTTCCGGCTGAAGGCAAGCGACCTGGAGGAACGCGAGGGCTGGAAAGAAAAGTCGATCCAGAATCTGCTCGCCGCCATCGCCGCGCGGCGGACGATCTCGCTCGACCGCTTCATCTACGCGCTCGGCATCCGCCAGGTCGGCGATGCCACGGCGAAGCTGCTGGCCAAGCACTACGGCACGCTGGCGGCTTGGCGAGATGCGATGGAGGCGGCAAGCGACCCGGAATCGGAAGCCTATGCCGACCTCATCTCGATCGACCAGATCGGCCCCTCGGTCGCCGAGGACCTGATCGCCTTCTTCGCCGAGGACCACAATCGCAAGGCGCTCGACGACCTCGCCAAGGTGGTCGAAGTCGAGGCCTTCGTCGTGCCCTCGACCTCCGGCTCGCCGATCGCCGACAAGACCGTGGTCTTCACCGGCTCGCTCGAGAAGATGACGCGGAACGAGGCCAAGGCGCGGGCCGAGGCGCTCGGCGCCAAGGTTGCCGGATCGGTCTCGAAGAAGACCGACTACCTCATCGTCGGCGCCGATGCCGGCTCGAAGGCCGCCAAGGCGCAGGAGCTCGGAGTCAAGACGCTGACCGAGGACGAGTGGCTGGCGCTGATCGGCGGCTAGACGCGATCAGGGAGCTGCCGATGGCGCACCTGTCGGCTGAGATCCCGTCGCCCGATGCGCCAGCGCGATGGCCTCTTCGAGCCTCGCCTTGAAGCGCACGCGCGCCGGCCTGACGCCATGCATGAGCAGGACGCGGCGGACCGCCGCACGCGCGCCGGCGATCACAACCAAGGCACCATGGCGGTGCGCCTTCCGGACGAACCCGTCGATGGTCGCCGCGGCGGTGGAATCGAGGACCGGTACGGCCGAGAAGTCGATGACATAGGCCTTCGGATGCTCGGCGATCCGATCGAGCACATTGGCGACCGAGGCGGCGGCGCCGAAGAAGAAGGCGCCGGTGATGCGATAGACGACGACGTCGCGGTCGGTCGCCGCCGCGGCATCGTAGGGCCGCCGGCCCGGCATCCTCTCCGCGTCCGAGACGTCGTCATCCGCCATCGGCCGCACGCTCTCGACCTCGACCGCATGCGCCATGCGATGCATGAACAGCAGCGTGCCGAGCGCGAAGCCGACGACGATGCCCTCCGTCAGGTCGCGGAAGATCGTCAAGAGAAACGTTGCGAGCAGTATCACCGCGTCGCCGCGCGAGGCGCGCAGCAGCGTCATGAATTCGTGCTTCTCAGCCATGTTCCACGCGACCACGGCGAGTACGGCGGCAAGCGCAGACAGCGGGATGTAGCTCGCCAGAGGCGCCGCCACGAGCATGAAGCCCAGAAGGAACACCGCGTGCAGCATGCCGGAGACCGGCCCCCGCGAGCCGGCGCGAACATTGGTTGCGGTGCGCGCGATCGTGCCCGTGACGCAGATGCCGCCGAACAGCGCCGAGCCGATGTTCGCCGCCCCTTGCGCGACGAGCTCGCAGTTCGAGCGATGCCGGCGCCCTGTCATGCTGTCGGCGACCACCGCCGAAAGCAGGCTCTCGATCGCACCGAGAAGCGCGAAGGCAAGAGAATCCGGCAGGACGGCCTGGACCTTCTCGAGCGAGATCGGCGGCAGCCCCGGCGTCGGCAGCATCTGCGGAATCCCGCCGAAACGGCTGCCGATGGTTTCGATCGGAAGGTCGAGCAGCCAAGCTAGCACGGCACCCACCGCGACCGCGATCAGAAGGCCCGGCCAATGCGGGCGATAGCGCCGGAACACAACGATGACGGCGATCGAGAGCAGGGAGATGCCAAGCGCGGCGGGGCTGATCGTGCTGATCGCCCCTCCCAGCTCGACGAGCTTGGGAAGAAGCGGCCCGGGCTCCTTGCCGGCGAGCGTGAGGCCGAAGAGGTCTCTGACCTGGCTCGCGAAGATGATCACCGCAATGCCGGCCGTAAAGCCGATCGTGACCGGATAGGGAATGTACTTGATGTAGGTGCCGAGGCGGAGCCAGCCGACCGCAAGCAGGATCATCCCGGAGATCAGCGTCGCCAGCGCGAGGCCGTCGACGCCGTGACGTTCGACCGTCGCGGCCACCAGCACGATGAAGGCGCCGGCCGGCCCGCCGATCTGGAAACGGCTTCCGCCCAGCGCCGAGACGATGAAGCCGCCGACAATGGCAGTGTAGAGGCCTTTGTCCGGCGTGACGCCGGAGGCGATGGCGATCGCCATCGAGAGCGGCAGCGCTACGATCGCGACAGTGAGGCCGGCAAGTGCATCGGCGCGCAGCTCGTCGAGGCCGTAGCGCTCCCTGAGGATGGTGACCAGCTTCGGAGTGAACAGCTCGGCAAAGCTGGCAGGGATCGGCGGGGATGTCATCGCTGGTCCCTTCCGGGAACCGCCGGCTGCCGGAACCTCACGCCGCGCCCGCCGCCGCCGCTGGCGGCATGATCGCCGATGAGCTCGATGCCAGCGGCGTTCAGCGCCTCGACCACCTTGGTCAGGGTCTCGACGACGCCCCGCACATTGCCCTCGCTCGCCTCCATGCGCTGGATGGTCGGCAAGGACACGCCGGACATCTCCGCGAGCGCGCGCTGATCGATTCCAAGCAGGGCGCGGGCAGCCCGCATTTGTGCGGCCGTGATCATGGAGCGCCTCGGCGGCTAAGGCCTAGAACCTCAAAATAGACGCTCAAAACAGTAATATTGACGCAAAAAACATCATATGCGACGCGACGTCGCAGAATTTGCCACTCAGGCGGCGCTAACGAAGCTGTCCATCACCTTCTTCATGCCCGAATGCTCGAATTCGATCTCGAGCTTGTCGCCGTCGACGCCCTTGACCACGCCATAGCCGAATTTCTGGTGGAAGACGCGGGTACCGGTCGCGAAGGCGCCTGAGCGCTTCGGCGGGATCGCCACGGCATGGCCCTCGATCAGCGGCGCCTGGCGGCGCGGCTGCGACATCCAGGGCATCGGAGGGCGCGACTCATGGGCGGCACCCCAGCCGCTGAAATTGCCGCCGCCGACGCCGGCACCGCCGAAGAGCCCGCTCTCCGCCTGGACCTCGATCGCATCCGTCGGCAGCTCGCCGATAAAGCGCGAGGGCAGGCTCGACTGCCACATGGCGTGGATGCGCCGGTTGGCGGCATGGGTGACGAAGGCGCGCCGGCGCGCCCGCGTCAGACCCACATAGGCGAGCCGTCGCTCCTCCTCCAGCCCCGCATTGCCGGATTCATCCAGCGCGCGCGGATGAGGGAAGAGGCCCTCCTCCCAGCCGGGGAGAAAGATCGTGTCGAACTCGAGACCCTTTGCCGCGTGCAGGGTCATCAGACTGATCTGCTGCTCGGGATCGACATCGTCGGTGTCGGTTACCAGCGCGACATGCTCAAGGAACGAGGCCAGGCTCTCGAACTCGCCGATGGCGCGCACGAGCTCTTTCAGGTTCTCGAGCCGGCCCGGCGCCTCGGCCGACTTGTCCTGTTGCCAGTGCTGGGTGTAGCCGGACTCGTCCAGAATGGTCTGCGTCAGATCGGCGGCGCCGACGCCATTGGCCATGGCGCGCCAGCGCGCGAAGTCCTCGACCAGTCCCGAGATCGAGCGGCGCGCCGCCGGCTTGAGCTCGTCGGTGGCGACGATCGCCGAAGCTGCCGCGAGCAGGGGAATGCCGCGGCTCCGCGCCAGCCGGTGCAGGGTCTGCACCGTGGTCTGGCCGATGCCGCGCTTCGGCGTGTTGATGATGCGCTCGAAGGCGAGGTCGTCGTCCGGCTGAATGACGACGCGGAGATAGGCCAGCGCGTCGCGGATCTCGAGCCGTTCGTAGAAACGCTGGCCGCCGATCACGCGGTAGTTGAGGCCGAGCGTGATGAAGCGCTCCTCGAACTCGCGCGTCTGGAACCCGGCACGGACCAGGATCGCGATCTCGCCAAGGCTGAGGCCTTTGCGCTGGAGCGACTCGATCTCCTCGCCGACGCGCCGCGCCTCGTCCTCGCCGTCCCATACGGCCATAACCTTGACGTTGTCGCCGGCCTCGGCCTCGGTCCACAGCGTCTTGCCGAGGCGGTCGCGGTTATGCGCGATCAGATGCGAGGCGGCGGCGAGGATCGCCGGGGTCGAGCGGTAGTTCTGCTCGAGCCGGATCACCTTGGCGCCGGGGAAGTTCGTCTCGAAGCGGAGGATGTTGCCGATCTCGGCGCCGCGCCAGCCATAGATCGACTGGTCCTCGTCGCCGACGCAGCAGATGTTGTGGCGCCCCTGGGCCAGCAGGCGAAGCCAGAGATATTGGGCGACGTTGGTGTCCTGGTACTCATCGACCAGGAGATAGCGGAACTGGCGCTGATACTCCGCCAGCACGCTCGCATCGGCCTGGAAAAGCTGCACCGTGTGCATCAGCAGGTCGCCGAAATCGGCGGCATTCAGCGTCTTCAGCCGCTGCTGGTAAGTGGCGTAGATCGCCGGCAGCTTGCCGCCAGCGAGATCGCCGGCCTCGGCCGCGCCGATCCTATCCGGCGGCAGCGCACGGTCCTTCCAGCGCTGGATCACCGTCATCAGCACGCGAGCCGGCCAGCGCTTGTCGTCGATGCCCTCGGCCTCCAGCACCTGCTTCAGAAGACGCACTTGGTCGTCGGTGTCGAGGATGGTGAAGTTCGACTTAAGCCCCACAAGCTCGGCATGCTTGCGCAGGATGCGCGTGCAGAGCGAGTGGAAGGTGCCGAGCCATACCTGCTCGACCGAGGGGCCGATGATGTTGGCGACGCGCTCGCGCATCTCGCGCGCCGCCTTGTTGGTGAAGGTGACCGCGAGGATATTCCAGGGGCGCGCCTGGCCGGCCGCAAGCAGATGGGCGAGCCGGGTCGTCAGCACGCGTGTCTTGCCGGTCCCGGCACCGGCAAGCACCAGCACCGGGCCGTCCAGCGCCTCGACCGCGCGCCGTTGCGCGTCGTTGAGCCCCGACAAGTAAGGAGGGTGCTGCGGCGCGGCCGGCAGCGGCTGGGAAGTCATAAGGCCAATATAGGCTGAGGCGTGGCCGAATCTAAGCCGTGCCCTCACCCTCGACGACCAGGCGGTTGCGGCCCGTGCGCTTGGCGGCGTAGAGCGCCGAATCGGCGCGTGCGATGAGGGCCGCCGGGGTTTCGCCGGGGTGGAACAGCGCGGCACCAATCGAGATGGTGATGCCGCCGAGGCCTTCGCCGGTGTTGCGCCGGACGATCTTGCGCGCCGCCAGCGTGGTGCGGATCCGTTCGGCGATCGGTCGTGCCACCGGGATCGCGGTCTTCGGCAGGACGACCGCGAACTCCTCGCCACCGTAGCGCGCCGGCAGGTCTCCCTGGCGCACGCAGTCGGTCAGCGTGCGCGCCACCAGCCGCAGCACCTGATCGCCGACCTGGTGCCCATGCGTATCGTTGAAGCGCTTGAAGTGGTCGATGTCGACCATCAGGAGCGTGAGCGGCTCGTCGTCCGCGGCGGCGGTGTGGGTCGCGTCGCGAATCGTCTGGTCGAAGCGCTTGCGGTTGGCGATACCGGTCAGGCCGTCGGTCTCCGCCTGCTCGCGCGCCTCGCCCAGGCTGCGGCGAAGCCCGTCGATCTCGGAGCCGGCCGCCTTCAGATGCGCCTGCATATCGCGATTGAGGGACGCCATGCGGTGCGTCTCCTCGACCAGGCGCGAGACGATGCCGCCGATGTCGCCACCCTTCAGCGCGCTCTCGGCATCGGCCAGCGCACCGCCATAGGCCTCAGCGCCGCGTGCCTGCGCCGACACGCGCTCCATCAGTCGCGCGAGCAGCGCGTCGACGGTCTCGGACGCCTCCACGACCTCCGTCGCCTCCGCCTTGAAGAAGCGCTGGTGGATCTCTGCGGAGAAGGCGGCGTCGATCTTCCGCCCGCCCTCGACCAAGCGGTCGACCTCCGCCTTCAGCGACGGCGGCTGGTCGGCGAAGTAACAGAACCACACAAGGAAATTCTCCGGCGTCGGCGGAATGCCGACCACGGCCATGCGCGACACCGCATTGCGGGCGCAGAACGCGGTCTGCTCCCGATCATGCCCATTGCCCCCCACGACGGGCTACCTCCGATTACTCCCCCTGCCCTGTGAGGTAGCCGTTCGGCGGCGCGGACTCAAGTCCGTAGCGTCGACTTCGGCTGTCCTACCGCCCGGCCGAGCTCGGCCGGGAAGCCGCGGGCGCGGTCCTGGGCGACCGCCTCGTCCAGCCGGGGACGCAGCGCCGCCGCGAATGGCGCCGATTTCCGTGTGCCCAGATCGACATTGAGGCCAAGGAATTCGGCCGTGGCGGCGCGATAGCCCTTCTCGGCATGGAACATCTCGAGGAAGTAGCGAAGCTTGCGCTCGCCCGCCTCGACCACCCAGCAGTCGAAACGGAGCGCATCGCCTTCGAGCACCTCGCGCCCATAGGTGACGTGCGCCTCGACGACGAAGAAGCCGTGATTGGTCGCCTCGCGACGTGCGTGGCCGAGGCCGAGACGATCGAACACCACGTCGCTCGCCCGGTCGAAGGCGAGCACGTAGTAGGCGACGTTCATGTGCCCGTTGTAGTCGATCCATTCCGGCCGGACATGATCGCGATAATCGGCGAGCCAGGGCGAGGTCATGGCGCCTCGTGTAACGTATTGGCCCTGTCTTCGAAAGCCGCTAGCGTCCGCTCATGCTCGCAGGCGCCTTCGGCTGGCTCGGCCGCCACGGCAAGGCCGTGCTGGCCGTGGGAATCTTCCTCGGGCTTGCGGTGCCGCCCCTCGCCCAGCTTCTCCGGCCGCTGCTGACGCCGTCGGTCATGGTGCTGCTGGCGCTCACCTTCCTTCGCATGGATTGGGCCGCGGTCGCAGGCCATCTGCGCCGACCGTTGCCGGCCTTCCTGCTGATCGCCTGGCTGCTGATCGCCTCACCGGCGCTGATGGCGCTCGCCACACGGCTTGCCAACCTGCCGTCCGGCCTCGCCGAAGCCATGCTGCTCTGGGCCGCCTCGCCGCCCTTGATCGCCGCGCCATCGATCGCAGCGCTCCTCGGCCTCGACGCCGCGCTCGCGCTCGTCGGAACAGCCATCGCCACCTTCGCCATGCTGCTGACCCTGCCGCCGCTGGTGCTTCTGCTCGCCGGCATCGACGTCGGCCTCGACCCGAGCCAGCTGCTGCTCAGGCTCGCGCTGCTGACCTTCGGCGCGCTCGCGGTCGCGGTCCTGACACGCCGTCTAACGGGTCCCGAAATAATCGCCGCCCATCCGCAACGAATCGATGGCGCGATCGTGCTGACATTGCTGCTATTCGCCATCGCCGCGATGGACGGCGTCACTGCCGCCGCTTTCGCCGAGCCGCTCCGCGTCGCCGGATTCGTCGCCGCAGCCTTCGCCGCCAACCTGTCCTTCCAGGCGCTTGGCGCGGTTGCCTTCTGCGGGCTGCCGCGACGCATCGCTCTGGCGCTTGGAATCACCAGCGGGAACCGGAATCTCGCGATACTCGTAGGGTCACTCGGGGCCTCGGCGCCGCCGGACGTTTTTCTCTATTTCGCCGTCGGCCAATTGCCTATTTATCTCCTGCCGGGCTTGCTCGCCCCGATCTACCGAAGGTTGGCCGGCGTACAACGAAGGCGATAGGGGGAGCCGTGGAGCGTTTTCCCGCAAGGGACCGGTTCTAGGACATGGCGAGCGCGCTCGCGAAGACGCGCGGCGGCGGCGCCTGGGCGCGGCGCGGCCTGATCCTGCTCGGCTCCGGCGTCGCCGCGATCGGCTCCTACGCGCTCACGCTCGGCGATCCGCAGCCCGTGCGCGACATGGTCGCGCAGGGCACCGGCGTCTTCGGCATCATCTGCGTCTTCATCGACATGTGGATGTCGCGACGTATCCGGCGCTCGGGTGGCGTCACCGCGATCCGCACCGGCGTCGGCACGGGGCCAAAGGCGGCCGGCAGCCGCTACTGGATCCAGGCCGACGGCATGCGCTTCGTGCGCCGCTTCGACGATGCCAACAAGCTCTACAAGGAAGCGATCTCGCTCTTCCGCGAAGCCAAGGATCCGCAGGGCGTCGGCCTCGCGATGCTCGGGCAGGGCGAGACGGCGGAAGGACAAGGACGCTTCGACGAGGCGCAGCGCCTCTTCGCCGACGCGCAGCAGCAATTCGCGGAGGCCAAGGACGATCGCGGCCAGATCCGTGCTCTTCTGCTGCAGGGCCGTGCCCAGTCGAAGCAGAGCGCGCTTGACGGAGCGAAGGGATTCTACGACCAGGCGCGCGAGATGGCCGTGCGTGCCGCCGACCGCTATTCCGAAGGCGAGGCAAGCCTAGGCGTCGCCGAGATGGCGGCACGCCAGACGAAGACCGAGGAGGCGATGACGGGCTTCGACTTCGCCCGCTTTGCCTTCAGCCAGTCGGGCGACCGCTCGGGCGAGGCGCACGCCCTGACCTGCCGCGGCGACATCGAGCGCTCGCGTCGGTCGAGCGAGGCCGTCACGCGCTACGAGCGGGCTCTCACCATCTACAAGACGGTCAGCGACCCGATCGGCGAAGGCGTCGTCCGCCAGTCGCTCGCGGAGATCATGTGATCGATGGAGCGGCCGCGCGAGGCCAAGGACTCGGCGATCGCCGCGGTCGAGCAATTCAAGATCGCCGGCCGGCGTTTCGGCGAAGGCGAGCTCCTTTCCGGTCGAGGCGACATCAAGCGGGCGACCTATCGCTTCGTCAGCGCCCGCGCCTCGGCGGCGCAGTGCACAACCCTTTTCGTCGAAGGCAAGGACAAGCAAGGCGAGGCGCGCGTGCATATCGGCATCGCCGAGCTCGAGAGAGTGATCGGCAATCTGACCGAGGCGCGCAGCCAGTACGAGAAGGGCCGCGCGATCGGCCGTAGCGTCCAGGACACGGTGATCGAGGCGGAGGCGATGAAAGGCCTTGGCCATATCGAGCGTCAGGCCGGCAACACCCGCCAGTCGCATGAGCTGATGCGCGGCGCCTATACGCTGTACCGCACCATCGGCGGCCAGCGCGAGCAGGCGCAGGCCCTGCTCGACCTGGGCCAGCTCGACGGGCTTCTCGAGAACTACGACCTCGCCAAGGTCAACTTTACTCATGCGCGCGCCATGTTCGGGCGGATCGGCGATCGCGCCGGCGAGGCGACCTCCATGCGCGCGATCGGCGACCTCGACGCCACGCGCGGCCGGCTCGACGCCGCCTGTGTCGCCTATGGCGAGGCGCGCATGCTCTATCAGATGATCGGCGATCGCGTCGCCGAGGCCGACGTGTTGACCATGGTCGGCATCGCCTGCATCGAGAACGAGCGACAGACCGCGGTCTCGGCGATCAACTATGCCGCCCGCCTCTACCGCGCCGTGGGCTGCGTCGAATGGCAGCGCCGCCTCTTGGCCTATCTGGGCCGCCTCCGCTGATGCGCTGGCTGCTGGTCGCACTGCTGGCGCTGGCGCCAGCCTCGGTCCAGGCCTGCGCCGATTTCGCCCAGGCGGCATCGAGCCGCTGGTCGACGACGCGCGAGGACGGCGCCGCCTGGCTGGTGACGCCCTGCGGCGAGCGCTTCTTCTCGCTCGGCGTCAACGTCATCGATGGCGGCCGCTCCTACCAGACCACCGACAGCCGCTACCATTGGAGCCGCACCGACCCAACGCTCGAGGCCTGGGCCAAGCGCACGCGAGAGCGCATAAGCGAATGGGGCTTCAACACCGCGGGCGGGTGGTCGCTCGAGTCGAAGCTGCTCGACCTCCCCTTCACGCCCAATTTGGAGCTCGGCCGCAACGCGCGCTTCCACTGGTTCGATCCTTACGCACCGGAGACCGAGGCGCGCATGCGCCGGCTCGCCGAGGAACTGGTGCGGCGCTATCGCGGCGATCCGCGGCGTATCGGCTATTACACCGACAACGAGGTCGGCTGGTGGCGGGGCGCGCTCTTCACCTTCTACATCCAGGAGCCGGCGCGGAGCATCACCAAGCAGCGGATGGTCGAGGCGCTGACCGCCCACTACAAGGACGACTTTGCGCGCTTCGCCCGCGACTTCGTGCTGCCGAAGAACGTCTCCTCCTTCGCCGATCTCCTCGTCAGCGAGGGCGAGCCGGTTCGCCTCAAGCCAGGCGGCCGCGGCATCGATTTCGTCCGTGCTTGGGCCAAAGAAGTTTCCGGCCTCTACTACTGGATGACCGCGACGTCGCTGCGCGCGGCCGATCCGGAGGCGCTGGTCCTGGGTGACCGCTTGCCGATCTACTACGATCCCGAGGCGGTCGCGGCGATGGCCGAGCATGTCGACGTGATCTCCACCAACTACAATGTCGATGCGCCCGATGGCTGGCTCGCGCGCTACTTCTTCGACGGGTTGTCCCGCATCACCCAGAGGAAGCCGGTACTGATCTCGGAATGGTTCTTCGCCGCGCATGAGAACCGCTCCGGCAACCGCAACACCGGGCACCTGATGACGGTCGGAACCCAGGCCGAGCGCGCCGCCGGTGCCGGCGTGGCAACGCGGCGCTTCACGCAGCTGCCCGATGTGGTCGGCGTCCACTGGTTTCAGTTCCACGACCACCCGACCGGCGGGCGCTCCGATGGCGAGGACTACAATTTCGGCCTCGTGGACATCGCCGACCGGCCCTATGACGAGCTGCTCGCGGCGCTGGGCAAGTCCAACCGGGACGCAGCTACCGTGCATGCGAAGCCGGGACCAGGCCCGTCTCGCGCGCGCTCCGCGCTTCCGAAGGCGCAGATCCGCATCGACGACGGGGTCCTGACCGATTGGCCGAAGGGGCGATCGCTGCTGCCGCCGCTGATCCCGCAGCCGGGCGAAATCGCCTTCGGCGAAGCTTATGCGGCGTGGAGCGACGAGGGGCTTCAGCTCGCGCTGATCGGCATGGACTACTACGACCTCGATCTCCTCGCCTATGGCGAGGAGTACCCGAGGAACGAAGCCTTCCGCCTCGATCTCGGCGTCGACGCCGGTGACGGCCCGAGGCGTTTCCGCATCCACGTCATCCCGCCGCGCGACGGCATCGCCGGCGGCTCGCAGAGCATGCGCGCGGAGGTCTGCCGCGTCGAGGATACGAGCTGCGTACCGGCAGAAGGGACCAAGGTCCGTTATTTCGGCTCGGATCAGCCGCGTATCACCGTCGAGGCGCTGATCCCCTGGCGCGAGCTCGGCGTCGAGCGGCCGCCACAGGACGGCATCAGCTTCGACCTCGCCGTCGTCGCTTGGTATCGTTCGCGCTGGATGTCGCTGACAGGCCGCCCGCCCGGGCAGGCGATGGCCGAGCCCGGCCGCTGGCGCACCTACACGCTGGACGGCCGCTAAGGCCCTTCGTTCAGGAAGTCGTTCACGACCTTGGCGACGAAGCGCTCGTCCTCCGGATTCGCGAGCGGGTTGCCGGCGCGATGGCCCCAGATCGACTTGATCGGCACGAGACGCGCCTTCGGCATGCCCGCGACCTCGATCTCGTTGTCGGCGACCTGGAAATAGAGGTCGTGATCGCCCGGCATCACCAGCGCCGGGCAGGTGATGCCCTTGAGCGCCGCCTTGAAGTCGCCCCTGTACTTGTCGTTGGCCGAGATGTCGCCGTGCTGCCAGGTCCAGAGCTGGGCCAGCAGGTTGTTGGCATCGCGCCTCAGGAAGTAGTTCGCCTCCCAGCCATGCACCAGGAAATCCTCGAGCGAAGCGAAGCCCTGCTGGAGATAGACCTTCTCGCGATACCAGGTCTGCGAGATCGCCCAGCCGGCATAGACGCGTGCCATCGCGCGGAATCCCCGCACCGGCACGCGATGGAACCAGCCGTCCTGGAACGCCTCGTCGGCGGTCAGCGCCGCGCGCACGCCTTCGAGGAACACCTTGTTGTGCTCGCTGGTCTTGGCCGAGGTGCAGGAGCAGATGATGCGCCCGACCGCTTCCGGGAACAGAGCGCCCCAGTGATAGGCCTGCTGTCCGCCCATCGACCAGCCATAGACCGCCTTCACCCGCTCGACGCCGAAGACCTCGCGCACCATCCGGCGCTGGGTCACGACATTGTCGTAGACGCTGACATTGGGATAACGCCCCTTGTCGAGCGGAATCCCGACATTGCTCGGCGAGGTCGACAGACCGTTGCCGAACATGTTCGGGATGACGACGAAGTATTTCGACGGGTCGAGGATGCTCCCCGGCTTGATCAGCCAGTCGATGTCGCCGTGCTGCGCCGAGAAGGATGTCGGGTAGACGATGACGTTCGACTTGTCGGGGGCGAGCGTGCCGTAGGTCGTGTAGACGATCTTCGCGCCCTTGATCGTGATTCCCGACTGGAGAACGACGTCGCCGGCCTCGAAGACATTCGGTTCCGCGGTCATGGGCGCCCCGTGATGCGTCTCAGGATCTGCTTCTGCGTCTCGAAATAGCTCGGCGCGACATGCGCGAAGCGGTCCCCGATCTCGCGATGCGCCTGCGGCAGGCGGTGGAACGGAATCGACGGATAGAGGTGATGCTCGGCGTGGAACGGCATGTTCCAGTGCACGAGCCTGACGATGTGCCCCTTCAGCGTCGAGCGCGTGTTGGTCAGCCCGTTATCGTCGTCGCTGCAGAGAGTGTGCTCGGATAACAGCATGACGCGGAGGATCGGCTGCGCCATCGCCACCGGCAGGAGCCAGAAGAGCCAGGGCCCGGCCGGATCGAGCCAGGACCAGGCCGCGAAGACGCCGAAGAACAGCGCCAGCATCGCGATCACCGAGCGGCGCACGCCCGATCGCTCGCGCTCGGGGATATAGGGGAAGCCTTCCCAACGGTCGGCAAGGATGCGGCCGTAGAAATCGAAGCGGCTGGCGTAGTAGCCCCAGCCGCTGATGCGGACGATGTACTGCCAGACCGTCTGCGGCAGCGGCCCGCCGAGCTCGGGATCCTTCAGCGGGTCCTGGGTGTGGCGGTGATGGGCGTAGTGGAAGAGGCGATAGAAGGTCGAGTTGATCAGCGTCGGGACGCTGGCGAGCCACCCGATCACGACATTGAGCCGGCGCGACTTGAACGCCGTGTAGTGCACGCTCTCATGCACCGGCGCGAACAGCGCGATCAGGAACCATCCGTGCAGCAGCATCGCCGGCAGGATCCACCAGGTACCGCGCGTCCAGGCGACCAGGGTCGAACCGGCCGCGATCAGCAGCACATGGATGGTGATGCGCGCCAGGCCCTGGAAATCAGAGCGTTCGCTCAGGCGGCGCAGGTCGGCCGGAGCCAGGACCCGGTCCGGGCGGCCGGTATCGGCGACGGTGGCAGTCTCGGCGAGCAGCATATCCCCTCCCGAGAGCGATTATGGCCGCCCGCCGATCAACTCGCCAGCGTCGGTCGCCGTTCCCGCCACGGCGCGGCCCGTTCATAGGCATGGGCGACAGCGAGCGCCGTGGCGTCGTCAAAAGCCCTGGCGATCACCTGGAGCCCGAAGGGCAGGCCCGAGCCGGAGAAGCCGCAGCAGACGGTGGCCACCGGCTGCCCGGTGATGTTGAACGGGAGCGCGTAGGTCTGGCGCTTGAAGGTGCCGAACTTTTCGACCGCCTCGATCTTGGGCGCCGGCCCGGGCATCGCCGCCGCGATCATGACGTCGACGTCCTTAATCGCCTCCAGCGTCTTCGCCGTCAGCTCGCGGCGCATGCGCATCGCCTGGACGTAGTCGGGTCCGGAGATGAGCGTGGCCAGGGCGATACGCTCGCGGAAGAACTCGCCATAGTCGTGGAAGCGCGTGCGGAAGGTCTCGGCATGGATGGAGAACGCCTCGCTCAGCATGATCACGAGGCCGCAGGCGTTGAAGTCGGCGAGGTGCGGCAGGCGCACGTCGCGAATCTCCGCGCCCAGCTCGCGCATGGTCGCCGCAGCCGCCTCGACCGAGCGGGCCATCTCTGGATCGCCCGGCATGTCGGCCTCGTGGAAATGCCGGATGACGCCGATACGCACGCCTTTGAGGTCCTGGCGAAGCCGGGCGCGGTAATCCGGAACCCGCACCACCACGCTGGCCGGGTCCTTGGGGTCGTGGCCGACCATCCCCTGCAGCAGGATCGCGCAATCCTCGACCGTCCAGGCCATCGGCCCGGCATGGTCGAGCGAGAAGGCGAGCGGATAGATGCCGTGGCGGCTCAAGAGGCCGTAGGTCGGTTTCACGCCGGCAATGCCGCAGAGCGCCGAGGGATGGCGGATCGAACCGCCGGTATCGGAACCGGTGGCGCCGAGCACGAGGCCGGCGGCGACCGCCGCACCGCTGCCGCTGGAGGACCCGCCGGTGAAATGCGCCGTGTTCCACGGGTTGCGCGCCGGCGGCCAGGGCAGATCGAAGGATGGCCCGCCGATGGCGAACTCATGGGTGGAGAGCTTGCCGACGAGGATGGCGCCGGAAGCGGACATCTTCGCCCAGACGGTCGAATCCTCCGCCGGCAAATTGTCGGCGAGGATCTTCGAATGCGCGGTCGTGCGGATGCCCTTGGTCGAATAGATGTCCTTGAGCCCGACCGGGATACCGTGCAGCGGCCCCTTCCGGCGGCCTGCGGCGATCTCGGCCTCGGCGCGCCTCGCCTCGGCAAGCGCGTGCTCCTCTGTCACCGTGACGAAGCTGTTGAGCTTGCCGTCATAGGCATGGATGCGGGCGAGGCAAAGCTGCGTGAGCTCGATCGGCGACATCGCCCTGGTCTCGATCAGGCGGGCGGCCCCGGCGATGGTGGGGAGCTGCGCCGGCGCCGCGATCACGACTCGGGGCTCCGGAACATCATCGCCGGCTCCGTCCCCATCTCGCGGGCCGTGCCGATGCGGCGAAGCGCGGCGCGGATATGGCCGGAGACCTGATGGATCCCGTCCACCTCGGCCGGCGAGAGCGAAAGCCCGGCCCGCTTGAGGCATGCCTCGACCTCGGCGCGATCCATCGGTTCCGGCTCGTTCACTGGTCCGGCCTCCCTGCCCTACGATTTGCGCTGAAAGAGGGTAAGCGTCTCGTAGATGACAGTCGCCAGCACAGCACCAGCGATGCCGAACACGAGTTCGTCCAGGGGATCGCCGACGGCTAGCTCGACGACGAAGAAGATCAGGTCGCCGAAAATGGCACCGATGACGAAGCCACCCGCGGCAACGACCGCTATCTGACGGGCGTGGGGCGAAAGTCCTCGCCAAAACTCCTTGATCATCCTGGCATTATTGCCCGCCCCCGTTTCGCGGTCACCGTCTACCGCACTGCAACGTCCGCTGGCACTTGCCACGACATGTCCACGTCGAGCGGCCAGATCGGCCGGCGCAGATTGGTCCAGGGCAGGCGCTGAAGCACCGGGGTGGTGAGGCCAGGAGCATCGACCTCGAGGATCTGTTCATCGGCGAAGATGTCGTTGAAGCCGGCACGGAAATGGCCGCGCGACTTGACCACGACGCCGCGCATCTCGCGCACCTTGATGCCGAGATGCTCGATCATCTCGGTGTCCAGGCATTGCTGGCGGTTGGTGATGAAGACGACATCGATGCGCCCGTCGAGCCTAAGCCAGGCCGAGGGGCCAAGGCTGCCCTTGCGCCCGCCCATGGTGCCGCGGCGGCCGATGAACTCGCCATCGCTCAACGCCATGACCTGCGCAGGCGCCGTGAGCTTGCCGGAGAGCGTGTTGGTCTCGTCGCGGTTGAGCTGCGCGGTGAAGCGGGCGCCGACGCCGAGCCGATGCGCCTCAGCCGCGAGAAGCGGGTCGTTGAAGATGCCGAAGGCGGTGCGGTCGATGCCGGCGTCGAGGAAGGCCTTCAGCACATGGATCGTGTTGCCGCGCCCGCCGCCGCCGGGATTGTCGGCGCAGTCGGCGAAGAGCAGCGGCTTCTTGGACGGATCGGCGCAGACCGCCTTGAGGCGGCGAACGGCCTCGTCGACCTCCATGACCTTCGGCACCAGGCGATGACGCTGGTCCCAGAGATACTGCGCCAGCTCCTTCGCGAGCGCATCGGCAGCGGCCTGGTTCTCGCGCGCGGTGACGATCACGCTCATGCCGGTCTTGGGCGAGTCGGCGAAGCTGCAATTGCCGAGCACCGAGACGTTGAGGATCGAGCCCTTCGCTGCCTTCTGCCCCTTGTCGATCGCCTCGCCATAGGGACCGCGATCGGTGAGCAGCGCCACCTGCGGCGGCAGGATCGGCACGGGGATGAAGGCCTTCGCCGTCTTCACGCCGGCGAGCAGCTCGCGCATTGCCCCCGCCGCTTCCCGCCCGCGCGCCACCATGTCGATATGCGGATTGGTGAGATAGGCGATCAGCACATCGGTCTGCTTCACCATCTCGGTCGAGACATTGGCGTGGAGATCGAGCGTGGCGACGATTGGGATCTTCGGTCCCGCGATCTTGCGCACGAGGCGGAACAGCGTGCCGTCGGGATCGATGTCCTTGGTGGCACCGGCGGCGCCGTGATCCTGGATGTAGATGCCGTCGAAGGGCATCGCCGCCTTCAGCCGCTCCTCGACGATGGTGAGGAACTTGTCGAGAAAGACCTGGTCCATCGGGCCCGACGCGCCGGCCGAGGTGTAGAGCAGCGGCACGGGTTCCCAGGCGCCGCTCTCGTTCATGCCAGAGATGAATCCGACGAAGCCGCCCGGCTCGCGCGGCGCCTTGGCCGCGGCGTCGTCGAGCATCTTCTGCCCGTCCATCCAGGTGCGGCGGAAATCGGCCTCGGTCGCGAAAGGCGCAAACCCGTTGGTTTCCAGGATATATCCGAGCAAGGCGATGCGCGGCGGCGCCATGTTCTCCTCCATGTCCCGAGACGGCCTCGACTATACTCTCCGCCCTGACGAGGGAGAGGCCCATGCCGACCGTGCTCACGCGAAACGAACGCCAGCAATTCGAGCGCGACGGCTATTTCCTCGCACGCGGCCTCTTCGACGCCGAGGAAACGGTGCTCCTGAGAACCGCGATGGAGACCGATCCGACGGTCCGCGCCAACTTCTACAACCGGGCCGATGCCGAAGGCGCGGTCACCCGCATGGTGACCTGGAACCAGCCGGGGGACGGGGTCTACGGGCTCGCGGCACGCTCGGAGAAGATCGTCGACACAATGGAGGATCTGCTCGGCGGCGAGGTCTACCACTATCACTCGAAGCTGACGGCGAAGGAGCCCCGTGAAGGCGGCGCCTGGGAGTGGCACCAGGATTATGGCTACTGGTACCACAATGGCTGTCTCTTCCCGCTGATGGCCTCGGTGATGATCGCGCTCGACCGCAGCGACCGCGGCAATGGGTGCCTGCAGGTGCTGAAGGGCTCGCATCTGATGGGGCGCATCGAGCATGGTCTGCTCGAGGGCCAGCAAGTGGGTGCCGACCTCAACCGCGTCGAGGAAGCGAGGAAGCATCTCGAGCTCGTCTACGCCGAGATGGACCCCGGTGACGCGCTCTTCTTCCACTGCAACACGCTGCACCGCTCCGACCAGAACCGTTCGCCGAACCGGCGCTGGACAATGATCTGCTGCTACAACGCGGCCAGGAACAATCCGTACCGGCAGCATCATCACCCGTTCTACACGCCGCTCAAGAAGGTGCCGGACTCCGCCATCAAAGCGGCCGGAACGCGCTTCGCCGATCCGTCGCTGGATCAGGTGTTCCTGAAGAAGCCCGTGGCCCCCGCCGAGCTCACCAAGGTCGTCGGTAAGTCATTCTCGGGCTAGCGGTCCACCCCCGCCAGCGCCGCGTCCACCGAGTCGCCGAGGCGCTCGACGATGGTGTCGATCTGCTCGTCGGTGACGATGTAGGGCGGGGCCAGGATCATGTGGTTGCCGCGCCTGCCGTCGATCGTGCCCGGCATCGGGTAGGCGAGCAGGCCGCGTGCCATGCATTCCTGCTTGATGCGCTCATGCATGGCGAGCTTCGGATCGAAGGCTTCCTTGGTCGAGCGGTCCTCGACGATCTCGATCGCCTGGAACAGTCCGCGGCCGCGCACATCGCCGACATGAGCGTGGTTGCCGAAGCGCGCTTCCATGCGGCGGCGGAGCTTGGCGCCCTGCACGCGCACGCGCTCGACCAGCCCCTCCTCCTTGATCGTCTTCACCACGGCGAGGCCGGCGGCGCAGGCGACCGGATGCGCCATGTAGGTATGGCCGTGCATGAACAACCCGCTGCCCTTGGTGATCGGGTCGTGCACCTTCTGAGCGACCAGCACCGCGCCGATCGCCTGAAGGCCGCCGCCGAGTCCCTTGGCGATGGTCATGAGGTCGGGGGCGACGCCTTCCTGCTCGATCGCGTGCATGGTGCCGGTGCGGCCCATGCCGGACATGACCTCGTCCAGGATCATGAGCACGCCGTATCTGTCGCAGATCTCGCGGATGCGCTTGAAATAGCCCTTCACCGGCGGCACGCAGCCGGTCGTCGCGCCCACCACGGTCTCGGCGGTGAAGCCGGCGACGGTCTCAGGCCCGAGGCGCAGAATTTCGGCCTCGAGCTCATCGGCGACGCGGAGGCCGTACTGCTCCTCGGTCTCGTCGTCGCGCTTGAAGCGGTAGGCGAAGCAAGGCGCGATCAGCGACACATCCATCAGCATCGGCGCATAGGGCTCGCGCCGCGCCAGGTTGCCGCCGACGGCGAGCGCGCCCAGCGTGTTGCCGTGATAGCTCTGCCGGCGCGAGATGAAGCGCGTGCGCTTGGCCTGGCCGATCTCGAGGAAATACTGGCGCGTCATCTTGAGCGCCGCCTCCATCGCCTCGGAGCCGCCCGAGACGAAATAGGCATGCGTCATGCCTTTCGGCGCGTCCTCCATCAGCAGATCCGCCAGATGCTCCGCCGGCTCTCCCGAGAAGAAGCCCGGATGCACGTAGTCGAGCTTGCGCACCTGCCGGTCCATCGCCTCGACGACCTTCGGATGCGAATGCCCCAGGCACGACACCGCCGCCCCGCCGCAGGCATCCATATAGGCCTTGCCGGTCGAGTCCCAGATGCTGATGCCCTCCGCGCGCACGGCGATCGGCGGCAGCGTCGCGGTCATACGATTGAAGACGCGGGTCATTCGGGCAATCCTCGTCAGAGCGATGTCACGAGTAATGAGCGCTACTGAGTATTGGCCGCCGCTGGCAGCTTCGCCTCAAACTTCTCAAGGTCGAGAATGGCGCGCCGAATGGATCGGTAGTCGTCCGGCGGCACGTCCACGAACTCAACACCATCATCGCCGTCCGACGGAAGGAGCCCCACTGGCCCCTTGCTGCCGGTGATGAGGTCTACATAGCACCCGTAGTCCAACTTATAGACGTCGTACCTCACGCCAGGGGTATCATGGGAAGAGATGCTCTTCTTCAGGACGTGCACCAGACGCGCGTCAAAGAGAGTATCCACGAGCGGATGCCTTCGGTGCGAGATCAAGAGGAAAGCCCGAGCACGTCGGTGGGCAATAACCTCCTCAACGATCCAGTGGAGCAGGTCGCCCGTAGCGGGCGACGACTTCAAGACAGTCGCTTTATCTCTTTGATACCAGTCGCGAGCCGCCGCTCGGACATCCTGGACGCCGATTGTACGGCCGTAGGCACGCCGAGCGACGGTCGATGCCAGGTAGACAGCGTCGCGCGGAACCCCTTCGACCGCACGTACGAACTCCTCAAATGCGGTGATCTGAGTGAATGTCTGCGCGATGAACTCATCCGGTGTTTGCGGTCCGTCTTGAGGAGCTAGGCCGTCGCTAGCGCGATAGTGCTTGTACAGGAGATCGGCAAAAAAGCGCATCGCACGGCGAGGCTCATTTTCGAAGACCATGAAGTCGTCGAGGTTCACATCCCCGCCAGCATCCGCACCAAGTTCGATCCCGACGTACTCCCCCTCTCCACGCACACTCATGTTGGATCGATGTTCGATGGCAGCGATCTTCACCGTGACGCTCGAGATAGGAAGGACGCAGCGCCGCAAGAGATCAGCGAGATATGGCTGAATGTCCAAAGGGATTTCGCTCCACTCGTCGAGGAGCAGCCAGACGCGGCGCCCGCCGAGCAGTTCGATGACCGTCTTGAGATCGTTCTGAACGGTTCCGAACTTGACGTAATAGGTTTCAGTACCGCTGCGCTTCGTTGCTAGACGCGCTGATGCCGAAGCTTGGCTGCTGCCCGAGATCTTGCCGCTCGCCTTCGGAGCGGCTTCGGCAGAGAGAACAAGCTCGGCGCCGAACTGTCGGGTACCAGTAGATGAGCTTTCAGTGGTCTGCTCCACCGGGCCCACGACCTCTACGGTCGATATAGATGCGGCAAGGTCATCTAGCTTTGGTCCTACCCTCGACAGGTCATATTCCTCCGAGAGCTCGACCGCCACTTTAAGAAGAGCTTCATGCAGCGCCTGCAAGACGTCCAGCAACAGCGGAGTTGCGCGCTGAGCGTGAGTCTTTTGCCGATCGTTGTAGACCGAGCTATTCGAGCCAACAGACCGAAGATCGAGATACAGGGAGATGTCGCTGTCCGCTCGCTGCGAGTCGTGCAGGTACTTCAGGAGGTGGGTCTTTCCTGTGCCACGACGGCCGAACAGCACCTGATGATCACGCGTCGCAACGGAAGCCAGCAACGGTGCCGCGTCGACGAATGTCTCGGTTAGCTTGTCATCCCCTGCTCGCTCCGCACGCTTCTCGATGGCGATCAGGCACTCATGGATCGTAGGTGGCATCCTCATGCTCCAGACGCTCTCGCGAGGAATTGCAGTCACTTTCTCGCCGATGCGGACAAGAATGAGAATAGGGTACGAACGCGACGCTTCCGACGCTTATTGGCCTTCAGGATTTCTCATGAAGAAACAACAACTTACCGCGACGCTCGCTCTTGCACTCTTCGTACTCTACGCCGATTGCGGGATCGCCGACTCCGGCTCCTGGAAGGCGGCCGCACCGATGCCGGCGCCTCGCGCCGAGATCGCGGTCGCCGAGCTCGGCGGCAAGATCTATGCGGTCGGCGGGATCACGCATGTGCATGAGATCGAGATCTACGATCCGGCAGCCGACAGATGGACGCGCGGGGCGGCGATCCCGAAGGGCGTGCATCATCCGGCAGCGGTGGGGCTGAACGGCAAGCTCTATCTGCTCGGCGGCTATGTCGATGGCTGGACGCCGGTCGCCGATCTTCTCGAATACGATCCGGCCACCGATCGCTGGCGGGCGCTGGCGCCGATGCCGACGGCACGGGGTGCGCTGGCGGCGGCGGTGCTGAACGGAAAGATCCATGCGGTCTCGGGCGTCGGCATCGGGCCGGGCTTCAAGAACGCGCCGGCGCATGAGGCCTATGATCCGGCGACGAATACCTGGACGAAGCTCGCGCCGGTGCCGACGGCCCGCGACCATCACGCCGTGGTCGCGCTCGATGGGCGCCTCTATGCGATCGGCGGACGCATCGACGGCAATTTCGGCCAGAACATCGGCGACGTTGAGGCCTATGACCCGGCGGCCGATCGCTGGGAGAAAAAGGCGCCGCTGCCGACGATCCGCTCCGGCATCGCCGGCGCGGCACTGAACGGCCGCATCCTCATCGTCGGCGGCGAGTCCCGCTCCGGCACCTTCAACCAGACCGAGGCCTACGACCCGAAGACCGATACGTGGGCGACGCTGACGCCGACGCCGACGGCGCGCCACGGGCTCGGCGCCGCGGTGGTCGGCGGGAAGTTCTATGCGATCGGGGGCGAGCCGACGCCCGGCGGCTCCAACTCGGCGCTGAACGAGGTGTTCACGCCCTGAGCTGGCGACGTGATGCCGGGCATGCCATCCTGCCGGAATGAGCTCCGAGGGTCCTGTCCAGAATCTTTCGCACATTTGATCAGGCGGCGGCTCCGGATTGTGGGACCTGCGGCTGATAGAGTGGCCGCATGTTCATGTAGCACCTGGCTGACCACGCCGATCCTGCGATATAGCGC
>VGEH01000008.1 GCA_016869375.1 Alphaproteobacteria bacterium | reverse complement strand
GCGCGATCATGCCGCAGCCTCTCGCTCGCCGGCCAGCTCGCTCCACCGGATGCAGCGGACGCGATGATCCTCCGATGCCTCGTCCAGATGCGGCGGTGCGGCAGTGCAGGCGGGCAAGGCATGTGGGCAGCGCGGCGCGAAACGGCAGCCGGACGGAAACGCATGGGGCTGCGGCACGACGCCGGGAATGCCGACCGGCGCCGTGTCGGCTTCGTGCACGGCCGCGAGCAGCGCCCGCGTGTAGGGATGCAGCGGCTTGCCGAAGACTCGCGCGACCGGCCCCTCCTCCACCACCTGGCCCGCATACATGACGGTGACTCGGTCGGCGATCTCGGCGACGACCGCGAGGCTGTGGGTGATGAAGATCAGCGCCGTGCCGGTCTCGCGCTTGAGCTCGGCCAGGAGGTCGAGGATCTGCGCCTGCACAGTGACGTCGAGCGCAGTCGTCGGCTCATCGGCGATCAGGAGGGCCGGGCGGTTCGCCAGCGCCATCGCGATCATGACGCGCTGGCGCATGCCGCCGGAAAGCTCGTGCGGATAGGCTCGGAGCCGCCGCTCGGGATCGGCGATGCCGACGCGGCGGAACAGCTCGAGCGCACGGACCTGCGCTTCAGCGACGCTCACCGGCTGATGCGCGCGGATCGCCTCGGCCACCTGATCGCCAGCGCGATGCACCGGGTTCAGGCTGCTCATCGGATCCTGGAAGATCATGGCGATTGCGCCGCCGCGCAGGCGCCGGAGCTCCGGCTCCGAGAGACGAAGCAGATCGCGCTCGCCGAACCACGCGGCGCCCGCGATCGGCCTCGCCGCCGGCGGCAGGAGGCCGATGACCGAGGTCGCGGTCAGCGACTTGCCGGAGCCGCTCTCTCCGACGAGCGCCACCGTCTCGCCAGCCTTCACGGTCAGCGACACGTCGTCGACCGGACGGATGGTGCCCAAGGGCGTCTCGATCGCGACCGTCAGGCCGCGGACGTCGAGAACGGTCTCGGGCCGCGGCGCCGGCGGCGGCAGGAGACCGGGCAGCAGACGGTCGACCAGGCGAAGCCTGAGGCGCTGCCCGGGCGTTCGAGGATCGACCGCATCGCGGAGCGCGTCGCACAGCAGGTTCATCGCAAGTATGGTCAGGGTCAGCGCGGCGCAGGGCCACAGCAGCATCAGCGGCGCCTGCTCCATGGTCGCGCGAGCGCCGCGGATCATTAGGCCCCAGGAAGGCGCCGGCGGCACGACGCCGAGGCCGAGGAAGGAAAGACCGCTCTCGACGACGACGGCGGCGGCGACCGCGAGCGAGAACTGGACCAGCACCGGCCCGGCGATGTTGGGCAGCACCGTGCGCAGAAGAATGCGGCCGGTGGAAGCACCGAGCGCGCGGACGGCTTCCACATAATCGTTGCTGCGCGCCGAGAGCACTTCGGCATAGGCGACACGGGCGAAGCCCGGCACATAGAGAATGGAGAGAACCAGGATCAGCGTCGGCGCCCCGGGGCCGAGGAGCGTCACCACCAGGAGCGCCAGCAGGATCGGCGGGAAGCACAGGATGACATCGACCAGACGCACGGTCAGGAGTTCGCCGATGCCGCGAAACCAGCCGCCGATCAGGCCGATCATCGTGCCGATGATGCCGGCGATGAGGGCGGACGCGAAGGCGACGCCAAGGCTGGTACGGGCGCCCCAGATCAGGCGGGAGAGCACGTCGCGTCCGAACTCGTCGCGGCCGAGCGGAGATCCCGGGATCGGGCCTGAGAGCCGCCGCGCAACGTCCTGTCGGATCGGATTGGGCAGGTCTAGGAGCGGCGCCAGCAGCGCGACCAGGATGATCGCGGCGACGAACGCCCCCGGGATCCAGAGCCGCTTCAAGCGGCCCGCGTCCTGGGATCGAGCGCGGCGTAGAGAAGGTCCATGATCAGGTTGATCAGGAGGAAGAGGCCGGAGATCGTAAGCACGATGCCGACCACCATCGGATAGTCGCGCGCCTCGACGGCGCGGAGCAGCGGCGTCGACAACCCCGGCCAGTTGAACACGTATTCGACCAGCACGGTACCGCCGAGAAGCGTGCCCATATGCAGGCCAAGCACGGTCAGGACCGGCGTCAGCGCGTTGCGGACGACGTGACGCATCAGCACGCGCGCCGGCTTGAGGCCCTTGGCCCTCGCCGTGCGCACGAAGTCGCGCGACAGGGCATCCAGCACCGAGGCGCGCGTCATCCGGAACACCACGGCGGCGAGGCTCTTGGCGATGGCGATCGCCGGCAGAGCCAGCAGCGTGAAGTGCTTCGCCGGATCCTGCGCCAGCGGCACATAGCCGCCGGCCGGCATCAGCTTCAGGGTCTGGGCCAGCAGCAGCACGAGGAGCGTGCCGACGACGAAGACCGGTATAGCAAGGAGAAGCGCCGCCGCGCCCGAGACGATGCGGTCGAAGAGACCGCCCCGGTGAAGCGCGGCGTAGGTGCCGGCCGGAATCCCGAGGATGACCGCGATCAAGGTGCCGGCGAGGATCAGCTCCAGCGTACGCGGCAACCGGAGAGCGATCTCCTTGGTGACGGGGTAATCGTCAACGAGCGAGGCCCCCAGGTCGCCGCGCATGACGCCGCTCAAGAACGTCATGTACTGGTCGAGCAGAGGCCGTTCGAGGCCGAGCCTGATGCGCAGCTCCTTCACCGCGACCGGATCGGCCGCGATTCCGCCGGTCGACAGCAGCAGCTCGGCCGGATCGCCCGGCACGACATGCAGCGTCATGAACACGACCAGCGAAACGGCCCAGGCCAGCACCAGGCAGGTGGCGATGCGGCGCAGGAACCAGCGCATCAGCCGAACGACACCTCGTCGAGCAGAGCGCCCGAAGCTGTGGTCAGGGCGCCAGGCAAGGTCTTGAAGCCCTGAACGCGCTTGTCCATGCCGTAGCCCTGGCTGCGCCAGGCGAGCCCGATGATCGGCACCTCCTCGAGGGCGGCGCGCTGCATCTCCTTGTAGATTTCGACGCGCTTGGCGTGATCGAACTCGGCACGGCCCTTGGCGAAGGCCTCCGAGGTGCGCGGCGCCTTGAGACCGAAGGAGCGGCTGTAGGTCGGCGACAGAGACGTATCCATGACGACGCTCAAGCCATCGGGATCGTTGTTGTCTCCGGAGACGCCGTGGATCGAGATCTCGTACTGGCCGCGCGAGCCCATGGCGACGCGGGTCGACCAGTCGGGCAGCTGAAGCTCGCACTGGATGCCGATCTGCGCCAGGTGCTGCTGCACGACTTCGGCGGTGTCCTTGTGCATGCCGAACTGGGCGGTCGCCAGCATCTTGCAGGAGAAACCCTTGGCGTAGTTGGCCTGGGACAGGAGCGCCTTGGCGCGCTCCGGATCGTAGTTCCAGCCCTTGGCCAGATCCTTGTCGTACCAGGGCGTTCCTTCGACGATCGGCACGCCTTCGAGCGGACGGCCGCGGCCGAAGAAGGCGACCTTGACGATATCCTCGCGGCGGACGGCATGCGCGACGGCCCGCCGGACACGCGGGTCCGCGAACGGTCCCTGCGTGGCGTTGAACAGCACGTCCATGAACGGCCCGTCCTCGGCATCGAGCTTGAGGCGCGGATCCTTCTCGGTCGTCTCCATCGACTGCCAGGGCACGTACTCGATCATGTCCATATCGCCGGACTGAAGCGCGGCGAAGCGGAGGTTCTCGTCGGCATAGACGACGAACTTGATGCCCTTGAGCTTCGGGAAGCCGGGCTTGTGGTATTTTTCGAAGGCGACGAGGTCGAGCGAGGTGCCGCGTTCCTGACCGGCGAGCTTGAACGGTCCGGCGCCGATCGGAGCGTTGGCCTCGGACTTCCGCGAGATCACACCCATGTTGTAGTTGCCGAACCAGTGCGGCAGCGTCGCCACCGGCGCCTTGGTGATCAGGCGGACCGTATGCGGGTCCGGCGTCTCGATCTTGGCGACCAGCTGGAACTGCGCGCGCATATACGCGGTCGACTTTTCGCCGGCGATCTGCTCGATCATCCACTTGATGTCTTCGGAGGTGACCGGATCGCCATTGTGGAAGAAGGCGTTCCGCTTGAGCTTGAATACCCAGGCGCCGTCGGCCGGATCGCGGGCGAATGACTCGGCGATCTCGCCGATGAGCTCGCCCTTCCTGTCGTAGCCGACCAAGCGGCCGTAGGTGAGCATCTTGACCGTGCCGGCCGAGGCGCCGGTCGAGACCCAAGGCTGCAGGTTCGGCGGCCAGGCCGAAAGACCGCAGCGAAGGATACCGGCTGCCGGCTGCGCACGCAGCGGCGACGGCAGGAACGCCAGCGCGCCGCCAGCTGCCAGGATGGTACGTCGGGTAAAGTTCATCGTGGCCTCCAGGCTCGGGGCCGCTCTTGCGGCGGCAATTCCGGAGGCAAGAGTGGCGCGCCCGGCCTTGCGTGGCAAGGTCGCAACGCGAACGACACCTGTTCCCGGGAAGTGACGGGTCTGCTGGCGTCAGCGCAACCGTTCGAGGTGCTGAACGAGGGTGCGGCTCGCGGTGTCGACGAGCCGGACGGCCTGGAAGTAACCCTCGGCGAAATGAAGGAAGTAGGAGTCGAAAAAGATCGACGATGCAAAGTAACCCAACAGCGCCTCCCTCTTCGGGAAGTCCGCAAATCCGGGTGCGAAGACGAAGGGACAGCGTGCGCTCAGCTCCCAGGCCAGAATGAGGTTGAATCGAGGTGGAAGGATTGCGTCGACGCCAGCCGAAAGCAGCGCCTCGTTGAGCGCCGGCTGCTCGTAGGACCGCGTAGCCGGCACCGTCTCGGCCAGGTGGAACACCTCCCGGAAGAGTGCGCGGTTGGGGCCAGGTTCGCAGAGGATGACACCCGTGTTGTAGATCTCGCGGTTGCCAGGACCGATGGCCGCGTCGAAAGACTCCCTCGTCAGGTCGTAGGCAAGCTGGCCGTCCCTCACCTGCTGGCGCAGCTCAGGCGGTGCGGAGGAAAAGTATTTGTTGAGCTGGAGGTATCGCGTCCGGCGCTCAAAGTCGTACTCGCTGCCGCGAAAGTGATGGGTCAGGTTGACGACGCCGACCCGGCCCGGAACCGCGTAATCGAAGATGTCGGGCGCGCTATGATGGTTGATCAGGACATCCGCATCGATCCAGCAGACGAGATCGTAGGCGAGCGAGGCATCGTCCGAGAGCGCCAGGAGCTTGTACCAGGGAATGCCGATACGGCTGTCGGTGGTGCGGCCGAGCTCGGCGCTGGTCGCGACCCGGATGTCGGCGCCGATCCGGTCCGCGTAGGCCCTCCAGGTCGGCAACGCGAAGGTCTCGAAGAGGAAGCGGTACTCATCGCCATCGGCGATAGTGACGATCAGCTTCCTGGGCATGGACGGGGAAACATCTTCGAGATCGTGCAAACTGCATGTGGAGCGAGCTTAGAAAACTTAACATTCGTCCGTGACCGCCGGAACCCCAGATACGCCAGCACGGTCGAGATGACCGGGGAGAGAGCAGCCATGCGCTTCGAGGATCGAACGGCGGTCGTGACCGGTGGCGGCAGCGGCATCGGCAAGGCGATCGCCAAGGAGCTCACAGCCGAAGGCGCGCGCGTCGCGATCGTTGATATCGATGCCGGCCGCGCCGAGGCCGTCGCGCGCGAGCTCGGCGGTAGCTCGGTCGCGATCCAGGCGGATGTCAGCCGGCCCGAGGATGCTGCCTGCCTTGCCGCCGACGCCGCCCGGCAACTCGGGAAGATCGACATACTCATTCATAGCGCCGGCGTCGGCGCCGAGCGCAGCTTCCTCGACACCACGCCGGAGGAATGGCGGCGGATCATCGACATTGACCTCTCGGGCACCTTCTACACCTGCCAGGCCGTGGCGAAGGTGATGGCGGAGCGCCGCTACGGCCGCATCGTGACCCTGGCCTCGACCGCCGGCATCCGAGGCGGCACCGGCCGCACTGCGTATGGCGCGGCGAAGGGCGGTGTCATCACTCTCACCAAGGTCATGGCGGTCGAGCTGGCGCCGTACGGCATCACCGCCAACACGCTGGCGCCCGGCGCCATCGAGACCGAGCTGGTCAAGAGGATGCACTCGCCGGAAACGCGGGTCGTCTATCGGCGCGGCATACCGCTCGACCGCTACGGCGTGCCCGAAGAGGTTGCCGCCGCGGCGCTGTTCCTCGCCAGCGATGAAGCCCGCTACGTGACCGGATCCGTGCTTGCCGTCGACGGAGGCTTCCTCGCCGCAGGCGTCATGCACGTCAAATCAGGCGGATAGACCAGGGAGAAAGTCGATTTGTGCAGGAGGGGTCGGTGGTGCCCAGGGACGGAATTGAACCGCCGACACTGCGATTTTCAGTCGCATGCTCTACCAACTGAGCTACCTGGGCGCCCGACAGGGCGAGGCTTATAGAAGAGAATGCGGGGCCTGTCCACCCTCTGGGAACGCTAGGGAATCCGCGCCTCGGCGATCCCGATCATGGTGTCGCGGGTGACGATGGCGGCGAGCTTCTCCTCGCTCCAGCCTTCTGTTCCCTTCGGCCGCTTCGGCAACACCAGATAGCGCATGTCGGCAGTCGAGTCGTGCACCCGGACGGCGATGTCGTCGGGGATCTCGAGGCCGAACTCGGACATGACCTTGCGCGGCTCGCGTACGGCGCGGCTGCGATAGGCCCGGCTCTTGTACCAGTCGGGCGGCAATCCCAGGATCGAGCGCGGGTAGCAGGAGCAGAGCGTGCAGACGACGAGGTTGTGGACCTTGTCGGTGTTCTCGACGACCACGAGCTTGGTGACGCCCGGATCGACGCCGAGTTCGAGCGACGCCTCCCGGGGCTCGGTGAGCAGCTTCTTCTTGTAGGCGGGATCGGCCCAGGCGTGGGCGACGATACGCGCGCCCTGCGCCGGCGTGCGCGCATCCATCGCCTCGATCGCGCGGCGGACCTCGTCGGCGGTGACGATACCTTTTTCGATCAGGAGCTCGCGGACGGCGATCTCGAGTCGCTGATGATAAGTCAGCGGCCCGTCGACATCCGGCTGCGTCGGATGCTTATGGTCGTGGTGATCGTGGTCGTGGTCGTGATGCGTGCTCATGATCCCCTCACGCCTTGTCGAGCCAGTGCTCGTAGATCTCGACGTCGACGGTGTCGCCCGCCGGGCCTTGATAGTCGGGCCAGACCTTCTTCTGGTCGAAGCGCACGCGGTAGAGCGCGCGCTTGGGCAGGCCGTGGCGATTGTAGGCGAGCTCTTCCGGGTTGGCGAAGAAGCCGCAAATCCGCTCGACCTCTCCCTCGTGGCCGCGGATATAGCGGGGCGTACGCATATGCCCGACCACCTCGGCGTTCCTAACCTTGACCCGGTCGCCCGGCTGGAAGCGCGCCTGGCTCACAGGAGCCCCTCCTTCTCGCGCCGTTCCACGTCGGCGAGCTTGCGGGAAAGCTCTTCGGCGGTGATGGCACCCCGCTGCAGCAGGTTCGCCGTGACCGAGGTGATCCAGCGCTCGTAGTAGCTCATCTTCTCGTAGGCATCGGGGCCGATCGCCTCGATGTTCTTTCGGAGCTCGTCGGTCCGGATCAAGCTGCGCTCGCGGTCGGAGAGCAGGACCAGGAGCGCGTCGACCCGCTTCTCCCAGGGCGCGTAGTCGTGCTCGGTCTTCTCGACCCTGCCCGCGGGCTCGCCGCCCATGTCGTGGTGCTGCCGCATCGTCACCTCTTCGCGTATTGGGCCTTGCCGAACAGGTTCTCGCGCGACTTCTCGTCGATCGGCCCCTGGCGCTGGCGGTCGGCGAGGACGGCGACACCCTTCCTGACCGCCGGCCGCTCGTTGATGGCGGTGAACCAGCGCTTGAAGTTCGGGATGTCGTCGAGCTTTTGGCCATGGCGCTCCCAGCCGCGCGACCAGGGGAACACCGCCATGTCGGCGACGCCATAGTCGCCGGCGAGGTATTCGACTTCGCCCAGGCGCTTGTCGAGCACGCGGTAGAGGCGCCCGGCCTCGTTCGCGTAGCGGTCGATGGCGTAGGGCAGCGGCTCCGGCGCGTAGTTCTTGAAGTGGCCGAGCTGGCCCAGCATCGGGCCGAAGCCGGCCATCTGCCACATCACCCACTGCACGGCCGTCCAGTAGCCCGGCTTGTCCTTCGGGATGAACCTTCCGGTCTTCTCCGCGAGGTAGAGCAGGATGGCGCCGGACTCGAACAGCGAAATCGGCCTGCCGCCGGGACCGTCGGTGTCGACGAGCGCCGGCATCTTGTTGTTGGGGCTGATCTTAAGGAAGTCCGGCGCAAACTGGTCGCCGGCCCCGATGTCGATCGCATGCACGTTGTACGGCATGCCGAGCTCTTCAAGCATGATCGAGACCTTGAACCCGTTCGGCGTCGGCCAGGTGTAGAGCTCGATCATCGCTTTTCTCCTTTTCCGATCAGTAGGCCTGCTCGCTGAAGACCGGGTCGACCGAGCGGTTCCAGCGCGTCTCGTAGGCTTCCAGCATCATATCCGACGCCGTGCGCCCCGACTCCGCGATCGCCTGGAGGGAGTCGAGGAAATGCGTCTCGTCGGCGGCGCCCATGCGATCGAGCGCATTGCGCGCCTTGAGGCCCGCGCGCGCGATCCTGAGCACGTCGAGCGCGACCTCGCGCACCGTGCGGCCCTTGAACGGCGTCTTAAGTCCCAATCGCGGCACATCGCGGCGGAGCTGCTCGTGGTCGGCAAGCGTCCAGTCCTTGATCAGCTGGCTCGCCTGGTCGAGAGCGCCCTGGTCGTAAAGAAGGCCGACCCACAGCGCCGGCAGCGCACAAAGGCGCTTCCAGGGGCCGCCATCGGCACCACGCATCTCGAGGAAGCGCTTCATGCGCACTTCCGGGAAAACCGTCGTCAGGTGATCGGTGAAGTCGGTGATGCGCGGCTCGTCCTTGACCTCGTCGCGGAAGCGCCCGGCCATGAAGTCGCGGAACGAGCGGCCGGAGAAGTCGAGGTACTGGTCGTTGCGGTAGACGAAGTACATGGGCACGTCGAGCAGGTAGTCGACATAGCGCTCGAAGCTCATCCCCGGCTCGAAGACGAAGGGCAGGATGCCGCAGCGGTCGGGGTCGGTATCGGTCCAGATATGGCTGCGATAGCTCTGGAAGCCGTTGGGCTTGCCTTCGGTGAAGGGCGAGTTCGCGAAGAGCGCGGTCGCGATCGGCTGGAGCGCGAGGCTGGCGCGGAACTTCTCGACCATGTCGGCTTCGCTCGAGAAGTCGAGATTCACCTGCACGGTATAGGTGCGCGTCATCATGTCGAGACCGAGGCTGCCCTTCTTCGGCATGTAGGCGCGCATGATCTTGTAGCGGCCCTTCGGCATCCACGGGATCTCGTCGCGCTTCCACTTCGGATTGAAGCCGAGCCCCATCATCGCGGTGCCGAGCTCGTTGTCGATCTCGCGCACCTGGTCGAGATGCTCGTTCACCTCGTCGCAGGTCTGATGGATGGTCTTGAGCGGCGCCCCGGAAAGCTCGAACTGTCCGCCGGGCTCGAGGGTGATCGCACCGGCGTCCTTGGAGAGCGCGATGGTCTTGCCGTTCTCCTGAACGCGTTCCCAGCCGAAGCGGGTCATGCCTTCAAGGATGGCGCCGATGCCGTCCGGCCCGTCATAGGGCAGCGGCTTCAGATCGGAGCGACGATAAGCGAATTTCTCGTGCTCGGTCCCGATCCTCCAGGCGTCCTTGGGCTTGTTGCCCTTCTCGATGTACTCGATCAGCTGGCGCTTCGATGTGATCGGAGCGCCCTGGGCCTCAGGCGGACGGGACATGCTGTGGGGATTCCAGCGGTTTGTAGTTTTCAGGCGATATGGGCGTGGCCCGACCGACCGGCAAGGGGAGGTTGCGCCAGCGCCTGCCACAGGGCCATCGCCGCCACCGCCGCCGTGTCCGCACGCAGGATGCGTGGGCCGAGGTCGACCAGGCTAGCGAACCCCGTTTGGGCCAAGTGGTCAAGCTCCGCCGGATCGAAGCCGCCTTCCGGGCCGATCAGGATCGCCGCCGGCGCGCCATCCGCACGAATCGCTTCGGCCATCGGTACGGCACCACGCCGTTCCGCCGCGACATACAGATGACGTTCCTTCGGCCACGCGCCGACGACAGTTTCGAGCGATTCCAAATTGCGCACCGCCGGAGCTGTCAACCGCTCGCATTGCTCGGCGGCCTCGACAGCGTGTGCCTGGAGGCGCTCCCGATTGACGCGCGAGACGACCGTGCGTCGGGTGAGCACGGGTCGGATCTCGGTCGCGCCGAGCTCTGCGGCCTTCTCGACGAGCCAGTCGATCCGCGGGCCCTTGATCGGAGCGAAGAGCAACCAGACATCAGGCTCCGTCGGCTGCGGACGCAGGCGCTCGCCGATGATGATCGTCACGCTCCGCTTGGCCAGGGCGGCGAGGCGCGCCGACCACTCCCCGTCACGTCCGTTGAAGAGCGCGATGAGGTCGCCTTCGGCGAGCCTCAGAACGTTCCTCAGCTGATGCGAATGCGACTCGCCGAGCGCGATCTCCATGCCGGAGGCCAGCGGCGTATCGACGAAGAGACGGGTCGCAAGACTGCGTGGCACCATCAACATCCTCAAAGGGCCTGCAGATTACGCGGAGTGCGCGATCGTCGCGAGCGGCTGCCTTGAAGGCGAAGGGACGCCCGCCTACCCTCGGCAGAGGGGGGAGTTGCTTCGAGTAGGTCCGGGCACTTGCGTATCTTCCTTCTCATCCTAACGATTCTCGTCTCCGGTTTCGCACCCGCCGGCGCGAACACCGGCGTCGTCACGCGCAGCCATACGCCCAGCGCGCTGCAGCCGGCGATCGCACCGGCTTCCGCCGATCTGCCCTCGCCTACCGCCGGAACCCGCGGCGAGGTGGTCCGCATCCTCGCCCAGTTTGGCGCCACCACCCGCCTCTGCTCCGGCGTGATGGTGGCGCCGCGGATCGCGATGACCGCCGGCCGCTGCGTCCATCAGGGCGCGGGCGGCGAATTCGCCCTCGACTATTGGGTCCAGCCAGGCTCCGACGGCAGCAATACGCCTTTCGGCCAGGCCTTCGGCTCGCTGTTGATCACCTTCATCGAATGGACCGAGCGCGGCGACCCCGCTTTCGACATCGGTTTCGTCGTGCTCGACCGCGCGCTCGGCGACCGTTCCGGCTACGTCTCGCCGGCGCGCACCGAGGGCTGCACGAGCTATGTCACCGCGGCCCATTCATGGGCTGGCTACGTCTCCGCGACTTCGGGCCAGGTCGAGGAGAGCGGTGCCTTGATCTGCAGCGACGACGTCCTGACCGCCCTGTCGTCTCAGACCTACGCCGCCGGCACGCCGCTCTTCGCCCCGGACGGCCGCGTCCACGCCTTTGCCTCGACACGAGCAGACGGCCAGGTCCGCTTCACCCGGCTCAACAACCGCGTTCTCGGCTACTTCCTCAATTCGCTCGTGAACGCGCTCGATCCCTGCGACCTGCGGGTCGAGACCGATCTGGTCGAGTTCGGCGCCGGCGCCGGCGAGGCGCTGGTTTCGGTCACCACCGGCCAGGGCTGCGCCTGGACCGTCGAAGGGACGCAGCCCTCCTGGCTCGAGGTGCTCTCCGGCAGCGGCGCAAGCTTCGGCCGGCCGATCTTTCGCGTCCCCGCCAACACCGGCGGCGCGCGTTCGACGACCGTATCATTGGAAGGAAAATCGCTCACGATCGCGCAGGCCGCCGCGGGCCGAGCCGGCAACGCGCTCTTCGCCAACGCATCGCGCATGGGCGCAGGCATCGTCAGCACCGTGGTCGATACTACAGGTGCCACACGTGACCCGAACGCTCCGACACCTGCCGGCGCGACCGGAGGCGCCGGCGCATGGTGGCGGTGGACAGCGCCGACGACGACCTTCGCCACGGCGATGGCGACCAGCGACCAGTTCTCGCCGGCCATCGGCGTCTATACCGGCAGCGCGGATGCGCTGACGCTCGTTGCCGAGGGCCGTGAGATGGCGTCCTTCACCGGGGTCGCCAGCACCACCTACCTGATCTATGTCGCAGGCCTCTCCGGCGGCGAAGGCTCGGTCCGCCTGCAGGTCCAGCAGCTCTTCCCCGGCGCCGAAGCGCAGACCGGATGGTGGTGGAATCCCGACGAGCCGGGACGCGGGCTCTTCCTCGAGACCAATGGCGCGGCCGCGTTCCTCGGATGGTTCGCCTATGAGAGCGCGGGCGACTGGCTCTGGCAGGTCAGCCGCGCCGAGATCCTGACCCGGCGATTCTTCCGTGGATCGCTTTCCACCTTCCGCAACGGCCAGGTCCTAGGCGGTTCCTACAAGGCGCCGACGTCGCTCTCCGGTGGCACCGCCTTCGACTTCTCGCTTTCCTCCGCGACGCGCGCGACAATGACCGCAGGCGGCACCAACGTCGCGCTCGAACGCTTCACCTTTGCCAACGGCGGGATCGGCGCCGACCGCGCCTCGTTCGTTCCGGAGACGGGCTGGTGGTGGACACCGAGCGAAGGCGGGACCGGCTACGCGATCGAGGTCCAAGGCAACCGCCTGATGCTCGGCGTCTTCCACTATGACTCGGACGGTAGCTCCCGCTGGTCCATATCCATGGCGACGATGACGAGCCCGCATGTCTTCGAGGGCACGCTCGTCTCGTATCGGGGCGGTCAGGCGCTTGGACAGAGCTTCCGCGAGCCGGATTCGGCGACCCAGACCGGCCACATCACGGTGATGTTCAGCGATACGACCCACGCGATCGTGCTGCTGCCAGGCGGACGCCAGGTTCTGATCGAGCGCTATCGTTTCTGATCGCGGTTGCATCGTCGCTCGCCGTGCTTTACGGCGGCCGGGTGACTGCTTCGGATATCCGCGCCGGCGACTGGGTCGATCGCTTCCTGCCCGAGGGCGCACGGCCCTATGCCCGGCTTGCGCGCTTCGACCGGCCCATCGGCACCTGGCTCCTGCTGCTGCCATGCTGGTGGGGAACGGCGCTCGCGCCGGGCGGCGATACGCGCTGGGACCTTTTCCTTCTCTTCGGCATCGGCGCGCTGGTCATGCGCGGCGCCGGCTGCGTCATCAACGATTTCTGGGATCGCGACATCGACGCCAAGGTGGCGCGCACCGCCGACCGGCCGCTCGCTTCCGGACGCATCGGCCTGCCGGCCGCGTTCGTCTTCCTCGCCGTCCTGCTGCTGATCGGCTTGGCCGTCCTGCTGCAGCTCAACCGCGCCGCCATCGTCACCGGCTTCGCGGTGATGGGCGTCGTCGTGCTGTATCCGCTGGCCAAGCGCGTGACTTTCTGGCCGCAGCTCGTGCTCGGCGTCGCCTTCAACTGGGGCGCGCTGGTCGGCTGGGCCGCAGTCAGCGGCGCGATCGAGACGCCGGCGATCATTCTCTACGCCGCCGGCATCTTCTGGACGCTCGGCTACGACACGATCTACGCGCATCAGGACAAGGCGGACGACGCGAAGATCGGCGTGAAGTCGACAGCGCTCCTGCTCGGCCGCTCGACCAAGCCTTGGCTCGTATTCTTCTACGCCGGCGCGACCGCGTTGCTGGTCGCCGCAGGTATCGCGGCCGAGGCCGCCTGGCCCTACTACGCCGCGCTCGCTGCCGCGGTGCTGCATTTCGTCTGGCAGGCAAAGACCGTGGATCTCGACGATCCCAAGGACTGCCTCGCCAAGTTCAAAAGCAACCGCGACGCCGGCCTCGCCATCACGATCGCCTGTCTGATCGCATGAGCGATCCGGCGCGCTTCATCCGCGCGAACACCGTTGTCACCGCGGCGTCGATGGTGCCCGAGCTGCGGCTGCATCTCGCGACCGAGGTCGTGCCCCTCTGGCAGGCGACCGAGGCTATGCTGGAGAAGGCCGGGCTACCGCCGCCTTACTGGGCCTTTGCTTGGCCCGGCGGACAGGCGGTCGCGCGCCACGTGCTCGACAATCCGCGGCTCGTCGCCGGCCGGCGCGTGCTCGACCTCGCGGCCGGCTGCGGCATCGCCGCGGTCGCCGCAGCGAAGGTCGGCGCCAAGGCATCGGCGAGCGAGATCGACCGCTTCGCGCTGGCCGCGATCGCGCTCAACGCCGCGCTCAACCATGTCGAGGTGACGCCGATCGATCGCGACGTGCTCGACGATCCGCCCGGCGACTGGGACACGGTGCTGGCCGGCGACCTCTGCTACGAGCGGCCGATGGCCGATCGTGTCGCATCCTGGGTAAGGGCCCAGGCCCGTGCCGGCGTCACCGTGTTTATGGGAGATCCCGGCCGCGCCTACAAGCCCACGGACGGCTTCGCGGAAGTTGCCCGCTACGCGGTGCCGACCTCGAAGGACCTGGAAGACCGTGAGATCCGGGAGACGATCGTCTGGCGCGCGCTCGGCTAGGAGACGTTACTCCTCGACGATTCGATAGCGCACCAGGCAGTGGTCGATGGTGGCGAAGGCGCGCGAGGCCCAGGCGTCGCGCGCCTCCTTGAAGGTCGAGAACGGGCCGAGGCGCTCTTCAGCCTTGCCGGTAGCGACGCGCTTGAAGTCGGTGTCCGTGTATTCGCCGCCGAGAACCCAATACGACATCTGCAAGCCCCTTGTTCGATAAGGATGTAGGTATGCAGGTCCGGCGGAGCAAGGGATGCGGCCGGTTGACACGGCCGAGGCTCCTCAAGCTAATCCGGCCATGGCCTATTCCAGCCTGCGCGACTTCCTCGACCGGCTCGAAAAATCGGGGCGGCTCAAGCGCGTAACCGCGCCGGTCTCGCCCTTCCTGGAGATGACCGAGATCCAGACCCGGCTCCTCGCCGAGCAGGGACCGGCGGTGCTGTTCGAGGATGTGCGGCGCCTCGACGGCAGCCGCTACGACATGCCGGTGCTGGTCAACCTGTTCGGCACCGTCGAGCGCGTCGCCTGGGGCATGGACCGCGAGCCCTCGCAGCTGCGCGAGGTCGGCGAGACCCTCGCCTTCCTCAAGCAGCCGGAGCCACCCGGCGGCTGGCGCGAGGCGCTGGAGATGCTGCCGCTGCTCAAGACGGTGATGGCCATGCGTCCGCGCTCGGTCAGCCGCGCCCCCTGCCAGGAGGTCGTGCTGCAGGGCGACGACATCGATCTCGGCGCGCTGCCGATCCAGACCTGCTGGCCGGGCGAGCCGGCGCCTCTGATCACCTGGCCGCTGGTCGTGACCAAAGGCCCGTCATCAAAGCGCGAGGACGCCTTCAACCTCGGCATCTACCGCATGCAGGTGACGGGCAGGAACACGACGCTGATGCGCTGGCTCAAGCATCGCGGCGGCGCCCAGCATCACGCGCGCTGGTCGAAGGAGAAGTCGGAACCCCTGCCCGCCGCCGCCGTGATCGGCGCCGATCCCGGTACGATCCTCGCCGCGGTGACGCCGGTGCCGGACACGCTCTCGGAGTACCAGTTCGCCGGCCTGCTGCGCGGCTCGAAGGTCGATCTCGTCGATTGCGTGACCCAGCCGCTGAAGGTGCCGGCCGAGGCCGAGATCGTGCTCGAAGGCACGGTGTCGCTCTCGGATTACGGCGACGAGGGTCCCTACGGCGACCACACCGGCTACTACAACTCGGTCGAGAGCTTCCCAGTGTTCACGGTCACCGCGATCACGCGACGCCGACAGCCGATCTACCTTTCCACCTTCACCGGCCGACCGCCGGACGAGCCGTCGGTGCTGGGCGAGGCGCTCAACGAGGTGTTCATCCCTCTGCTGGCGCAGCAATTCCCCGAGATCGTCGATTTCTGGCTTCCGCCGGAAGGCTGCAGCTACCGGATCGCCGTGGTCTCGATCCGGAAGGCCTATGCCGGCCACGCCAAGCGCGCGATGATGGGCGTGTGGTCTTTCCTCCGGCAGTTCGTCTACACGAAATTCGTCATCGTCGTGGACGATGATATCGATGCACGCGACTGGAAGGACGTGATGTGGGCGATGTCGACGCGCATGGACCCGGCCCGCGACATCACCGTGGTCGAGAACACCCCGATCGACTATCTCGATTTCGCCTCGCCCGAGAGCGGGCTCGGCGGCAAGATCGGGCTGGATGCGACCAACAAATGGCCGCCCGAGACCAAGCGGGAATGGGGCCGGAAGATCCGGATGGCCGATGACGTGATCGAGCAGGTGACGAAGCGCTGGGGCGAGTACGGCCTGCCCGGCTCCGGAAGGCCGATCTGGAAATGATCCAGATCCTGAAGAACCTGCAGTACGGCATCGGCTTCCTGGTCGGCCTATTCGCCATGCTGTTGCTCGGCATCGGCGTGATTGCCGGCATCGAGGCGTTGATCGAGAAACCGCTCGCCTTCAAGATTCCGATCCTCCTGGTGCTGGCCGTCGGCATGGGCGTTCTCGTCGCGCGCTGGGCCGGCCAGCACGACCTCTCGCGCTTCGTCACCGCGCGCGAGAAGAGGCCGGAGGCGCCTCCGCCGCCGCCCAAGGTCCGGCCGGCAACGAAGAAGCGTCCCTGGACCTTCTATCTGGTCGGCACGCTGATCGCCTTCTGGGGCCTGTCGGTGGCGATGATCATCCTGCTGTTCGGCCCCTTCGGCTTCGCCGACGATCCTTCTCTCGGTATCAGGCTGGCGAAGATGGCGGCCTGCACGGTGGCGATCGTCGGGCTCGGCGGCTTCCTCTTGCGGAAGGAGTTCGCCAAGCTCATGTCAGAGCCGCAGAAATAGCGTTCCCGGAGCCTCCATGCCCGCGCCCCTCGAAATCCTGACCGATCTCGTCGCCTTTGCCCGCAAGGCCGGCGCCGATGCCGCCGATGCCGTGATGTTCAAATCGGCGCATCTCGGATTGCGCCAGCGCCTGGGCAAGCCGGAGATGCTGGAACGGTCGGAGTCGCAGGATCTCGGGCTCCGCGTCTTCATCGGCAAGCGCCAGGCCTCGGTCTCGTCGACCGATCCCTCGCCCAGGGCACTCGCCGAGCTGGTCGAGCGCGCCGTCGCGATGGCCAGGCTGGCGCCCGAGGACAAGTATTGCGGGATCGCCGAGGCCGAGGCGATCGCGCGCAAATTCCCCGACCTCGATCTCAACGACCCGGGCGAGCCTTCGCCGGAATCGCTGGAGGCGCGCGCCCGCGAGACCGAGGAAGCCGCGCGTGCGGTTCCCGGCATCACCAACTCCGAAGGCGCCGAGGCAACCTGGTCGCGCTCGGAGATCGCGATCGCCGCGAGCAACGGGTTCGCCGGCACCTATTCGCGCTCCGGCCATGGCGTCAGCGTCTCGGTCATCGCCGGCGAAGGCGCCGGCATGGAGACCGACTACGACTATTCGAGCTCGGTCCACGGCAGGGATCTCGAAGCAGCGGCGCTGGTCGGCAAGCGCGCCGGCGAGCGCACGGTCCGCCGCCTCAACCCGCGCAAGGCCGAGACCGCCAAGGTCCCGGTGGTGTTCGAGCCGCGTGTCGCCGCCTCGCTGGTCTCGCATATCGCTGGCGCCATCGCCGGCCCCTCGATCGCGCGCAAGGCGAGCTTCCTCAAGGACAGCATGGGGAAGCAGATCCTGGCATCCGGCCTCAACGTCATCGACGATCCGCTGAAGCCGCGCGGGCTCCGCTCGCGCCCCTTCGACGGCGAAGGCATCGCCGCGCGCCGCTGGGCGCTGGTCGAGCATGGCGTGCTCAAATCCTGGCTGCTCGACCTCGCCTCGGCGCGACAGCTCGGCCTCGTCACCACCGGACACGCGTCGCGCGGCACGTCGGGTCCGCCGGGACCGTCGGCGACCAACCTCTATCTGGAAGCCGGCAAGGCGTCGCCCGATGAGCTGATGGCCGACATCAAGAGCGGCTTCTACGTCACCAGCCTGATGGGAAGCGGCGTCAACATGGTGACCGGCGACTACAGCCGCGGCGCCGCCGGCTTCTGGATCGAGAACGGCAAGCTGGCATATCCGGTGAGCGAGGTGACCGTCGCCGGCAATCTCAAGGACATGTTCCTGAAAATAACGCCGGCCAACGATCTCGAGTTCAAGATGTCGGTGAACGCGCCGACGATCCGCGTCGAGGGCATGACGGTCGCCGGGCGGTAGCGCTTAGAGCATCTTCCCCTCGAACGGATGACGGCCCTTCGGATCGTCGACCTCGAGCACCCAGAGGTCGGAGTCATACTTGATCTGGCGGGCGATGTAGGCGTCGGCCTCGGGCTCCGGCACCAGCTTGCCTTCGAGCGCCGCCATCCAGCCGGGCTCGCCGTCGGGGCCGGTCATGCGCGTCATGACACGGCAACCCTGGCCGGCGAGGTAGAGCTTCACCAGGACCGCGCCGCCGGTCGGATCGCCCTTGCGGACCACGGTCGCGCCGATGCCCTCGACCGTGCAGCGCCGCACATGGGCGGCGATCCAGATCTCGGTGGTGAGGGTCGCCACTACTCCAGCGTCTCGAACAGGCGGACCCACATCTTGGCGCGCGGCTCGAGCGAGGAGAAATAGATCTGCTCGTAATCGGTATGCGCGCCCTTGCCGTCTGCGCCGAGGCCGTCGAGCGTCGGAATGCCGAGCGCCGCGGTGAAGTTGCCGTCGCTGCCGCCGCCGGTCAGCTTCACGTCCTGGAGGTCGAGGCCGAACTCGGCGCAGACCTTCTTCGCGTGATCGAACAGCGCGCCGATCTTGGCATCCTTGGTATAGGGCGGGCGGTTGAGGCCGCCGGTCACGGTCAGCTTCACATCGGGATCGACGGATTTAAGCCCAAGGATCTTCGCGCACATCTCGTCCGCGGTCGCCTGGTCGGGCACGCGCATGTCGATCTCGGCCGAGCAGAATTGCGGGACGACATTGACGCCGGTGCCTCCCGAGACGAGGCCCACCGAGGTCGTGATCTGGCGAGTGTAGTCGGTCATCGCCTCGACCGCGAGGATCTGGCGAGCCATCTCGCGGATGGCGCTGCGGCCGTCCTCGTGCCGTGCGCCGGCGTGGGCGGGGCGACCCTCGGTCTTCATGACGAAGCGGGCGACGCCCTTGCGGCTGGTGACGATCTTGCCGCCGTCGCGCGCCGGCTCGGTCACCAGCACGTATTTGGCGTTCCTGGCCTCCTTCTCGATCAGCGCGCGGCTGGTCGGGCTTCCGACCTCCTCCTCCGGCACGAAGAAGAAGCGGATCGGAAGCTTGGTCTTCTGCCCCATCCGGATCAGGTGCCTGTACGCGTAGTAGGCGAGATAGGCGCCGGCCTTCATGTCGTAGATGCCCGGGCCGTAGACGACGTCGCCCTCGCGCTTGAAGGGCAGCGTGTCCTTGAGGAAGCCGATCGGGTGGACGGTGTCGATATGCGAGAGGACCAGGATGCCCGGCCCGTCGCCGCCCCAGGGGCTCCGCGCCATCAGGATGTCGCCGAAGCCGTCGCGGCCGGGGATGCGCGTGGTGATCGCGCCGACCTCCTGCATCGCTCCTTCGACCTCGCTCGCCATCCGGTTGACGGCGGCCGCGTCGTGGGAGGGCGACTCGATCTCGATCCAGCGCTTGACCCCGGCCAGGATCTCCTCGCCGTCGATCTTCGGCTGGTTGGTCATGTCGGCCATGTCGGCAAATCCTTGGAATGCGGAAAGGCGGTGATTTAGGCTCGGATCGGCAACCGGGGTCAACCCGGTGCCGCATCAAATGAGGAGACGCCCATGCGTGGTCGGATGATGGATTGGCCGCTGTTGATCTCGAGCATGATCGAGCATGCGGCGCAGAACCATGCGGATGCGGAGATCGTCTCCCGCTCGGTCGAGGGGCCGATTCACCGCACCACCTATGGCGAGGTCAGCCGGCGGTCGAAGCAGCTGGCCCATTCTTTGATGAAGAAGCTCGGCGTCGGCTTCGGCGACCGCGTGGCGACGCTCGCCTGGAACGGCTACCGCCATGTCGAGCTCTATTACGCGATCTCCGGCATCGGCGCGGTCTGCCACACGGTCAACCCGCGGCTCTTCGCCGACCAGCTCATCTACATCTTCAACCACGCCGCCGACAAAGTCCTGTTCCTCGACCTCACCTTCCTGCCGCTGGTCGAGAAGCTGGCGCCGCAGATGAAGACGGTGAAGCACGTCGTGCTGATGACCGACCGCGCTCATATGCCGGCATCGAGCCCGCTGAACCTTCTTTGCTACGAGGAGCTGCTGGCGGCCGAGAGCGACGATCTCGTCTGGCCGCGCTTCGACGAACAGACCGCCTCCTCGCTCTGCTACACATCCGGCACCACCGGCAATCCCAAGGGCGCGCTGTTCACGCATCGCTCGACGGTGATCCACGCGCTCACCTGCTGCGCCACCGACGTCTTCAGCATGTCCGCCGAGGATTCGGTCTGCCCGATCGTGCCGATGTTCCACGTCAATGGCTGGGCCGTGCCCTATGCCGCGGCGATGAGCGGCACGCGCCTCGTGATGCCCGGCCCGGCGCTCGACGGCGCCAGCGTCGCCAAGCTGTTCAACGAGGAGGGCGTGACCTTCTCGCTCGGCGTGCCGACCGTATGGCTCGGGCTGATCAAGCACATGGACGAAACCGGCGGGAAGTTCCGCACCTTCAAGCGCATGCTGGTCGGCGGCTCGGCGATCGCGCCCTCGCTGGTCGAGGCCTTCCAGAAGAAATACGGCGTCAACGTCCGGCACGGCTGGGGCATGACCGAGATGAGCCCGGTCGGCACCACCGGCACGCTCAAGCGCAAGCATATGGGTCTCTCCGAGGACGAGAAGATCCAGGTGCAGCTGAAGCAGGGCCGTGCGCTCTACGGCGTCGAGATGAAGATCGTCGATGCCGAGGGCAAGCGCCTGCCGCTTGACGGCAAGGCGCAGGGCGAGCTCCTGGTGCGCGGCCCCGGCATCGTCAGCGGCTATTTCAACGACGAGGAAGCGAGCAAGGCCTGCCTCGACGAAGAAGGATGGTTCCGCACCGGCGATGTCGGCACCATCGATTCCGACGGCTACCTGCAGATCACCGATCGCCGCAAGGACGTGATCAAGTCGGGCGGCGAGTGGATCAGCTCGATCGACATAGAGAACCTCGCCATCGGCCATCCCGACATCCAGGAAGCCGCGGTGATCGGCCTGCCGCACTCGAAGTGGGGCGAGCGCCCGCTGCTGATCGCGGTGCCGAAGGAAGGCAAGTCGCCGAGCAAGGATTCAGTGATCAAGTTCATCTCGGCCAAGGTCGAAAAATGGATGGTCCCCGACGACGTCGTCTTCGTGAAGGAGCTGCCGCACACCGCCACCGGCAAGCTGCTCAAGACCAAGCTCCGCGAGGACTTCAAGGCGCACACCTTGCCAGGGGCGTGATCTTTCCACGCCGAGACAGATCGCCTTGCGCGGCGGGTGCAATGCGTCCGTGATGCCGTCCTGCTGTTCGTTCTCCAGAGGTCCCTGACATGCCCCTTCCCGATTTCGGCTCGGTCAAGCGCATCGGCATCATCGGTGCCGGCACGATCGGCGCGTCCTGGTCGGCCTATTTCCTGTCGCGCGGCTACGAGGTCGCGGCCCAGGACCCGAATCCGAAGGGCGAGGCCTTCCTCAAAGGCTTCATCGAGCGCGCCTGGCCGGCGCTGGAGAAGCTGGGCCTGGCGCCGAACGCGAATCCGAGCCGCGTCACCTTCACCGCCGATCCGGCCAAGGCCGTCGAGGGCGCCGATTTCGTGCAGGAACAGGCTCCCGAGCGCCTGGATCTCAAGCAGGCGCTGCTGGCCGGCATCGACGCGGTGCTGCCGGCCGACCGCGTCATCTCCTCCTCGACTTCCTCCTTCCCGCCCTCACAGCTGGCCCGTCTCGTCAAGCACAAGACGCGCCTGATCGTCGGGCACCCCTTCAACCCGCCGCATCTGATCCCGTTGGTCGAGGTCGCTGGCGGCCCGACGGCATCTTCTGAAGTCGTCGACTGGTCGATCGGCTTCTACCGTCATGTCGGCAAGGTCGCGATCCGGCTCAACAAGGAGATTCCCGGCCACGTCTCCAACCGCCTGCAGATGGCGATCTTCCGCGAGGCGCTCCACCTAGTGCTCGAAGGCGTGGTCTCGGTCGAGGATGTCGACTCCGCGATCTCGGACGGTCCGGGCCTTCGCTGGGCGATCATGGGACCGATGCAGACCTTCGCGCTCGCCGGCGGCGAAGGCGGCATGCCGCATTTCGTCGACCACCTGGGCGGCATGATCCAGGGACTGTTCAAGCAGCTCGGCAGCCCCGAGTTCGACGAAGCGACGATCAAGAAGCTGCTGCCGGCGGTCGAGGTTGCGGTCAAGGGCAAGCCGGTGCGCGAGCGCGCCGCGGCGCGCGACAAGGCGCTGATCGGCATCCTCTCCGCCCTCAAGGAAGCGAGGAAGTCCTGACATGGCCGCCCCGATCCTGCTGACCCGCGAGACGGTCACCTACAAGGTCGACAAGACCGAGACGCCCAGGCTCGAGGTGCAGCCTGGCACCGAGCTCATGATCGAGACCCATGACGCGCGCGCCGGGCGCCTCAAGCGGCCCGAGCAGGTCATGGAGACCGCGCCCGATTTCCGCGACAAGTACCCGAAGAGCAACCCCGCCACCGGCCCGATCAAGGTGACCGGTGCCGAGCCCGGCGACGCGCTGGTCGTCGACGTCATCGGCATCGCGCTCGACGATTACGGCTTCCTGCTGGTGAAGCCGGATTTCGGCCTGGTGCGCAACCTCGTCAACGACCCGATCGCCAAGATCCTTCCGGTGAAGGACGGCGTCGTTCATTTCGACAATCTGCGCTTCCCCGTCCGCCCGATGATCGGCGTGATGGCGACCGCGCCCGCCGGCGAGCCTATCGGCACCGCCTATTGCGGCAAGCACGGCGGCAACATGGACAACAACGCGATCGCCGTCGGCGCCCGCGTCCATCTGCCGGTGCGCGTGCCCGGCGGGCTCTTCTACATCGGCGACGTGCACGCCTCGATGGGCGACGGCGAGGTCAGCGGCACCGGCGTCGAGATCGGCGCCCGCGTCCATGTCCGCATCGGCCTCGAGAAGGGCAAGGCGCGCGACTGGCCGTGGCTGGAAACGCCCGACCTCCTGATCCAGACCGCCTCGGCCAAGACTTACGAGGAAGCCTCCGAGATTGCCGTCATGGAGATGATGAAACACCTCGAGGAGCGGCTGGGCCTCAAGCCCACGGACGCCTTCATGCTGGTCAGCGCCGTCGGCCATGTGCGGGTCAACCAGGCCTGCCGCTCACCGATCGATGTCAGCGTCCGCTGCGAGATGCCCAAGCTGAATGCCGGCCTGACCAGCGTTTGACCGGATATTTATGATCAGAAAGCCGCGATGACGATAAAGCGGCTTGGAGGCACCCCGGCGGTCCTTTAGGATATTCCTATCGGAAACTCCAGGGGATCGCCGCGATGACTCGTTCTCTCTATGGCCTGAAGGCGCTCGGCGCTGCAGCCGCGCTCGCCTTTCTGCTCGCCTCGCCCGCCCAAGCCCAGACGCTGAAGATCGTCGCGCAGGCGGACCTCAAGATCATCGACCCGATCGTGACCACGGCCGATGTCACCGCGGCGCATGCCTACAACATCTACGACGTGATCTTCGCCGAGAACGAGAAGTTCGGCCCGGCGCCGCAGATGGCGGAAAGCTGGACGAAGAGCGCCGATGGCCTCACCTGGTCGTTCAAGCTGCGCTCGGGCCTGAAGTTCCACGACGGCACGCCGGTCACGTCCAAGGACGCCGTCGCGTCGCTGAAGCGCTGGGGCGTGAAGATCATCGGCGCGCAGATCATGTTCTCGAAGATCGCCGACATCACGGCGACCGGGGCGGACACCTTCGAGATCAAGTTCAAGGAAGCCTTCGGGCCGGTCCTCGAGGTCCTGTCCAACTCGGGCAACCCCGCCTTCGTCATGCGCGAGAAGGAGGCGATGACCGACCCCAACACGGCGGTGACCGAGACGATCGGCTCCGGCCCCTTCACCTTCGTGAAGGAGGAATGGGTCCCGGGCAGCAAGGTCGTCTACAAAAAGAACGCCGCCTATGTGCCGCGCTCGGACAAGCCGGACGGCTATGGCGGCGCCAAGACGGTGCGCATCGACCGCCTGGAATGGATGTACATCCCCGACCCGGCCACCGGCGTGCAGGCGCTTGGCGCCGGCGAGGTCGACGTCATGGAGTATTTCCCCGTCGATCTGGAAAGGCTGGTCGCGTCCAACCCGCAGGTCGAGACCCGCGTCATCAACAAGCTCGGCAACCAGCTCGTCTGGCGCGCCAACCACCTGATCCCGCCCTTCAACAATCCGAAGGTCCGGCAGGTGCTGCTCTACGCCCTCGACCAGAAGGCGTTCCTCGACGTCATCGCCGGTCCGCCCGATCTGCAGAAGATCTGCTGGTCGCCCTATGTCTGCAACTCGCCGCTCGAGACCAATGCCGGCCTCGGCGACTGGACGACGCTGCCCGTGGCCGCGAAGAAAGAGAAGGCGCGTCAGCTTCTCAAGGAGCTCGGCTACAAGGACGAGCCGATCATCATCCTCAGCGCCTCCGACAACAAGATCGTCGGCGAGATGGCGCTGCTGACCGACCAGGCCCTCAAGGAGGTCGGCTTCAAGACCGACCTGCAGACGATGGACTGGAGCACGATCCTGACGCGTCGCCAAAACCGCGAGGCGCCATCGGCGACCAATCGCGCCGCCTGGAACGTGCTGTTCTCCTACGCGCCGGGCAACTTCATGGGTAACCCGATCACCAACACCACCGCGCCGACGCCCTGCGACGGCAAGAACTGGTTCGGCTGGCCCTGCGACGAGCAGCTCGAGAAGATCCGTCTGGAGTTCCTGACGATCAGCGGCGACGCGCAGCGCAAGGACTGGATCGACCGCTTCCAGAAGCGCTTCTACGAGGTCGTGCCCTACATCCCGATGGGCCAGTACCTCGCGAAGATCGGCTACCGGAAGAACGTGACCGGCATCCTCGACCTGCCGCGCATGGTCTACTGGAACCTCGAGAAGAAGTCGTAAGACAGGGTATCGTCGTCGACGAGCGGGCGCCTTCGGGCGCCCGTTTCGTTTCGGGCCTCAGACCGAGGTGACGAGGCCGCCGTCGACAGTCAGCAGGTGGCCGTTGACGTAGGAGCCGGCCTTGGAGGCCAGGAACACGGCGGCGCCGCCCAGCTCCTTCGGATCGGCCCAACGGCCGAGCGGCACGCGCCCTTCGATCCAGGACTTGAACTGAGGGTTCTCGACCAGCGCCGTGTTCATGTCGGTCACGAAGAAGCCGGGCGCGATCGCATTCACGTTGATGCCCTTGGGGCCGAGCTCGGCCGCCATGGTGCGTGTCAGGCCCCAGAGGCCGCTCTTCGCCGCGGTGTAGGCATGCACCGTCGGCCGCGCCAGGGTCGACATGATCGAGCCGATCATGATGATGCGGCCGGTGCCGCGCGGAATCATGTGCCTGGCCGCTTCCTGTCCCAGCACGAAGGCCGAGGTCAGATGCGTGTCCATCAGGCTGTGCCACGCATCGAGGTCCCACTCGATCAGCGGCTTCCGGTGCTGGTTGCCGGCGTTGCAGACCAGGATGTCGAGTTTGCCGTGGCGGGCGATGACGTCGGCGATCGCCTTCCGGCAGGCCGCCGGATCGGTCACGTCGAAGGGCGAGGCGGATGCCTTCAGCCCTTTGGCGGCGAGTTCCCTGACCTTGACGTCGAGCGTGGCCGCGGTGCGGCCATTGAGCGCGACGGTAGCCCCGGCCTCGGCCATGGCTTCCGCCATGGCAAGGCCGAGGCCTTTAGACGCGCCGGTCACCAGGGCCACCTGGCCCGCGAGCGAGAACAGGTCCTGACCCATGGCGCTTCCCCCCGAACGGCGTCGGCCGGAGTGTGCCTCGCGTGCCCGTGATCGGCCAAGCGCGGTCCGATAGGGATGAAATGCCGTAGAAGTTTCGGATCGGGGTCCCGGCAGTCGCGCCCGGCCCGGAGATGTGTCAAAGTTCACAAGCCCGCCGGGTGATTTTCGCGTAGAGGATCATCCGTTGGCGACCCTTCATTCTGTACTATTTTAGGCGTATCCTAACTTTAACCCAGGGGTCGGGGATGCGGCATCGGCGGGGGCCGGTGCCGGGAGGACGGGGGTAGTGTGATGTCGGCGACCGAGGCGCCGGAGCGGCAGCGCGTGACGCACACGCAGTTGCGCGACATTCTGGATGCCCACCTCAAATTCACCCTGAGCAAGCCGGGCGGTCGCCGGGCGGCGTTGCAGTTCCACGACCTGAGCGGCCTCATCATGGCCGGCAGCAATCTCAAGGGCGCCGACTTCACCGGCGCTTCGCTGGTCGGGGCCGATCTCTCCCAGTGCAATCTCGATGAAGCCGTGTTCTTCGCCGCGGACCTGACCGAGGCCAATCTCGAAGGCACGCGGCTGGTCGGCGCCGATCTTCGCGGCTGCCGCCTCAGGGGCGCGGTGCTTGTCCGTGCCAATCTGCATCGTGCCGACCTCCGCGAAGGATCGATCACCAAGCGCGTCAAGGGCGGCAATCTCTCGCGCATGACCACCGATCTCGGCGCCTGCGACCTGACCGGCGCCGATGTCAGCGAGGCCTATGCGGCGCAGACGGACTTCACCGACGCGATCATGGTTGGCTGCCAGCTCTCGCGGACCGACCTCCGCAGCGCCAACCTGTCCGGCGTCAACCTGCAGGGCGCCAATCTCGCCTCGGCCAATCTCCGCGGCGCCAAGCTCGAGAACGCGATCTTGACCGGCGCCAAGCTCGAGAATGCGGATCTCTCCAGCGCGAACATGGCCGGTGCGCTGACCGACAAGCCGCAGGGCCGGACCGTCGCCGAGCTGTCCAAACCGATCCCCGAGATGCTGCGGCTGCATGATCTCTGGGTCCGAACCTCCGGCCGCGAGGGCGAGGTCTGCGACCTCTCCGACGTCGATCTCCGCGGCGGTCCCGCGCTCGACGGCATGCACCTGACCGGGCTGGTCGCGCGCAATACTGTCTTCTACGGCATCTCCATGCGCGGCATCTCGCTGCAGGGGGCACGCCTCCAGGGCGCCGACATGCGCGGCTGCCGCATGGATGGCGCCGATCTCCGCGGCGCCAACCTGACCGGCGCCCGGCTCAACTTCGCCGACCTTCGCGACGCCGACATTTCGCCGCTGATCCTTCCGGGCAACCGGCTCTTCCCCTCGGTCCTCGACAACGCGGTCCTGAGGCGCGCCGATCTTCGCAGCGCCAAGCTGACGCGCGCGAAGCTCAGCGGCGCCGACCTCACCGAAGCACAGCTCCACAACACCGACTTCGAGGGCGCCGTGACCGAGGGCGCGAAGCTTCCGGCGATCAAGCGCCGCGCGGCCTAAAGTGAGATGAGATGAGCTACCGCGAGGCGGTTGCCGAATCTCTGCGCGAACTCGATCTCGCGATCAACGCCACATGGCGTCTCGGCCAGTACATGGTCGTCGGCTGGAGCCACGAAGGCCAGACCGTCCATCTCTGCGTCGTCCCGACCCAGCGCGTGTTCGAGGCATCGGTCACCGTGCCGCAGGTCTTCCAGGGCCAGCGGCACATGGCCTCGGAGCCCTTCCTCAACCTGTGCAAGGACCTGCAGGCGCGGCCGACGAAGATCGTGGTGCCCCTGCCGATCGGCGACGGCCGGGAGGAGCTGCCGCCGGCGGTGATCGACAACCTGATCCGCCGCTACTCGGTCACGCGCACCGGCTTTCGCGCCGTGATGCTGTTCGACATCGTAGGCTTCAGCCGCGCCTCCTCTATCGAGCAGGTGGCGCAGCTCAACTCGCTCGAATACAGCATCAACGGCGCCACCAAGAAGCTGCGCCAGATCGGCATCGAGGCCGAGCTGGCGCGCTCGACGGTCGGCGACGGCTTCTACGTCTGGAACCGATCGACCGGGCTCCAGGCCGACATCTCCACATACATCTCGCTGATCCTGATTCTCGCCGACAATGCGCGCGCGCTGCGCGAAGGGCAGAAGGGCTTCGTGCCCGTGCTGCGCGCCTGCTTCACCATCGGCCCGCACTACTCCTATCACCAGGTCGAGGGCACGAGCCCGCGCGGCTTCGAATACATCGTCGGCGAAGTGACGATCACGCTCGCCCGGTTGATCTCGAAGACGCTTTCGAGCCAGGTGCTGATCGGCGCCTTCCGCCGCCCGCTCGACAACGTTCCGGGCCGCGAGGTCGACACGCCGATGTTCATGACCCAGGCGGCCGCGGCAATGGCGAAGCTGTCCGGCCTCGAAGTCGGCGACTTCCCGCTGACCGAGCTCCGCTCCTACCTAACCGGCGCCGAGCTCAAGGAGGGGCGCTACGGCGTCGAGGGATTCAAGATCGAGGACAAGCACGGCTATCTGCACGAGTGCTTCAACGCCAACGTCGTGATGGTCGACGAGATGGGCACGCGCACCGAGCTCGGCGTCAAGCGCAGCGAGCTCGACAAGTTCGAGGCGGAGAAGTTCCGCTACGACCTCTCGGCCGAGCAGATGGTCAAGATGTTCGCCCAGATGCGCGAGGCCGCGCCCGCCGGCAGCTGATCGCCGGCGCCGCCTACTTGACGACGGTCACCGCCGCTTCGCTTTCACGCACGACTTCCTGCGCGACCGAGCCCAGGACCAGCCGGAGCGCGGCACCGAGGCCATGGGTTCCCATGACGATCTGACCGCAGCCGAGCTTCTTGGCGAAGGCGACGATGGCAGGCGCCGGCTGGCCGACACCGACATGCTCCTTGAAGGCGATGCCGGCGGCCTTGAACAGCTTGCGCGCGCTGTCGAGCGCTTTGTCGGCTTCCTCGCGGTGATAGTCGTCGCGCGTCGGCTTGTCGACGAAGCTGGCGACGTCGCCCGAGAGCGGCGGCTGCACATTGAGCAGATGCATCTCTCGCACCTGGCCGATCTTATGCAGTTCGATCGCGTGCCTGACGGCACGCTCGGCCTGCGGCGAGCCGTCGACCGTGACCAGGACCTTCGACAGATCGCCCGTCATTTGCGCTCTCCTTCGGAAAGATCCTCGACCTCATGAACCGGCGCGCCGGAAGCACGGCGCCAGGCGATCGTCTTGCCGATGGCGATGACGACCACGGCACCGATCGGCTTCGCCCAGAAATGCAGCCATGCCGCATTGGCGTCGACCCATGGCTCGAGCGCCGGATCCCCGGCGATGACCTCGCCCGCGATCCAGCCGAGAAGACCACCGCCGGCGATCACCAGGATCGGATACTTGATCAGGATTTTCAGGATCAACTGCGAGCCGACGATGATCAGCGGGATCGAGATCGCAAGCCCGACCACCAGCAGCGTGAAGCTTCCGCGCGCAGCCGCCGCAATGGCGATGACGTTGTCCAGGCTCATCACCGCATCGGCGATGACAACGGTCCGGATCGCTCCCCACAGGCTTCCCGAGCCCTCGATGCCGTCGCCGTGCTCGCCTTCGGGCACGATCAGCTTGACGCCGATCCACAGCAGCAGGACGCCGCCGATGAGCTTGAGCCAGGGGAAGGACATCAGCTCGACGACGAAGACCGAGAAGATGATGCGGAGGATGATCGCGCCGGCCGATCCGGCGACGATCGCCTTGTTGCGGTAGCGTTCCGGCAGGTTCCGACAGGCAAGCGCGATCACCACCGCGTTGTCGCCCGAGAGAATGATGTTGATGCCGATGATCTGGCCGAGAGCGGTCCAGAAGGCAGGATCGAAGGTCATTTCGGCCAGGTCGGAGTATCGGGTTGGGCCGGGACTATAAGGGGTGGTCTCCGCGCACCGCTAGCGAAACCGGACATGCATCCGCGCGCGCGTTGCGGACGGACGGTCGATTTCCTCGAAACCGGCCTCCCGGAACATCTCGGCGAAGCCATGGAAGCCACGAGCCGGGTTGGCACGCCCGTGCGCGATCACGGGATAGGCCTCGACGGTCCGGGCTCCTTTCTTCCGGGCATAGGCAACGGCCGCGTCGATCAGGGGCCGGCTGAGGCCGCTGCGCCGATAGTCCCGATGAATGAACAGGCAGGTGATCGCCCAGAGCTTGGCCTCGCCCGTCGGCGGGAACAGCCGCGAGCCGACGAGGGTCGTGTAGTCCTCGCGCGGCGCCACGGCACACCAGCCCGCCGGCGCCCCGTCGACATAGGCGAGCACACCCAGCGGCGCCTCTTCGTCGACGAGCTTCTTGAATGCCGCGCGGTTGCCCTTGCTGCGCGCCTGCTGCCACTCCTTGCGCGGACGGCGGAACCACATGCACCAGCAGCCCGAGTTGGCACCGTTGGGACCGAAGACGGTCTCGAGATCGCCCCAGCGCGCGGGCGCCAGCGGATGACAGCGGATCTTATTCTCGGTCATTTCCAGTCCACGCCGCAGGGTTGTGAAGCCTCTCTTAACCGTGCCAGAGTGCCGCCGCCCCGCCAAGCCGCCCCTCCCCCGACGAGGCTAAAGCGCCCTCATGTCTTCCACGCGCACTTCGACCGGCGTCGCCTGCATCCGACTGCTCGAGGCCTACGGCGTCGACCTCGCCTTCGGCATTCCGGGCGTGCATACGCTCGAGCTCTATCGCGGTCTCGAGAACAGCAAGATCCGCCACGTGACGCCGCGTCACGAGCAGGGCGGCGCCTTCATGGCCGATGGCTATGCGCGCGTCTCCGGAAAGCCGGGCGTCTGCCTCTTCACCACCGGTCCTGGCGTCACCAACGCCGCGACGCCGATCGCCCAGGCCTTCTCCGACAGCCAGCCGATGCTGGTGATCTCCTCCGTCGCCGCGCGCGCCGATCTCGGTGCCGGCCGAGGGCGCCTGCACGAGATCACCAACCAGCAGGCGGCGATGGCGCCGCTGACCGCCTTCAGCCAGACCATTCTCGATCCGGACGAGCTGCCGGACGCGATCGGCCGCGCCTTCTCGGTGTTCTCGGGCGCCCGCCCGCGCCCGGTGCATATCGAGATCCCGCTCGACGTGCTCGACATGCCGGCCGAGTTTCCGATCAAGGCCCGGACGCCGGTCGGATACCCCTCACCCAACGCCGACGCGATTGAGCAGGCCGCGGCGCTGATCCGCGGCGCCGCCAGTCCCTTCGTCATCATCGGCGGCGGCGCCAACCGCGTCGGCTCGCCGATGCTGAAGCTGATCGAGATGATCGGCGGCCCCGTGGCACCGACCAAGGCCGGCAAGGGCACGATCCCGGACACGCACCCGCTCTCTCTCGGCGCCAACCTCATCTACAAGCCGATCCGCGACCTTCTGGCCAAGGCGGACGTCGTCATCGTGATCGGCTCCGAGCTCGCCGAGACCGATCACTATTCGGGCTACCTGCCGATCGAGGGCAAGCTCATCCGCATCGATGTCGACGTGCAGCACTTCAATCGCGACTATCCGGCCGAGGTGCCGATCCTCGCCGACGCCGGACGCGCAGTGAAGGCGCTGGTCGCTGCGCTCGAAGCCGATCCGCCGCCGAGCCACGCGAAGGTATCCGCCGCTGCTGTCGCCGAGGCGCGCAGCCGCCTGCATGGCGGGCTGCCGCCGCTCCGCCAGACCCACAAGAAGGTGCTGGATGCGCTCCGCGCCGCGATGCCCGCCGATGGCATCGTCGTCAGCGACATGACCCAGATCGCCTATGCCGGCAACCAGCTCTATCCCTGCGCCGGGCCGCGCACCTGGTTCCATCCGAGCGGCTACGGCACGCTGGGCTTCGGCTTGCCGGCGGCGATCGGCGCCAAACTCGCGATGCCGGAGAAGGCAGTCGCGGCGCTCGTGGGCGACGGCGGCCTGCTCTTCACCGTGCAGGAGCTGGCGACCGCGGTCGAGCTCGAGATGCCGCTCGCCGTGATCATGTGGAACAATGACGGCTACGGCCAGATCCGCGACGGCCTCGTGCAGCGCGGCGTCGCCGAGATCGGCGTCAATCTTCGCAACCCCGATCATTTGATGCTGGCGCGCGCCTTCGGCTGCGAGGCGCTCCGCCCGACCAGCCTCGACGGCTTCAAGGCCGCGGTCGCCGGCTCGACAAAGTCCAAGACGCCGACCTTCATCGAAGTCCGCCAGGACGCGCCTTTCCTTGCCTAACCGGCCTGCGCTGACGGCGGGGCGGGCCTGGCTCGCCTGGACTGCCGCGGCCGTCTTCTTCTTCTACGCCTTCGTGCTGCGCGTCAGCCCGAGCGTCATGGTCGGCGAGCTGATGGCCGAGTTTCAGGTCGGCGGTGCCATCTTCGGCACGCTCTCCTCGCTCTACTTCTTCACCTACGCGCCGCTGCAGCTGCCCGTCGGCATGCTGATGGACAAGTACGGCCCGCGGCTGATGATCTCGATCGCGATCGGGATCGCGGCGATTGGAAGCGTCCTCTTCGCCTTCGCGCCCACGCTCGAGATCGCCTATCTCGGCCGGCTCCTGATCGGCTTCGGCTCGGGATTCAGCTTCGTCGGCGCGCTGACCGTTTCGACCCAGCTCTTCCCGCCGGAGCGCTTCGCGGTGATGGCGGGGCTGGTTCAGGGCCTCGGCATCCTCGGCGGCATCGCCGGCCAAGCGCCGCTCGGCATCGCGGTCGAGCATCTCGGCTGGCGCGGCGCCATGGGCATGCTCGCCGTTATCGGCGCCGGGCTTGCCGTCATCGCCTTCCTCGCTATCCGCGACCGCGTAAGCACCGCCGCCGCGGCCTCGCCGATGGCCGGGCTCCGCCTCGTCGCCGCCAATCGCGAAACCTGGTGGTGCGCCGCCTTCGGCCTTGCCAAGACTGCGCCGATGCTCACATTCGGCGGCCTCTGGGCCGTGCCTTTCGTGATGACGGTCTACGGCGTCGAGCGCGCCACCGCCGCCTCGCTGTCCTCGCTCCTCTTCCTCGGCTGGGGCCTCGGTGCGCCGGTGAATGGCTGGATCTCCGACAAGCTTGGCCTCCGGCGCCTGCCGATGCTGGTCTCGAGCGTCATCGCGACGCTGGCGATGGCGGCGATCGTCGGTCTGCCCAGCCTCTCCTTCGCGACCATGGGCGCGCTCTTCTTCGTCAACGGCTTCGCCTCGTGCTCGATGATCCTCGCCTTCGCTCTCGTGCGCGAGCACAACCCGCCCGGCACCACCGGCGCCGCCTATGGGCTGGTCAACACCTTCGTTGTCGGCTCGGGCGCCATCTTCCAGCCCCTCGTCGGCTGGCTGCTCGATCTCGGCTGGGACGGCGCGCTGGCTGGGGGCGCCCGCGTCTATCTCGAGGAGACCTATCGCGCGGCGCTTTGGACGCTGCCCGCGGTCTCCGCGCTCGGCATCCTCGCCGCGCTGCTGATGACGGAATCGAAGCGGTCTTAGGTCAGCGCGCCGCGCGCCAAGATCGGCCACAGCGCCTCGACCTTGCCGTCGCGCACGCCTACGAACCAGTCATGCATGTTGACCGTCGGATCGACATGGCCGGGGATGATGCGGACCTTGTCGCCGATCGCCGGAGCCTCGCCCGCATCGGCGTAGAGCCAGCCGGAGTGATCGTCCCCGCCCCTCACCCACTCCGCCCGCGAATTGCCGTCGAGCGCCGGCGGGCCTGAGTCGATGCTGACCGCTTTCAAGCCGGCATCGCAGATGGCGCGCGTCGGCTCCGGCCGGCTCATCACCGTCGACAGCACGAAGAGGCTGTGCTGCCAGTCGTCGAGCGGCCCGCCGGAGGGCCCGCGGAGCTTGGCGTAGTCGAGATCCATGAACAGGTAGGATCCCGCCTGCAGCTCGTTGTAGATGCCGCTCTGCCCTTCGATCGTGAAGGTGCCCGTGCCCGCGCCGCCGATGTAGAGGCAGTCGTACCCCACCTTCTTCAGCGCTTCACGCGTGGCGCGTGCATCGGAGACGGTCTGCGTCGCGGCGACCAAGCGTTCCATATGCATGTAGATATGCTGGGCCTTGCCGTTATAGGCCTGCAGCCCCTCGAAGCGCAGATTGGGCAGCGCCGTGATCTGGGTCGCGAGGTCTATGGCCGAGACGCCCGGCGGCACGCCGCAGCGGTTGCCGACGCGGATCTCGACGCGCACGCCGAGGCTGACGCCGAACTTTCGTGCCGCCGTGCTCAGCGGCTCGACCTGGTCCGGGTGATCGACGCAGGTCGACATGCGCGCGCGCCGCGCCAGCGCCGCCAGGCGATCGACCTTCTGACGCCCGACCACCTCGTTCGAGACGTAGACGTCGCCGATCCCGGCATCGACCATGACCTCGGCCTCGGAGACCTTCTGGCAGCAGACGCCGATTGCGCCGGCGCGTATCTGCAGATGTGCGATCGCGGGGCATTTGTGCGTCTTGGCGTGCGGCCGAAGATGGACGCCGTACTCCTTGGCGAGCCGCGCCATCTTCTGGAGATTGGCCTCGAAGGCGCCCAGCTCCACGATCAGTGCCGGCGTGTCGACGTCTTCGACCGGCTGGCCGATCTCGGCGGGGGGACGCTGCATCGCCTGCCTTCTCCAGGTGCGGGGCGCGGATGATGGCCCAGGCGAACCCGGCGCGCGACAAATTTTCCGACCCGGAAGGGGCCCTCAGGGTTGTCCGTGGGCGTGCCGCATGGGAGCATGGCCCCACCCCGTTCGATGACCACCACGCTTCCTTCGCCTGCCGCCGCGGAGCGCCCGTCTCCCGGCCCCTGGACCTTCGCCGGGATCTATACGCTCGAATCGGCTGTCCGCGCGCTGACCGCGACGGTGATCCCGATCCAGGCCTACATCATCCTGGGCGAGGCGCGGCTGGTGAGCATCGTCTACCTGGTGATCTCGATCGCCAGCCTGGTCGGCGGCTTCGTCATTCCCTTCGCCATCCACCGCTTCGGCCGCGGGCGCGTCTACGGCTTCGGTGCCTCGGTCCTCGTCGTCTTCCCGATGCTGCTGGCGACCGGAACCCTCGAAGGCCAGATCGCCGGCATGGCGGGGCGTGCGCTGGCCTCGGTCTGCACGGTGATCACCTTCCAACTCTACGTGATGGACTACATCGCCAAGCGCGATCTCGTGCGCTCTGAGCCCCTGCGCTTCCAGATGGGCTCGCTGATGTGGGCCGTTGGGCCGGCGCTAGGCGTCTTCCTCTACGAGCGCTTCGGCGCGATCGAGGCCATGGCGCTGCCGGCCTTCTTCGGCGCCCTGGTGCTGCTGAATTTCCTGAGGCTCGGGCTCGAGGAGCGCACCAAGGCGAAGCCGCCCGGCAACCCGCTCGCCAATGTCCGGCGTTTCCTCGAGCAGCCGCGGCTCCGGCTCGCCTGGAGCATCGCCTTCTGCCGCTCGATCTGGTGGAGCATGTGCATGGTCTACATGCCGCTTTACCTGCTGCGCGCCGGCGAACCGCCGCTGGCCGGTGCCATCGCCTCCTCGCTTGCCGTGGGCCTGCTCTTCTTCACCCCGGTCTGGGGGCGCGTCGCCATGCGCTTCGGCATCCGCCGCAGCCTCACCGTCTGCTTCGCGTCCCTGGGTCTCGCGACCGTGGCGGCGGCCTTCGTCGACAACCCCTACCTGGGCGCGGGGCTGATCGTGCTCGGGGGCCTTCCGGCCGGCGGGCTGGACGGCGTCGGCGGCATCCCCTTCCTGCGCGCCGTACGGACCTATGAGCGCCCGCAGATGGCGGGGATCTACCGCACCTATATCGAGAGCAGCGAGCTGATCGGCTCCGCGATCTATGCGGTGCTGCTCAGCTTCTTCGACATTCCCGCCGTCTTCATCGCCGCCGGGTGCTTCGCCTTCATCGGCGTCGCGCTCTGCCGCTATCTCCCCCGCAGCCTTTAAGGAGCCCTTCTTGGACCAGAGCTACACCGTCGCCGGCCTCAAGGAGCCGGCGGAGATCATCGTCGATCGCTGGGGCATCCCGCACATCTATGCCAAGAGCGAGCACGACGTGTTCCTGGCCCAGGGCTTCAATGCGGCACGCGACCGGCTCTGGCAGATCGACCTCTGGCGCCGCCGCGGCCTCGGGCTTCTCTCGGAGGCTTTCGGCCCCGCCTACGTCGCCAAGGACCGCGCCGCCCGCCTCTTCCTCTATCGCGGCGACATGAAGCCGGAATGGAACTCCTACGGCGCCAGCGCCGAAGCCTGGACCACCGCCTTCGCCGCCGGGATCAATGCCTATGTCGGCTGGGCCTCGGCGGATCCATCGCGGCTGCCGGTCGAGTTCAAGCTGATGGGGCATAAGCCTGCTCTCTGGCAGGCTTCCGATGTCGTCCGCATCCGCAGCCATGCGCGTATCCGCAACATCGAGCACGAGGTACAGCGCATGGAGATCGGCCAGCGCTTCGGCCTCGCCGCCGATCGCTGGCGGAAGGATCTCGAGCCCAAGCACGCGCTGACGCTGCCGGAAGGAACGCCGCTGGAGGCGCTGCCGCCGGAGGTGATGGCAACCTATCGGCTCGGCACCGAACCCGCCGTCTTCGGCAAGGACCAGGTCGGCAAATACGCCGACACCGCCGCGCTCGAAGGCTCGAACAACTGGGTCGTGGCGGGACATCGCAGCACCACGGGCCGTCCCATCCTCGCAAGCGATCCGCATCGCGTGCACGAGATGCCGAACCTCCGCTACGTCCAGCATCTCTCGGCGCCGGGCCTCGACGTGGTCGGTGCCGGCGAGCCCTGCGTGCCGGGCGTCTCGCTCGGCCATAACGACCGGATCGCCTTCGGCCTCACCATCTTCCCGGTCGACCAGGAAGATGTGCATTTCTACGATCTGCATCCGGACGACCCGACGAAGTATCGCTATCGCGGCGAATGGGAGCCCTTCCGCGTGCTGCGCGAGGAGATCCCGGTGCGCGGGCAGAGCGCAGAGACGGCGGAGCTGCTGTTCACGCGCCACGGTCCGGTATTGCACATCGACAAGGCGAAAAAGAAGGCTTGGGCCTTGCGCTCGGCCTGGCTCGATGCCGGCACCGCGCCTTACCTTGCGAGCCTCGACTACCTGAAGGCTGGGAACTGGGAGCGCTTCGTCCAGGCGCTCGACGGCTGGGGCTGCCCGACGGTCAACCAGGTCTATGCCGATGTCGACGGCAATATCGGCTGGATCAGCGCCGGCTTCGCGCCGAAGCGCCCGAACTGGGACGGCACCATGCCGGTCTCGGGCGATGGCCGCTACGAATGGGATGGATACCATCCGCATTCGCGCCATCCGCGCCTCCACAATCCGAAGGATGGCTGGGTCGGCACCGCGAACCAGATGAATCTGCCGGACGACTTCGACAATGAGAGCCATAAATTCGGCTTCGAATGGGCGGACCGCTCGCGCTTCCTCCGCATCAAGGAGGCGCTGGCCGCGAAGGTGAAGCACTCGCCCGAGGACATGCTGGCCCTGCAAGTCGACTTCACCGCGATCGCCGGCCGCCGCCTCTGCAAGCTGCTGCCACGGCATTCCTTCGCGCGCGAGGCGCGCGACGCGGCCGATATGCTGGCCAAATGGCATCATCGCCTCGACCCGGATTCAGGTGCCGCGGCGCTGTTCGAGATCTGGTTCATGCGCCACCTGATCCCGGCGCATATCGAGCATCACGCGCCCGGCGCCTCTGCGGCCATCGCCGTGCCCGACACCTGGTCCGCTGTCGACGGCATCGAGGAGATGCCGCCTGAGCTCCGCGCCCCCCTGCTGCAGATCTCACTCGCCCGCGCCTGGACCGAGGCGACAAAGCTGATGGGCAAGCCCGAGACCTGGGCCTGGGGCCGGCTGCACCACGCCTATTTCGAGCACGCGCTGTCGCCGATCGCCGGCAAGAAGCTCGATGTCGGGCCGCATCCCAAGGGCGGCAGCGGCCTCACCGTGAACAACAACGGCTATCGCGCCACCGATTTCCGCGTCACCTCCGGCGTCAGCTTCCGCATGGTCTGCGATATCGGCGACTGGGACAGATCGGTCGTGGTCAACACTCCCGGCCAGTCCGGCGACCACAAATCGCCACACCACCACGACCTGTTCAAGGTGTGGGCCGAGGAGAAGGCCGTGCCGATGGTCTACAGCCGTAAGGCCGTGGAGGAGGCCGCCGATTTCAGGATCGCGCTGACGCCGGCGATGTAGCGCCTACTCGGCCGCTACAGGCTGGCTGAGCTTCTCGACCTTGGCGGCGCAGTACTTGAACTCGGGGATCTTCCCGAAGGGATCGAGCTGCGGGCTGGTCAGGATGTTGGCGGCCGCCTCGGCGTAACAGAACGGGATGAACACCATCCCTTTCGGCACCGCCTCGTCGATGCGCACCGAGAGCTCGATCGCGCCGCGGCGGGTCGAGACTCGGATCGTGTCGCCGCCGCGTACGTCGAAGGTGCGCATGTCCTTCGGGGACAGGCAGGCGATGGCGGAAGGCTCGATCGCATCGAGCACGGTGGCGCGGCGCGTCATCGCGCCGGTGTGCCAGTGCTCGAGCTGGCGGCCGGTGGTCAGCACCATCGGGTACTCGGCATCGACCGGCTCTCCGGGCGCGGTGTACTCCGCCGGCACGAGCTTGCCGCGCTTGGTCGGCGTCGGGAACAGCCCGTCGCCAAACACGATGTCCTGGCCCGGATCGTCGGGCCCCAGGCTGGGATATGTGACGACGCTCTCGCGCTCCAGCCGCTCCCAGGTGATGTTGTTCATCGATGGCATGGCGCGCGCCATCTCGGCGAAGATGTCGCGCGGATGCGTGTACTTCCAATCGCGACCGAGCCTGCGGGCCAGCTCCTGGATCAGCTCCCAGTCCTGCCGCGCCTCGCCCGGCAGCGGCAGCGCGATGCGGCCGAGCTGGACCTGGCGGTTGGTGTTGGTGACGGTTCCGGTCTTCTCGGGCCAGGCCGAGGCCGGCAGCACCACGTCGGCGCAATAGGCGGTTTCGGTCAGGAAGATATCCTGCACGACGAGATGCTCCAGCCTGCACAGCGCCTCGCGCGCGTGATGCGCGTCGGGGTCGGACATCGCCGGGTTCTCGCCCATGACATACATGCCGCGGATCTGGCCGGCGATCGTCGCATTGACGATCTCGACCACGGTCAGCCCGCGCTTCGGCTGGATCGGCGACTGCCAGAGCTCCTCGAAGCGCGCGCGGATCTCCGGGTTCTCGACCGACTGGTAGTCGGGGAGGAACATCGGGATCAGGCCGGCGTCGGAGGCACCCTGCACGTTGTTCTGGCCGCGGAGCGGATGCAGCCCGGTGCCGGGGCGGCCGACCTGGCCGGTGGTGAGGGCGAGCGCGATCAGGCAGCGCGCATTGTTGGTGCCATGCACGCTCTGCGAGATGCCCATGCCCCAGAAGATGATCGATGCCTCGGCGCGGGCATAGAGGCGCGCGACCTCGCGGATCATCTCAGGCTCGATGCCGCATTCGGGCGCCATCTTCTCCGGCGGGTAGTCGACGATATGCGCCTTCAGCTTCTCGAAATCGGCGGTGTGCGCCTGGACGTATTGCTGGTCGTATAGGCCTTCGGTCACGATGACGTTGAGCATCGCGTTCAGCAGCGCCACGTCTTTGTTCGGCTTGAACTGCAGCATGTGCGTGGCATGCCGCTTCAGCGCATGGCCGCGCGGATCCATGACGATCAGCTTGGCACCGCGCTTCGCCGCGTTCTTGAAGAAGGTCGCGGCGACAGGGTGGTTCTCGGTCGGGTTGGCACCGATGACGATGATCACCTCGGCATCCTTGGCCGCGGTGAACGGTGCCGTAACCGCCGCCGTGCCGATGCCTTCGAACAGGGCGGCGACCGACGAGGCATGGCAGAGTCGCGTGCAGTGGTCGACGTTGTTGGTGGCGAAGCCGGTGCGCACCAACTTCTGGAAGAGATAGGCCTCTTCGTTCGAACCCTTGGCCGAGCCGAAGCCGGCGAGCGCGTTGCCGCCATGGGTGTCGCGGATGCGCTTCAGGCCCGAGGCCGCCTTCTCCAGCGCCTCTTCCCAGGTCGCCTTGCGGAAATGCGTCCAGGGATTGGCCGGATCGACGATATCGTCCGGGTTCTTCGGCACGCCGTCCTTGCGGATCAGCGGCACCGTCAGGCGCTCGGGATTGTGGACGTAGTCGAAGCCGAAGCGGCCTTTGACGCAGAGCCGGTTCTCGTTGGCCGGGCCATCGCGCCCCTCGACATAGAGGAGCTTGTCGTCCTTGACGTTATAGGTGAGCTGGCAGCCGACGCCGCAATAGGGGCAGACGCTGTCGACCTTGCGGTCCGGTTCCTCGGTCTTCACGCCCGCCATATCGAGCAGCGTCGCTGGCATCAAAGCGCCGGTCGGGCAGGCCTGCACGCATTCGCCGCAAGCGACGCAGGTCGACTGGCCCATCGGGTCGTCGAAGTCGAAGACGATCTTCTCGTGATGGCCGCGGCCGGCCATGCCGATCACGTCGTTGACCTGGACTTCGCGGCAGGCGCGAACGCAGAGATTGCAGTGGATGCAGGCGTCCAGGTTGACGCGCATCGCGACATGGCTCGGATCCGGCGCCGGCGCGGCGCGCTCCTCGAAGCGGCTGTCCTCGACGCCGATATGGTCCGACCATCTCCAGAAGCGCGAGTCCGGGTCATGCGCGATCTCGCGCTCCGGCTGGTCGGCCATCAGCAGCTCGAACACCATCTTGCGCGAAGCCTTGGCACGCTCGCTCGCGGTCTTCACCTTCATGCCCGGCGTGGGCTTGCGGATGCAGCTTGCCGCCAGCACGCGCTCGCCCTCGACCTCGACCATGCAGGCGCGGCAATTGCCGTCGGCGCGGTATCCGGGCTTCGGCGAGTAGCAGAGATGCGGGATCTCGGTACCCTGGCGGCTGGCGACCTGCCAGATGGTCTCGCCGGGCCTGGCCTCGACCTCGACCCCGTCGAGCAGAAACTTGATCGGCTCGCTCACAGGACGTCCTCGCGGAAGTGCTTGAGCACGGACTTTACCGGATTGGCAGCCGCCTGACCCAGGCCGCAGATCGAGGCGTCGGTCATCGCCGCCGACAGCTCATTGATCAGCGGCTCGTCCCATTTCGGCTTCGCCATCAGCTTGACCGCCTTCTCGGTTCCCACGCGGCAGGGCGTGCACTGGCCACAGCTCTCATCCTCGAAGAAGCGCATCAAGTTGATCGCAACATCCTTCATGTTGTCCTTGTCGGACAGGATGACAACGGCGTGCGATCCGACGAAGCAGCCATATTGCTCGAGCGTGCCGAAATCGAGCGGCACATCGGCCATCGAGGCCGGCAGGATGCCACCTGAAGCGCCGCCCGGCAGGTAGCCCTTGAAGCTGTGCCCGTCGAGCATGCCGCCGCAGAACTCCTCGACCAGCTCGCGCGCGCTCACCCCGGCCGGGGCCAGGATCACGCCCGGCTTCTTCACGCGGCCGGAGACCGAGAATGAGCGGAGCCCCTTGCGGTCGCGGCGGCCGTGGCCGGTGAACCAGGCAGCGCCCTTCTCGGCGATGTCGCGCACCCACCACAGCGTCTCGATGTTCTGGACGAGCGTCGGGCGGCCGAAGAGGCCGACCTGGGCGACATAGGGCGGCCGGTGTCGCGGCAGCCCGCGCTTGCCCTCGATGCTCTCGATCATCGCCGACTCTTCGCCGCAGATATAGGCGCCGGCGCCACGTCGGAGATGGATCCTGGTCACGCGCGACAGGCCGGCTGCCTCGAGCTTGGGGATCTCGGCCAGCAGCATCGCGCGCAGCTCGGGATACTCGTCGCGAAGATAGATGTAGACGTCGGGCGCCTCGACCACCCAGGCGGCGATCAGCATGCCTTCGAGGAAGCGATGCGGATCGATGTTGAGGTAGTGGCGGTCCTTGAAGGTGCCGACCTCGCCCTCGTCGCCGTTGACGCACATCAGGCGCGGCCCTTGCTCCTGGCGCACCAGCTTCCACTTGCGGCCGGTGGGGAAGCCGGCACCGCCGAGGCCACGGAGGCCGGCATCGTCGATGCGCTTGATCATGTCGTCGCGCGTGAGCTTGCCCCCGAGGCAGTCGCCGAGCAGCTTGTATCCGCCCTCGGCGAGATAGGCGGCGTAGTCCTTCCCCGGCTTCGCCTCATGGTGATCGTGCGACGCGAGCGCCGCCTGGACCTTCGCCGGCGTCGCGTTGAACACCTGCTCATGGCCGACGGCGCAGGCCGGCGCCTGGTCGCAGGCGCCCATGCAGGGGGCGCGGATCACGCGGATCTTCTTCGGGTCGAGCGTCGCCTCGAGATCCTTTAGCAGCTTCTGCGCCCCGAACATCTCGCAGGAGAGGCTGTCGCAGACGCGGATGGTTTTCGGCGGCGGCATCTCGCCTTCGCGCACGATATCGAAATGCGCGTAGAAGGACGCGACCTCGTAAACCTCGGCCTGGGCCAGCTTCATCTCATAGGCGAGCGCCGCGAGATGCGCGGCCGAGAGATGGCCGTAGCGGTCCTGGATCAGGTGCAGATATTCGATCAGGAGATCGCGCTGCCGCGGCTTGTCGCCGAGCAGAGCCTGGACCTCACCGAGCGCGTCGGCATCGATCTGGCGGCCCTTGGGCTCGGAGCGCGCCTTGCGACGGCCCTCGCCCCCGCGGGCGTGCTTGCGGATCTCGCCAGTTGGTTGCGCCATGGCCCGGAACCTACTCGGGGCCGGGCTAGTAGCCCAGCATTTCCTCTAGCGGACCCTTCGGCAGGGGCACGAGGAACCAGACCTCGAACATGAGGAACAACACCAGAGAGATAGCGATGCCGATTGGCGCGCCCTTGGTCAGCGGGTACTTGCCGAAGTGCCACATGAAGAGCGCGATGTAGATCGCCGAGGCCACATAGATGCCGATGAAGCCGAGAACGACGATATAGACGATGAGCGGGATCAGCACGGCCAATACCTGGCCGAAGGCCTTCTTGGTGACGAAGGTCTGGCCACCGGCCGGCTTGTCCATCACGGCCCGGATCAGCGTGACCGCACTCGAAAGAGCAAGGATCAGGCCGATATAGAACGGGAAGTATCCCGCCGCCGGGCCTTCGATCGGGCGCCAGCGTACACCGAGACGCAGGCTGTCGGTGATTACCACGCCCGCCGCCGCTATCAGCACCAGCGCGACGACGATGTCCATCGTGCGCACTGATACGAGCCGCGGTGAGTTGTCCGTGTCGCCGTCGTGGCCGCTCATGCTGAAGATGTCCCCACCCTTCAAGGAACGGCCCGCCGCGCCACTTACGGCACGACGGGCCCAAGGCAAACGCGCTTACTTATGCAGGAAGTCCGCTTCCTTCATCAGGTCGAAGTGCGTCTTCTCTGCCGTCTCGACCCACTTCCGATACTCGTTGCCGGTAAGGACTGTCGGATTGAATGCGCCCTGCTCCATGAAGGTGCGCCAGTCCGGCGTCTGCATGACCTTGGTCATCAGATTCACGTAGAAGTCGGTCTGGTCCTTGGTAATGCCGCCCGCAGCGAAGATGCCCCGCAGCATCTGATACTCGACATTGACGCCCGACTCCTTGCAGGTCGGGATGTCGCTCCACGCCATGGTCGAGGTCACCTTATCGGTGTAGGTGCTGCGCTTGGCGTCGAAGAGGCAGAGCGGCCGGAGCGCGCCTGCCTTCCACTGCGCCACTGCCTCGATCGGGTTGTTTACCGTCGAGTCGACGTGCTTGCCGACCAGCTGCACCGCGACGGCGCCGCCGCCGGCGAAGGGCACATAGGTGAACTTCTTGCCGCCGGTGACCCGTTCGAGCGCGACCGTGATGATCTGATCTTCCTGCTTGGAGCCGGTGCCTCCCATTTTATACTGGCGGTCGGCGCCAGCCTTCACCGCGTTCAGATATTCCTGCGCGGTCTTATGGGGAGACTCGGCGTTCACCCACAGCACGAACTGGTCGAGGGCCAACATCGCGACCGGCGTCAGATCCTTCCAGTTGAAGGGTGTGCCGGTGGCCAGCGGCGTCGTGAAGAGATTCGACAGCGTGATGATGATCTTGTGCGGATCCTTTGGCGATCCCTTGATGTCGAGGAAGCCCTCGGCGCCGGCGCCGCCGGCCTTGTTCACGACGATCAGGTTCTGCCTCATAAGATTGTGCTTCTTGACGACACCGTCGATGAAGCGCGCCATCTGATCCGCACCGCCGCCGGTGCCTGCCGGAATCAGGAAAGTGACCGGACGGGTCGGCTCCCAGGCTGCCTGAGCCGGAGCCACGGCAAGCGCCGCAAGAGCGACCATGCCGAGCAGCAATTTCTTGATCCTCATGTTTCCTCCTCCTCCTTTACGGTTGATCGGCCTTAACTATTCTTGTTCGTTCGCCTCGCGCACGACTACGACGAGCCTAGTTGCCGTCGCCGCCAGCGTCCAGCGGCGATGCCGTCACGCCGTCTTTCCCTGCCGAGCCATCCCCATCAGCCAGCTGATTACCGGCCAGAACAGAAGGATCACCCCGAGGCCGAAGATCGTCCCCACAAGCCCGTTCGACCAGAAAATCGACAGATCGCCTTGGGACAGCAGCATCGACTGCCTGAACGAGCTTTCAGCCATGTCTCCCAGCACCAGAGCCAGAACCATCGGCGGCAACGGGTATTTCAGCTTGTTGAAGAGATAGCCGATGACCCCGAACACTCCCATCATCCATACGTCGAACATGGCGTTGTTGATGGTGTAGGCGCCGACCGCGCAGATGACCATGATCACCGGGGCGATGATGCTGAACGGGACGCGCAGGATCGCGGCGAACAGCGGCACGCAGGTCAGCACGATAACCAAGCCGACGATGTTACCGAGATACATGCTGGCGATCAGGCCCCAGACGAAATCCTTCTGCTCGATGAAGAGCAGCGGCCCGGGCTGCAGGCCCCAGATCAGCAGGCCGCCAAGCAGCACGGCGGCGGTCGGCGAGCCCGGGATGCCGAGCGTGAGCATCGGCAGCAGCGCGCTGGTGCCGGCGGCATGCGCTCCGGTTTCCGGCGCGATGACACCTTCGATCTGGCCGGTCCCGAACTTGTGGCCATCCTTGGAGAAGCGCTTGGCGAGGCCGTAGCTCATGAACGAGGCCGGCGTGGCGCCGCCCGGCGTGATGCCCATCCAGCAGCCGATGATGCAGCTGCGAAGCGAGGTCATCCAATACTGCGGCAGCTTCTTCCAGGTCTCGAGAACCGCGTTGAGGCGGAGCCGTGCATGCGCGCCGGTGAAGGCAAGCCCGGTCTCCATCGAGCCCAGGATCTCGCCGATGCCGAAGAGACCGATCACCGCCACCAGGAACTTGAAGCCGGTGAGGAGTTCAGCCGTGCCGAAGGTCATGCGCAGCTGGCCGGTCACGCTGTCGAGACCGACGGAGGCGAGCGCGAATCCCAACGTCATCGACGCCAATGTCTTGAATGGCGAGCCTTTGCCCATGCCGATGAAGCTGGCGAAGGTCAGGAACTGGACCGCGAAGAACTCCGCCGGTCCGAATTTGAGCGCGAACTTGGCGACCAGCGGCGCGAGGAAGGTGATGACCAGCACGGCGACCAAGGCGCCGACGAAGGACGAGGTGAAAGCCGCGGTCAGCGCCTCGTCCGCCCGGCCCTTCCTGGCCATCGGGTGGCCGTCGAAGGTGGTTGCGACCGACCAGGGCTCGCCGGGGATGTTGAACAGGATCGAGGTGATGGCGCCACCGAACAGCGCGCCCCAATAAATGCAGGACAGCATGATGATCGCCGAGGTCGGCGACATCGAGAAAGTGAGCGGCAAGAGGATCGCGACGCCGTTGGCGCCGCCGAGGCCCGGAAGCACGCCGATGATCACGCCCAACAGGATGCCGACGAGCATCAGCATCAGGTTGAACGGGCTCAGGACGACCAGAAATCCGCCCATCAACGAGGATAGTTCTTCCAACGCAGCCCCCCCTCATCCGGGCATCGTTCTTACGAGCCCGCGGACCTTTCCGGTCCTTGTACCGTCGACGGTATCTGGTATACAAAATGCCGAAGCAAGCGCGTTTGGTAAAGTCGAAATGAATGGCACCGCGCGGGCGAATTCATGAAAGCTGGCGGATAACGCCGGTCTCTCGGGGGGATAGGGGCGTAGTCACGCAATGACGACGGCGTTGAAGCTCGCGGTGCGGCCCATCGAGGCCGAACCGAGTTTCCGGGACCGCGCCTATGCGGCCCTGAAGCAGGCCATCACCACGATGGACATCTACGCCACGCGCGAGCCCATTCGCCTCGACGAACGCCAGCTTTCCCAGGATCTCGGCATCAGCCGCACGCCGATCCGCGAGGCGCTCAACCGGCTCGAGCAGGAAGGCTTCATCCGCTCGATCCCGCGCAAGGGCAGCTTCATCGTCCGCAAGACCAAGCAGGAGATCATCGAGATCATCGGGGTCTGGGCGGCACTCGAGTCGATGGCGGCGCGTCTGATCACGCAGCACGCCACCGACGAGGAGATCCGCGAGCTCCGCCGCCTCTTCGTCGAGTTCGAAGGGCCAGGTCACGATCCAAGCCTGCATATCGACGAGTATTCGGAAGCCAATATCCGCTTCCACCAGGCGATCGTGAATCTGAGCCGCAACCGGCTCCTGATCGAGACGATGGAGAATCTCTTCATCCACATGCGCTCGATCCGTCGCCAGACGATCTCCGAGAGCGACCGCGCGACGCGCTCGATCAAGGATCACCTGAAGATCATCGAGGCGCTGGAGCGGCGCGACACCGAGCGTGCCGAGCGCCTTGTGCGCCAGCACAGCCTCGATCTCGCCACCCACGTCGAGAAAAACGTCGACTACCTGGACTGAAAGCCGCGCTGAAGCGGCTGCCGATTGGAGGAGGAACGCCGTGACTGCAACCAAAGAGAAGCCCGCCGCCGCCCCGGCCGCAGAATCGACCGAGGAGCTGACTGACGGCTTTCATCTCATCATCGATGCGCTGAAACTGAATGGGCTCACCACGATCTACGGCGTGCCCGGCATCCCGATCACCGATTTCGGGCGCATGGCGCAGGCCTCGGGCATCCGCGTGCTCTCCTTCCGCCATGAGCAGAATGCCGGCTACGCCGCTGCGATCGCGGGCTTCCTCACCAAGAAGCCGGGCATCTGCCTAACCGTCTCGGCGCCGGGCTTCCTCAACGGCCTGACCGCGCTCGCTCATGCGACGACCAACTGCTTCCCGATGATCCTGATCTCCGGCTCCTCGGAGCGTGAGATCGTCGACCTGCAGCAGGGCGACTATGAGGAGATGGACCAGCTCGCCATCGCTAAGCCGCTCTGCAAGGCGGCCTATCGCGTGCTGCATGCCGCCGATATCGGCATCGGCATCGCGCGCGCCATCCGCTCCGCCGTCTCGGGTCGCCCGGGCGGCGTCTATCTCGACCTGCCGGCCAAGCTGTTCGGCCAGGTCATGAATGCCGAGAAGGGGCGCAGGTCACTGGTGAAGGTCGTCGACCCGGCGCCGGCGCAGATCCCCGCCCCGGACGCGATCAAGCGCGCCCTCGACGTGCTCAAGAGCGCCAAGAAGCCGCTGATCATCCTCGGCAAGGGCGCGTCGTACGCGCAGGCCGACGATCTGGTGAGGAGCTTCGTCGAGAAGTCGGGCGTTCCCTTCCTGCCGATGAGCATGGCCAAGGGCCTGCTGCCCGACACGCATCCTCAATGCGCGGGCGCGGCCCGCTCGACCGTGCTCAAGGATTCCGACGTCGTCGTGATGATCGGCGCCCGCCTCAACTGGCTGCTCTCGCACGGCAAGGGCAAGACCTGGGGCGACGCGCCCAAGAAGTTCATCCAGATCGACATCGAGCCCAAGGAGATGGACTCGAACGTCGAGATCGCGGCACCCGTCGTCGGCGACCTCGGCTCCTGCCTCCAGGCGATGCTCGACCAGATGGGCTCGGGCTGGGTGAAGCCTCCGGCCGACTGGACCGGCGCGGTCAGCGCCAAGCGCGAAGAGAACGTCGCCAAGATGGCGCCGCGCCTGATGAACAACAACGTCCCGATGGACTATCACGGCGCGCTCGGCGTGCTCCGCACCGTCATCAAGGAGCGGCCGGAGACGATCCTGGTCAACGAAGGCGCCAACACGCTCGACCTCGCGCGCGGCGTCATCGACATCTACAAGCCGCGCAAGCGTCTCGATGTCGGCACCTGGGGCGTCATGGGCATCGGCATGGGCCAGGCGATCGCCGCCGCGGTCGAGACCGGCAACAAGGTGCTCGCGGTCGAAGGCGACAGCGCCTTCGGCTTCTCGGGCATGGAGGTGGAGACGATCTGCCGGTACAAGCTCCCGGTCTGCGTCGTCATCTTCAACAACAACGGCATCTATCGCGGCACCGACGTCAACAAGGCGAGCGACGATCCGGCGACGACCGTGTTCGTCGCGGGTGCGCGCTACGACAAGATGATGGAGGCGTTCGGCGGCGTCGGCGTCAACGCCACCTCGCCGGATGAGCTCAAGCGCGCTGTCAACGAGGCGCTGGATTCCGGCAAGCCGACGCTGGTCAACGCGGTCATCGATCCGCAGGCCGGCTCGGAGAGCGGCCGCATCGGCAATCTCAACCCGCAGAGCGCGCTGCAGAAGAAGAAGTAACCCATTCCCGGAGGCATCCGGGTTCCAGACAGATCGAGGGGAGCAAGAGATGGCGAAGGCGAAGAAGTCCGCGAAGAGGCCGGCGAAGAAGGCGGCAGCCAAGAAGCCGGTGAAGAACCTCGCAAAGAAGCCGGCCAAGGCGCCGGCGAAGAAGGCCGCCAAGAAGCCCGCTAAAGCGGCGCCGAAGAAGGTCGCGAAGGTGGCCGGCAACGGCCTGCCCAAGCGGTCGACCAAGCCCTTCGGCATGGACGGCAAGGCGCTCGACGGCGTGCGCGTGCTCGACTTCACGCACGTGCAGTCGGGCCCGACCTGCACGCAGCTTCTCGCCTGGTTCGGCGCCGACGTGATTAAGATCGAGCGTCCCGGCGTCGGCGACATCACGCGCGGGCAGCTGCAGGACGTGAAGGGCGCGGACAGCCTCTACTTCACGATGCTGAACCACAACAAGCGCTCGATTACGATCGATTCCAAGAACCCGCAGGGCAAGCGGGTCATCGACGAACTGATCAAGAATTGCGACGTGCTGGTCGAGAACTTCGCGCCGGGCGCGCTCGATCGCATGGGCTTCACCTGGGAATACATCCACAAGCTCAACCCGCGCATGATCGTCGCCTCGGTGAAGGGCTTCGGCCCCGGCCCGTACGAGGACTGCAAGGTCTACGAGAACGTCGCCCAATGCACCGGCGGCTCGGCTTCGACCACCGGCTTCCTCGACGGCCCGCCGCTCGTCACCGGCGCGCAGATCGGCGATTCCGGCACCGGACTGCATCTCGCGCTCGGCATCGTCTCGGCACTGTTCCAGCGCAATCGCACCGGCCGCGGCCAGAAGGTGCTCTGCGCCATGCAGGACGGCGTGCTCAATCTCTGCCGCGTCAAGCTGCGCGACCAGCAGCGCCTCGCGCATGGTCCGCTCAAGGAATACAGCCAGTACGGGCAGAACATCCCGTTCGGCGAGGCGACGCCGCGCGCCGGCAACGATTCCGGCGGCGGCCAGCCGGGCTGGATCATCAAGTGCAAGGGCTGGGAGACCGACCCCAACGCCTACATCTACTTCATCACCCAGGCGCCGGTGTGGGAGGCGATCTGCGACGTGATCGGCGAGCCCACCTGGAAGACCCATCCCGACTACGCGACGCCGCCAGCGCGCCTGCCGCGGCTCAAGTCGATCTTCGAGCGTATCGAGCAGTGGACCATGACCAAGACCAAGTTCGAGGCCATGGACATCCTCAACAAGTACGACATCCCCTGCGGTCCGATCCTGTCGCTGAAGGAGATCGCCGATGACGAGTCGCTGAGAAAGACCGGCACGGTGGTCGAGGTCGATCACCCGACGCGCGGCAAGTACCTGACCGTCGGCAACCCGATCAAGCTCTCGGACTCGATCTCCGAGGTGAAGCGCTCGCCGCTGCTCGGCGAGCACACCGACGAGATTCTGAAGGATGTCCTAAAGTTCAAGGACAGCGAGATCGCCGAGATCAAGAACTCGGGCGCGCTGACGCCGCCGCCGAAGAAAGAAGCAGCCAAGGCCGCCTGAGCCTTAGGGGGATCGAAGATGCGGATCGTAGTCCATGGCCAGCAGGCCTTCGGTAAAGCCGTTCTCGAAGCGCTGCTGAAGCGCGGCGAGAATATCGTCGGCGTTTATGTCGCCCCGGAGAAGCCTGGGCAGAAGGCGGACCCGCTCAAGGAGGCGGCGCTGGCGGCGAAGCTGCCGGTGTTCCAGCCGAAGTCCTACCGCCAGCCCGGACCGGTCTGGGACGAGTTCAAGGCGCTGAAGCCGGACCTGCAGGTCATGGCCTTCGTGACGCTGTTCGTGCCGTCGGGATTCCTCAATATCCCCACCCACGGCTCGATCCAGTACCATCCCTCCCTGCTGCCGCTGCATCGGGGCCCGTCCTCGATCAATTGGCCGATCATCCAGGGCCGCACCGAGACCGGGCTTTCCATCTTCTGGCCGGATGACGGGCTCGATACCGGCCCGATCCTGATCCAGAAGAAGACGCCGATCTCGGACGACGACTCGCTCGGTTCCGTCTACTTCGACCGCCTGTTCCCGATGGGCGTGGAGGCGATGCTCGAAGGCGTCGACTTGGTGAAGGCCGGCAAGGCCCCTCGGGTCGAGCAGGATCACTCGAAGGCGACCTACGAAGGCTGGTGCACGCCGGACAACGCGCGCATCGACTGGGGCCGCCAGGGCTACCACATCCACAACCTCGTGCGCGGCACCAACCCGGCGCCGGGCGCCTGGACCACGCTCGAGGGCAAGAAGATCCAGATCTTCGAGACCAGGAAGATCCCGGCGATCGATCCTAAGGGCATCGGCGGTGCGATGGGCCAGGTCATGGAAATCGACGACAAGGGCTTCACCGTCGCCTGCGCCGATGGCCGCATCCAGGTTCTCCGCGTACGCGGAGAGGCCGGCAAGGTCACCGGTGCCGAGTTCGCCGCTGCCGGCGGCGTCAAGGTGGGCGACAAGCTGGGGAGCTGAGGCTCCCCCGCATTCTTTTTCCGTCACGCTCGGGCGCGATCAGGCCAGCCCTCGGCATGGCCTTCGGATCAAGGTCGGGAAACACGTCCATGAGGAAGGTTGGGGGGAAGGGCCATGCGTAATCCTGCCGAGCAGCACGCCAAGCCGAAGTCGGACATCGAGATCTCGCAGGCCGCGACGATGCGGCCCGTGGTCGAGGTCGCGACGGAGAAGCTCGGCATCGACGCGAAGAACCTCGAGCCCTACGGCCACTACAAGGCCAAGGTGTCGCTCGACTACGTCAACTCGCTCAAGGGCAATAAGGACGGCAAGCTGATCCTGGTCAGCGCCATCACTCCGACGCCGGCGGGCGAAGGTAAGACCACGACCACGGTCGGTCTCGGCGACGCGCTCAACCACATCGGCAAGAAGGCGATCATCTGCCTGCGCGAGCCGAGCCTCGGCCCCTGCTTCGGCGTCAAAGGCGGTGCAGCCGGTGGCGGCTATGCCCAGGTCGTGCCGATGGAGGACATCAACCTCCATTTCACCGGCGATTTCCACGCCATCGGTGCCGCCAACAACCTTCTGGCCGCCCTCGTCGACAACCACATCTACTGGGGTAACGAGCTGGGCTTCGACTCACGCCGCGTCACCTGGCGCCGCGTGCTCGACATGAACGATCGCGCGCTCCGCGAGATTACCTCCTCGCTCGGCGGCGTCGCCAACGGCTTCCCTAGGGTCGACGGCTTCGACATCGTCGTGGCGTCCGAGGTCATGGCGATCTTCTGCCTCGCCACCTCGCTCGACGACCTGCAGAAGCGCCTCGGCAACATCATCGTGGGATACACGCGCGACCGTAAGCCGATCCGCGCGCATCAGCTCAAGGCCGCCGGCCCGATGACAGCGCTGCTCAAGGACGCGCTGGCGCCGAATCTGGTGCAGACGCTGGAGAACAACCCCGCCTTCATCCATGGCGGCCCCTTCGCCAACATCGCCCATGGCTGCAACACGGTGCTGGCGACCACGACCGCGCTCAAGCTCGGCGACTACGTGGTGACCGAAGCCGGCTTCGGCGCCGACCTGGGTGCGGAGAAGTTCTTCGACATCAAATGCCGGAAGGCAGGCCTCGAGCCCGCCTGCGCCGTGCTGGTGGCGACGATCCGCGCGCTCAAGATGCATGGCGGCGTCGCCAAGGACGACCTCAAGAAGGAGAACCTCGACGCGCTCAAGAAGGGCCTGTCGAACCTCCAGCGCCACGTCACCAACGTGCAGAAGTACGGCGTTCCAGTCGTCGTCTCGATCAACCGCTTCTCGGCCGACACCCCGGCCGAGATCGATCTGGTCAGGTCGGCCTGCGCCGAGCTCGGTGTCGAGGCCTTCATGGCCGATCACTGGGCCGGCGGCGGCGCCGGCGCGGCCGATGTCGCCAAGGCGGTGGTCAAGCTCTGCGAGTCGGGCAAGTCGAGCTTCAAGGTCCTCTATCCGGACGACATGCCGCTCTGGGACAAGATGAAGACCATCGCCCAGCAGATCTACGGCGCGGCCGACATCACCGCCGAGAAGAGCGTGCGCGACCAGGTCGCGGGCCTGCAGAAGGAGGGCTTCGGCCATTTCCCGATCTGCGTCGCCAAGACCCAGTACAGCTTCTCGACCGATGCCAACGCCAAGGGCGCGCCGTCGGGCCATATCATCCCGATCCGCGAAGTCCGCGTCTCCGCCGGTGCGGAGTTCCTGGTCTTCATCTGCGGCGAGATCATGACGATGCCGGGTCTGCCCAAGGTGCCGGCGGCGAACAGCATCGAAGTGAACGCGCAGGGCAAGATCGTCGGTCTCTTCTAGCGTTTGCCTCCGTCATGGCGGCCGCGCTAGCGTGGCCGCCATGACCCGCGACGTCGAAATCTGCGAAGTCGGACCGCGCGACGGTCTGCAGATGCTGAAAGGCATCATGCCGACCGAGAGGAAGAAGGCGTGGATCGCCGCGCTCGCCGCCGCCGGCTTGCCCGAGATCGAGGTCGGCTCCTTCGTTCCGCCCAAGCTCCTGCCGCAGATGGCGGACGCATCCGAGATCGTCGCCTATGCGCGAACACTGCCCGGCCTCGAGGTCGCGGTGCTGGCACCCAACGCCAAGGGGACGGCGCGCGCGATCGAAGCCGGCGCGCACAAGATCACCATGCCGCTCTCGGTCAGCCGCTCCCACTCGATGGCCAATGTGCGGAAGACCCCGGACGAGATGATCGAGGAGATCCGCGAGTCGTCCCGGCTCCGCGGCGAGGCGCTGTCTCAGCCGGTCATCGAGGCCGGACTTTCGACCGCCTTCGGCTGCACGATCGAGGGCCGGATTTCCGGCTCGGAGGTGGTGCGCCTGGCCGTCGCCGCGATCGCGGCCGGTGCCGACGAAATCGGCCTCGCCGACACCACCGGCATGGCCAACCCGCAGCAGATCAAGCAGGTCATCACTGATGTCCGCCGCGAGATCGGCGACCGGCTGACCGGCGTCCATCTGCACAACACCTACGGCCTCGGGCTCGCCAATGCGCTTGCCGCTTACGACGTCGGCATCCGCACCTTCGATTCATCGCAAGCCGGGCTCGGCGGCTGCCCCTATGCGCCGGGCGCCAGCGGCAATGTCGTGACCGAGGACCTCGTCTACATGCTCGAGAGCATGGGCGTCAGAACCGGCATCGACCTCGACAGGCTGGCCGAGGCGCGCCGCATCGTCACCGCAGCCTTCCCCGGCGAGACGGTCTACGGCCACGTCCCGGCGGTCGGCCTGCCCAAGAACTTCATCCCTGCCTGACATGACCGAGAAGCTCGCGCTCGACGGCATCCGCGTCGTCGAGTTCACCCACATGGTGATGGGCCCGACCTGCGGCATGATCCTCGGCGATCTCGGCGCCGACGTGATCAAGGTCGAGCCGGTACCGAAGGGCGACAACACGCGCCGCCTGGTCGGTGCCGGCGCCGGCTTCTTCATGAACTTCAACCGCAACAAGCGCTCGATCGCGCTCGACCTCAGATCGCCGTCCGGCAAGGAGGTGGTGACCCGCCTCGTCTCCTCCGCCGACATCGTGACCGAGAATTTCCGGCCGGGCGCCATGGAGGGGCTCGGGCTCGGCTATGACGATGTCGCCACGCTGAACCCAAAGGTGATCTACGCCTCGCTCAAGGGCTTCCTCGCCGGGCCTTACGAGCACCGCGCCGCGCTCGACGAGATCGTGCAGATGATGGGCGGCCTCGCCTACATGACCGGGCCTGAGGGCCGCCCGCTACGCGCCGGCTCGTCGGTCAACGACATCATGGGCGGCATGTTCGCCGCGATCGCGATCCTGGCCGCGCTCAACCAGCGCCGCGACACCGGCAAGGGCCAGTATGTGAAGAGCGCGCTGTTCGAGAATTGCGCGCTGCTGGTCGGCCAGCACATGGCGCAGCAGGCGGTGACGGGCAAGGCGCCGGCGCCTATGCCGAACCGCATCTCGCCCTGGGCGGTCTACGATCTCTTCGACACCAAGGATGGCGAGAAGCTGTTCATCGGCGTCGTCACCGACGCACAGTGGAAGCTGTTCTGCGAGGAGTTCAAGCGGCCAGATCTGCAGAACGATCCCAACCTCGCGACCAACAGTCAGCGCGTCCATGCGCGCGCGACGATGATCCCCGAGATCCAGGCGATGGTCGGCGTCTACACCCGCGCCGAGCTGATGGCGGTCTTCGAGCGTATCGGCCTTCCCTTCGCGCCGATCACCAAGCCGGCTGACCTCTTCGACGATCCGCACCTGAATGCCTCCGGCGCCATGGTGACGCTGACCAATCCGGAGAACGGCGCCAAGGCGTCCCTTCCGGGCCTTCCCGTCGAGATGGATGGCCGCCGCCTGCCGCTCCGCCGCGACGTGCCCAAGCTCGGCGAGCACACCCGCGAAATCCTGGCCGAGCTCGGCTTCGCCGGCGACGAGATCGACCGGATCGCCGGTGGATGAACCTCCGGCGCATCACGCATAGCGACACCGAGTGGCATGAGCGCTTCTTCGCGTTCGTGGAAACCGCGTTCCGCTCGGCAGGCACCTTTCGGCCCTGGGCCGCACGCGGCGGATGGCGCCCGGGATATGAGATCTTCGTCCTCGAGCGAGACGGTCAGATCCTCAGCACCGCCGGACGCCAGACCATGCGCCTCATCGTCGATGGGCAGGAGCATGCCGGCTACCAGCTGGGCGCCGTCGCATCGAGCAAGGACCATCGCAATCGGGGACTCTCGCGGCGCCTGCTGACCTGGCTCCTGAGCGAGGACGATGCCGCCACGCGGCCGATCATCCTCTTCGGCAACAGGTCGGTCCTCGATTTCTATCCGCGCTTCGGCTTCACGCGGATCATGCAAACGCAGTTTACCACGCCGATCGAGATCGAGCCCGGTGCGGCCCGCGCACCGACGCTCGACCTGGACAATGCTAGCGACCGTGCTCGGTTGGCGGAACTGTGCGGGCGAGCACGTGCCCCCGGCACGGTGTTTTCCGCATGCGACTACTACCCGGCCTTGCTATGGCTGCTGACCCATAAGCCGAGGACGGTGTTCTGGCTCGACGAACTCGACGCGGCAGTGGTGGCAAGCGTCGAAGATGGCCGGCTCATCCTCCACGACGTCATCGCGACAAGGCCGTTCGACCTCCGCCCGATCCTGCCGAGAGTGACCCCGAGCCGCGTGCGAATGCTGGAATTCGGTTTCGGGCCGGAAGCGTGGTGGCCGTCTGCAGAGGCCTCACCCGACGATGATATCGACTCGCCCTTCTTCGTCCGCGGCCTGCCATCCCTGCCGGTCGGGTCGTTCCGCTTCCCGGATCTGGCCCAGACCTAGGTCGCCAGGAAGCGCCGCTCGCCTCCCTCCAGCACCAGCGCGGTCAGGTGGCCGCTGAAGCAGGCGCCGGTATCGATGCCGATCCGGTTATGCCGCACCTCCGGCTCGCGCCGGATCGAGTGACCATGGACGACGACGCAGCCGTGATTGGCGTCGGAATAGAGGAACTCGTCGCGGATCCAGAGGAGATCGTCGCGCCGTTGGCGCTCGAGCTCGATGCGCGGGCGGATGCCGGCATGGACGAAGAGATAGCCGCCTTCCCGATGCCAGAGGCGGAGGTTCTCGAGAAACGTCAGGTGTCGCTCAGGCAATCCCTCGCGAAGCGCCTTCTGCGCCGCCGTGAGCCACGCATGACGGGACAGCCCCGTATCAGGCGTGATGCCGTAGCTTCGTAGCGTCTCGCGGCCGCCGAAGCTCATCCACGGTTCGCCCATCCAGATGTCATCGAGGAACTGCCGCATGGCGTCCTCGTGATTGCCGAGGAGATGGACGATCTCGTTGACAGGCAGCGGATGATCGAGCAGATGGTCGATGACGCCGCGCGAGTTTGGGCCACGATCGACATAGTCGCCGAGGTAGACCACGGCGGTCCGCTCGGGCCGCCAGCGGCCCAGGTCCTCGATGATCTTCGCCTCGAGCGCCACCAGCAGGTCGAGGCGACCATGGATGTCGCCGATGGCGTAGACGCGCCGGCCGGGTTCGATCACCGCGGTGATCTCAGCGCCTGTACGTAGCGGGGCAGCATGCGCCCCGGAATGGCATCGGATGGCACATCCTCGACATGTAGGGCGCCCATGGCGGCATAGAAGGCCTTGGCGAAGGGATCGGCGACGATGCTGAGCTCGCGGCAGCCGGCCGCCAGCGCGATGTCCTCGGCATGGCGGTAGAGCCGCCGGCCGATTCCGGTCCCGATCGCCGGCGGGTCGACGAACATGAGGTCAAGATCGGCAGTCGGTCCGCTGACCGAGACCTGATGGACGCCGACCGGCCGGCCATCGGCGAGCGCGACGAAGGCGAGCCCCTTCCGGATAGCCTCGGGGCTCACGCGCAGATGCGGCACGCAGCGCGCCATGAACTCGGCATCGTAGCCCCAATGCGCCTTAGAGCGGACACAAAGCGCGTTCAGCGCCTCGACTTCGGCCAGGCGTGCCTGCCGTATCGTCGCCACGGTCACTTGTCGCGTGCCAGGGCCGCCGTCTCGCGTTCGAGGATCTTGAGCGAGGCCTGGTCTTCGCTGTTGGTGATGATGTTCGCGACCTTGAAGCAGACGACGAGATTGCCGGCGACCGACCCGTTCGGCCCGCCCTCGATCGCGCTTTCGAGGATGGCGAGAAGCGCCCGCTCGGCCTCGAGCTCGGCGGATTTCACGATCTCGCGCACCACTTCCGATCTCTGGCGCGGCATGCCCTCGGGCCCGACCTTGAGCCGGCGGCGAAGACGGCGGAGCGGCCGCACCACCTCGAAGCGCCAGGGCTGGGTCATCGAGACCAGGCGAGTGACCTCCTCGGCCGAGATCGAACGCGACATCGTCCCGAGCCAGCAGGCATGCAGGAGCAGCGCCACGTCGAAGCTCCGCCGGTCCTGCAGATCGAGGCAGGCCATCGCCACGCCCGGACGGGCATAAAGCGCCTCGGCGAAGCTCGGAAACCCCTGCGTCATCACCCTTTCCGAGGCCGGGTTTGCCCTTCCCGGCCAGTTGCGCTGGTCCTGTCCAGAATCTTTCGCACATTTGATCAGGCGGCGGCTCCGGATTGTGGGACCTGCGGCTGATAGAGTGGCCGCATGTTCATGTAGCACCTGGCTGACCACGCCGATCCTGCGATATAGCGCAGCCGCGCAGCCGCCAAGTTGAGACAGGACTGACCATCAGGGAAGGCACCGACGACACGGGTTCGTCGGCGGATCTCTTTCATGATCCGCTCGAGTGGGTTGTTGGTGCGGATCTTCTGCCAGTGGATGTCTGGGAAGGCGAAGTAGGTCA
>VGEH01000007.1 GCA_016869375.1 Alphaproteobacteria bacterium | reverse complement strand
CCCTTCATGCGCGAGGCTCGCGGCCAGCGCGAAGGTCGAGACGGTGAATGACAAGCCCAGCGCCTGGACAAGATCGTCCTTCTCCAGGCCGAGCGCCTGGAGATAGGGGACTGCCGGAATGACGAAGACGCCGGTCGCTGCGGTCACCAGCCCGGTCGCTGCGCCGACGATGGGGGCTAGCCAGGGCTCCGAGCCGGCGGGCACCGAGAAGCGCGGCGTCGTCAGGCCAAGTAACGCGTAGAGGATCAGCGCGACGCCGAGCGCGGTCGAGGCGATCGCGGTGCTGGCGCCCGTGAGCAGGCCACTACCCGCCCAGGTACCGAGGCAGATGCCGAGCACCATCGGCCAGAAGCGGCGGATCAGCGCGGTGACGCCGGGGCCGGCGACGAGCTGCCAGAGATTGGTGACGGTCGAGGGAACGATGAGGATGGCGGCGGCTTCCGCCGGCGTCATCGCGAGGCTGAGGAGGCCGACGGCGATCGTGGGCAGGCCGAGGCCGATGACGCCTTTGACAAAGCCGGCCAGCAGGAAGGTGAGGAAGACTGCCGTCAGAACGAGGTCGGGCATCGGCCCAACCTGACAGCGCCTCGGCTTATTCGCAAATCCGCCCGTCAGGCGGCTGCGTCGGTTTTCATCTTCTCGAGGAAGTTGTCGACGAGGAACTCTAGCGCGTCGATGACCTCGAGCGCGAGCCCGCGAGGGTTGCCCTTCACGTCGAAGCGGATCATGGCGCGGATCGACTCGACCTCGACCTTGACGATCTCAAGGAAGCGCTGGTCGCGCTGGGCTTCGCAGTCGATGACTCGACAGATCAGGTCTGCGCAGCGGGATACCGCGGGGTAGCCGAAGCTGGCGCCCTCACCTTTGAGGTCGTGGCAGAGCTCGTAGATCTGCTTTCCCGTCGTCCCCTGGGACTCGGGCTCGGCGAGGAACTGCCGCATCAGGTGGTTGAGCTTGTCGAGCGACGCGCCGGCGATTGCCTTGTAGTCGACCTTGCCCTGGTGCTGCTTGACCGCTTCGTCCGCCTTTTTGATCAGGCGATCACCGGCGCCGGGCGTGCCGCGGCCGGTCTTGTCGGCGAGCGCTCGGGGCGGTTTGACGAATTCGGCCATCTCGGCCCTTTATCGCAGATTTGTGAGGCTACCAACTAAATCCGCGTTCGTAACGCGGATTTGACCACCTTTCCATAGTTGTTCTTCGGGAGTTCGGGGACAAAACGATAAACCTTGGGTCGTTTAAATCTCGCGATCTGGTCGAGACAAAGTCGATCGAGCATTGCTTCTTCAACGCTTGTTCCGGCGCGCGTGACGACGAACGCAACGACTTCCTCGCCCCAGTCGGGGTGGGGCCTGCCGACTACCGCGGCCTCGGCGACGTCAGGATGGCGCAGCAGAACTTCTTCGACTTCGCGCGGATAGATGTTGGAGCCGCCGGAGATGATCAGGTCCTTCGAACGGTCCTTGAGGGTGAGGAAACCGTCCTCGTCGAAGGCGCCGACATCGCCGGTGTGCAGCCAGCCGCCGCGTAGCGCCTCGGCATTTGCCTCGGGGCGGTTCCAGTATCCCGACATCACCTGCGGGCCGCGCACCAGGATCTCGCCGATTTCGCCTGTCGGCAGCGGCCGGTCCTCGGCATCCGCGATCCGGACCTCGGCCGTCGACTGCCTGATGCCGGCCGATCCGGCGCGCGCTTCCCAGCGCGGGTGGGCGCGGTCGCCGATCATCGCCTTGGTCATCGAGGTGATGCACATCGGGCTCTCGCCCTGGCCGTAGATCTGCGCCAGCCTGGGACCGAGCACGTCGAGCGCGCGCTTGAGATCGGCGACGTACATCGGCCCGCCGCCATAGACGATCGTCTTGAGCCCGGGCACGCCGGATGAGGCCACGGCCGGGTGCGTCACCAGGCGAGAAACCATGGTGGGGGCCGCGAACATGGCGACGCCGCGATGACGGGTGAGCAGCTGCGCGATCTCCGCCCCATCGAAGCCGCCGGATTCCGGGATCACCTGCTTCGCCGCAGCCGCGACATTGGGCAGCGCATAGAGGCCTGAACCATGTGAGAGCGGGGCTGCGTGCAGCATCGCATCGCCGGGCGCGGTGATGTCGACATCGGCGAAGTAGCAGAGCGTCATCGCCAGCAGGTTGGTGTGGCTCAGCATCGCGCCCTTGGGGCGGCCGGTGGTGCCTGAGGTGTAGAAGATCCAGGCGAGGTCGGAGGCGGCCTGCTCCACGGGTGAACCGGGTGCCTCGCTTGCGAGACGCTCGTAGTCGGACGACTCGACCAGCAGCTCGATCGGCCTTGTGCCGGCCTCGGCGGCGGCCGCGGCGACCGTCTCGGCCATGTCGTCGGTGGCGACGGCGAGCTTCGCGCCCGAGTCCGCGAGGATGTAGGCGATCTCCTTGGCATGCAGCTTGGCGTTGACCGGGACGGCGGCGAGCCCGGCCCACCAGCAGCCATAGAGGAGGGGGAGGTAGTCGAGGTGATTGCGCATCACGAGCGCCACCTTGTCGCCAGGGGCGAGGCGGAAGCGGCGCTTCAACCCCTCCCCCAGGGCTCCTGCCCGCCGGGCGAAGCCCGCATAGTCCAGCCGGTCCTCGGTCCCGACGGCCAGCCCCGGCAGGTCGCCATAGGCCCGGGCGGACCTGACGAGGCTCTCGGCGAGATTCATAGGGGTTCCCGGCAACGTGAAGGTGGAAGCCCGCAAATCATGCTTGATCCAGCGCGGATTTTTTGCGACTGATTATCAATACTACTCGCAGGAATGGACCCTCATGCGCAAGCTCATCCCCTCCCTCGCACTCGCTGCCGGCCTCATGGCGGCCCCGGCCATGGCGCAGGAGGTCAACATCTACTCCTACCGCCAGGAAGGCCTGATCAAGCCGCTGCTCGAGGCGTTCACCAAGCAGACCGGCATCAAGGTCAACATCGTCTCCGGCGGCGAAGATGCGCTGATGGAGCGCCTGAAGACCGAAGGCGCGGCCAGCCCCGCCGATCTCCTCATCACGGTCGATGCCGGCCGCCTCGTGCGCGGCAAGGATCTCGGCCTGTTCCAGCCGGTCAAGTCGCCGGTGATCGACGAGATCGTTCCGCCCGCCTATCGCGATCCGGACGGGACCTGGACGGCGCTGTCGATCCGCGGCCGGCCGATCATGTATTCGGTGGACCGGGTAAAGCCCGCCGACCTCTCGACCTACGAGGACCTCGCCAACGCGAAGTGGAAGGGCAAGATCTGCGTCCGCTCCTCGGGCCACATCTACAACCAGTCGATGCTCGCGGTAATGATCGAGGCGATCGGGCCTGAGAAGGCGGAAGCCTGGGCCAAGGGCGTCGGTGCCAACCTCGCGCGCCAGCCGCAGGGCGGCGACCGGGACCAGCTGAAGGCGATCGCCGCGGGCGAGTGCGACCTGGCGCTGGCGAACACGTACTATCTCGCCGGCATGGCGATCTCGAAGGATCCGGCCGAGGTCGAAGTGGCGAGGAAGGTGAGGATCTTTTGGCCGAACCAGAACGATCGCGGCGCCCACGTCAACGTCTCGGGCATCGGCGTCACCAAGAGCTCGAAGAACGTCGCCAATGCGGTGAAGTTCATCGAGTTCATGCTCTCCGACGAGGCACAGCGGATCCACGCCGAGGTCGTCGGCGAGTTCCCGATCAAGGCCGGCATCAAGCGCTCGGACGTCGTCGCTTCCTTCGGCGACTTCAAGGCGGACCGGGTGCCGCTTGCCGTGCTCGCCAAGAACAACGTCGAAGCCGTCAAGATCTACGATCGCAGCGGCTGGCGCTGAGCCGATCGATGTAGAGCCCGCATAGCCGTTCCTCCGGTCGGGCCCTGCATCCCCGCCCTCCCGTTCCCCCGGACGGGAGGGCATTCTATTTTTGGAGACATGATCGTCGTCTTCGACCTCGAGCTCACGGCATGGCCGGGATCGGCCGAGCGCAACTGGAGCGCGCCCGGCGAGCATCCGGAAATCATCCAGATCGGCGCGGTGAGGCTGGACGAGAACCTCGATGAGGTCGCCGCAGTCGACCTCGCGGTGAAGCCCAGGCTCAACCCGATCCTCAGCGACTACATCAAGGATCTGACCGGGATCACGCAGGAGCGGATCGATGGCGAAGGCATCGATCTCGGCGATGCCCTGGCGCGCCTTGCCGCGTTGGCGGACGGGGCGCACGCGCTTTGCTGCAACGGCGGCGACGCTCAGTGGATCGATCGCAACGTCACGCTCGCCGGAATCGCGAACCCGCTCGCCGGCGCGCTCTTCGTCAATGTAAGCCCGCACTTTCGTCGCGCCACGGGCCGCGGCACGCATGTCGTCTCCTCGAGCCTTCCCGAGGTTTTCGGCTTCTCGGATACCGGCCGCGCTCATGACGGGCTTGCGGATGCCCGCGCCATAGCCGAGGCGCTGAGGCGGACACTTCCCCGCAAAAGTCCGTCCACGCTGATCGCGATCTTGGAATCCCCTTAACTAAACGCGAGTGAGGCTTTGGTGCCGGCCGCAGCCTCGCTATGGTTGAGCGGGGATGCTCGAGGGATGCGCATGAATATTGCGATCATCGGCGCCGGCAGTGTCGGCACCGCGCTGGGGAAGGCCTGGTCGAGATCCGGTCATGAAATCGTCTTCGGCGTTCGCAGGCCGAACTCCGCAGACGTCAAGGCCGCGGCGGAAGGGGTGAGCGCGCGTGCGGTCGCCGTCGCCGAGGCCGCGGCAGACGCCGAGGTCGTGGTCCTGGCGACGCCGTGGGAAGCGACCCGATCGGCGATCGTCGCGGCCGGCGGGCTGGCCGGGAAGATCGTCATCGACTGCACCAATCCGCTCGCCTACCGCGACGGAGAGCTGGGGCTCGCGGTCGGGTTCGACGGCTCAGGTGGCGAGCAGGTGGCCGAGTGGGCCGCCGGGGCGCATGTCTTCAAGGCGCTCAACCAGGTGAGCTACCTCGCGATGGAGGATGCCAAGTTCCCCGATGGCTTTCCGGCGATGTTCGTCGCCGGCGACGACGAGGAGCGGAAGCCGGTCGTCCTCAAGCTGATGACCGACCTCGGCTTCGAGGCGGTCGACGCCGGCGCGCTCAAGATCGCGCGTCTGCTCGAGCCTTACGCCATGCTGTGGATCCACCTGGCCTACAACCGGGGCCTGGGGCGCGATTTCGCGTTTTCGCTGCTGCGCCGGTAGTTGCGTCGCCGCCGCGACCTTTGCGACTCCGGCCCGCCTTGAGTATAGAGTGCGGCCCCGATGCGCATGCTCTATCACCTCTGGCTGTCGGCCGGCTCGCGCAAGGTCCGGATCGCGCTCGCCGAAAAGAACCTGCCCTTCGAGATGAAGGTCGAGAAGACCTGGGAACGACGGCCGGAGTTCCTCGACATGAACCCGGCCGGCGAGGTCCCGGTCCTGGTCGAGGAGTCCGGCGCCAGGATCGTCCATGCCGGCCCGATCTGCGAGTATCTCGACGAGGTGTATCCCGAACGGGCGCTGATCCTCGGCGATGCCGCCGAGCGCGCCGAGGTCCGCCGGCTGGTCTCCTGGTTCGACGACAAGTTCGACCGCGAGGTCTCCCGCGCGCTCATCGAAGAGAAGATGATGAAGCGCTTCCTCGGCCTCGGCACGCCCAACAGCCAGGCTATCCGCGAAGGCATGAAGGCGCTGCACGTCCATCTCGACTACATCGCCTTCCTCGCCGAGCGGCGCTCATGGCTCGCCGGCGATCGCCTGACCCTCGCCGACGTTGCCGCGGCGGCGCACCTCTCCGCTCTCGACTACACCGGAGACGTGCCGTGGGAGGATCACCCGGAAGCGATGGAATGGTACGCGCGCATGAAGTCGCGGCCTTCGTTCCGCGCCATCCTCGCCGACCATATCCCGGGCGCGCCGCCGCCGAAGCACTACGCCGACCTCGATTTCTAGGGCGGCTGGCCGCTAGAGGCTGAGATACTGGTTCAGAAGCGCGATATCCGCTTCGTAGAGCTGGCGCTGAAGCCGCAGCCTTTCGGCGGCGAAGTTGATCTGGCGTACCATCAGCAGGAGGTCGGGCCTGTTCAGGATGCCGAACTCCTGGTGGATGAGCTGCCACTCCTCGGCCGACAGCGAGCGCTGCTCCGCAGATTCCAGCGCGACGAAGTTGGCCAGATAGCGAATGAGAGCGACGGCCGTGGAGCGAACCGTCTCGACACGCGGGTCTACGGACACCAGCTCCGGCTCCTGGACATCGGTCAGGAAGGTCGATGGCACGATGCCGCGTTCCCGTAGCCGGCGGACGCCGTTCAGCGTGCCGATGGTGTGAAGATAGAGATGGTTGCGGCCATGCGTGTCGCGCCATTGCTTGCGCCAGCGCGCCTCGTCGATGCTCTGATACACGATGGGCTCGGCGAGCAATGCGCACTCCTGTCCGGCGAATGCGGCAAGGAGCATGTAGACGTGGCCGAACCAGGTCTCGTCGCTGAGAAACGCCTCGTGATCGACGGCAAGAAAACGCTCGCGCTCGAAGATCGCGATCGAGACGAGAGTCAGGGCATCGTAGAGGCCGACACGCGCCGCAAGCCCCAGGATCGAGGAGAACCGGACATCCTTATCGAGCGACAGCGTCCGGTCGATGATGACGGCCCCGGTGCTCGCGGAGTATCGGCTGAAGTTGCCGAGCCAGAACTTGGCCGGATCCTGCAGCGCGCGATCCCGCATGCGGCCGACCATGCCGTCGGCCGGGATATCGTCGTCGCTGAAGGGCCAGACAAATCGACCGCGGGCGAGCTTCACCGCCTGCAGGTAGTTTCGCAGTGCGCCGACATTCGAGCTCTGCCGAAAGTATTGAAAGCTCGGGAGGCGGCCGGCGAAGGACCTGGCCACGGCTTCGGTGTCGTCGGTCGAGGCGTTGTCGCTGACGACGACTTCCACATCGGTGGTCCCCAGCTGGGCGATCTGGGCCTGGAAGGCGCGGAGTGCCTTGGCCAGGAGCGCCGACCGGTTGTAGGTGAAGAGCGCTATCGTCAGCGCGGTCTCGGATCGCCCCGTCGAAGGAGATGGAAGCGGTGAGGGGCCGGGGATCATGAGGCCGATCTATAGCGCAATCGGGTACCGTCTCCCAGGCGCTCCGCGACGACACAGGCACATGATCCGGATAGGCGCAGGCATGCAGGTCGGGCAGCATCCTCCTATGGCCAATTCACCGCTTCGACGCCTCGTATCGGAACTGCCATGGACCGACGTCGCCGGCGAGCTCTCCGCCCGGGGGCACGCCACGACGGGACCGCTGCTCTCGCCGTCCGTCTGCCGGGAAATCTCGTCCTGGTACGAGGGCGAGGCGCACTTTCGCAGCCGCGTGGTGATGGAGCGGCACGCCTTCGGCCAGGGCGAGTACAAGTATTTCGGCTATCCGCTGCCTGAAGCGATCGAGGCTCTCCGCCAGAGCCTGTATGTCTGCCTTGCGCCCGTCGCCAACGCCTGGGCCAAGGCGCTGGGCAGCACGGTCTCCTATCCCGATTCGCTCTCCGCCTATCTCGATCGCTGCCATGACGCCGGGCAGACTCGGCCGACCCCGCTGCTGCTTCGCTACGAGGCCGACGGGTACAATTGCCTGCATCAGGATCTTTACGGCGAACTCACCTTTCCCCTGCAGGCGACCATCCTGCTGAGCGAGCCGGGTCGCGATTTCGAGGGCGGCGAGTTCGTTCTGGTCGAGCAGCGTCCCCGCATGCAGTCGCGGGCCGAGGTTGTGCACCTGGCGCAAGGGGAAGCGGTGATCTTCGCCGTTCGCGATCGCCCGCGGCGGGGCACCAGAGGCATCCACCGCGCGGTCCTGCGGCATGGCGTGAGCCGGATTCGCCGTGGACGACGATTCGCTCTCGGCATCATCTTCCACGATGCGCGGTAGAGACGGCGTCATGCATTGATGCGGCAATACCTCTGATGCAGTATGGCCGGCGCTGCGAAAGCGCGGTCGCAAGAGGGTCGATGCAGGCAGGCGGAAAAACCCGGGTTGTCATTCTCTGCGGTGGACAGGGGACCCGCCTGCGCGAGCACACCGAGTACGTGCCGAAGCCGCTCGTGCAGATCGGCGATCAGCCGATCCTCTGGCACATCATGAAGCACTTCCAGAAGCACGCCTTCACCAGCTTTGTCCTGTGCCTCGGCTACAAGGGGGACAAGATCAAGAGCTACATCCTCGACTACGGCGCCATGTCTCGCGACTTCACGGTGTCGTTGGGCAGGCCGGAGAGCGCGGTCTTCCACAGCCCGATCGCCGAGGAAGATCTCGAGGTGACCCTGGCGGAGACCGGCAGCGATGCCATGACCGGGTCGCGCGTGAAGCGGGTCGCGCGCTATCTGTCCGATGGGCCGTTCATGGTTACCTACGGCGATGGCGTGTCCGATGTCGACGTTACGGCGCTTCTCGCGTTCCACCGCTCGCACGGGAAGCTCGCGACGGTCACCGCCGTCATGCCGGAGTCCCGGTTCGGCGTGATAGAGACAGACGAGGGCGGCCGCGCCGTCCGCTTCCGCGAGAAGCCGCAGACGGACGGGCTGGTCAATGCCGGCTTCTTCGTTTTCGAGCCCGCTGTGCTCGACTACCTTTCCGTCGATCCGTCCTGCATTCTCGAGAGGGAACCGCTGGAGCGACTCGCGCGCGACGGCCAGCTGATGGTCTTCAGGCACGACGGATTCTTCCACACGCTCGACACCTATCGCGACTATCTCGCGCTCAATGCGCTGTGGGCGGAAGGCCGAGCGCCGTGGAGGTCATGGTGAGCGGCTTCTGGCGCGACCGTCCGGTACTGGTCACCGGCGCGACCGGCCTCCTCGGCGGCTGGCTCACTCAGCGTCTTCTGACGGAGGGCGCACGCCCGACCTGCCTCGTGCGCGACGGCGTGCCGACCGAGCGCACCCATCTGGACGGCACCCTCAAGCGCGTCGCCGTCGTTCGCGGCGACGTCCGCGATGGTGCGCTGATGCGGCGCATCGTGAGCGAATACGAGGTCGAGGTCGTCATGCACCTCGCGGCGCAGACCGTCGTCGGCGTCGCCGCCGTCAATCCGGCCGAGACCTTCGACGTCAACGTCGCCGGCACCTGGACATTGCTGGATGCCTGCCGTCAATCCGACCGGATCCGCGCCGTGATCTTCGCATCGTCGGACAAGGCCTATGGCATTCAACCGGCGCTTCCCTATACGGAGGAGATGCCGCTGCTGGGATGTCACCCCTATGACGCCAGCAAGGTCGCGGCCGAGGCCGTCGTGCAGAGCTTCGTATCTTCCTTCGGCACGCCGGCCGTGATCACGCGTTGCGCCAATCTGTATGGCGGCGGCGATCTGAACTGGAACCGTCTGGTGCCGGGAACCATTCGCTCGCTGCTGCGAGGCGACCGCCCGGTCATTCGCTCGGACGGGACGCTGACGCGCGACTATCTTTACGTCGAGGACGCGGCCGACGCCTATGTGCGCCTTGCGGAGTGGGTAGCCGGCGCGCGGGATCGTGCGGGCTCCGTCTTCAACATTTCGACGGAGCAGACGAGCACCGTGCTCGAGATCGTCGCGTCGGTCAGCAAGGCCATGGCCATCGATCTCGCACCCGACATCCGCGGCGAGGCACGGCTCGAGATTCTGCATCAGCATCTTTCCGCCAAGCTTCTGATGGCGAAGCTCGGCTGGGCACCGCGGCACGACCTCGCCGATGGCATGAAGCAGACCGTCGCCTGGTATCGGGCCTATCTGTCGTGAGCACCGGCCGCGCCGCCGAGCTTCGCGCGCGTATCCTGTCCCTGGTCGAGGAATACGTCGCCGAGGCTTTTCCTGAACGGAACTTCCTCCCCGGCAAGACGGCCGTGCCGGTCGCCGGGCGCGTCTTCGACGCAGCCGAGGTCAAGCGTTTGGTCGAGGCCTCGCTCGAGTTCTGGCTGACGCATGGCCATTTCGCCGCGGATTTCGAGACCGAGCTCGGAAAGCATTTCGGCGGACGGCGCTGCAGCCTCTGCAATTCGGGTTCGTCGGCCAACCTGCTGGCCTTGAGCGCGCTCACCTCGCCGCTCGTCGGCGACCGCCGCCTCAAGCCCGGGGACGAGGTCATCACCGTTGCCGCCGGCTTCCCGACGACGGTCAACCCGATCCTTCAGAACGGGCTCGTGCCGGTGTTCGTTGATGTCACGCTGCCCACGCATTGCGTCGACGTCGAACAGCTCGAGCAGGCGATCGGACCGCGTACCCGAGCGATCATGATCGCCCATCCGCTCGGCAACCCGTTCGCGGTCGGGGAGGTCGCGGCGATCGCCGGGAAGCACGGCCTCTGGCTGGTCGAGGATTGCTGCGACGCGCTGGGGGCGACCTATGACGGCCGGCCCGTCGGCACCTTTGGCGACGTTGCGACGGTCAGCTTCTATCCGGCGCATCACATCACGATGGGCGAGGGCGGCGCGGTGCTGACCGCCAATACGCGCGTCATGCGCGCCATCGAGTCGTTCCGGGACTGGGGGCGGGACTGCTATTGCCTGCCGGGCAAGGCCGACACCTGCGGCAAGAGGTTCGGCTGGCAACTCGGCAGCCTGCCTCACGGCTACGATCACAAATATATCTACTCCCATATAGGATACAACCTTAAGGCAACGGACCTCCAGGCGGCGATCGGGCTGGCGCAGCTTGAGAAGCTGGGGGCCTTCATCGCGGCGCGGCGGCGGAACTTCGACCGGCTGCTGCAGGGGTTGAGCGGCCTCACACACCTGTTCGTCATGCCGGAGGCGACGCCGCGCAGCGAACCGAGCTGGTTCGGATTCCCGCTCCTCCTTCGGCCGGAAGCGCCGTTTTCGCGGGAGGACCTTCTGCGTTGGCTGAACACCCAGAACATCGACACTAGGCTCCTGTTTGGTGGGAACCTGCTCCGGCAGCCGGCCTATGCCGACGTCCCGCGCCGGGTTGTCGGCAATCTCGCCAATACCGATATTGTCGCTGAACGGCTATTCTGGCTGGGCGTCTATCCTGGTCTGACGCCGGCCATGATCGACTACATGGTTGATCGCCTGAGCGAGTTCTGCCGCGTATCGGCATAGAACTTGCTCAAGTTCAGGTGGTTAACGCACGCTGGCGCGGATGACGGGGCCGGCAACGAAGCTGAGCCGATTAACGATGGATCTTATTTATCTTTGTGACCTGACCCATACCGCGCAAGGGGTCAATGCGGAGCTGGTTCCGTATCCGGTTGGCTGCATCAAGAGCTACTTCCACGCCAATTCGCGGCGGCCCGCCGAGATCGAGATCTTCAAGTATCCGCAGGCTCTGGATACGGCGTTCCAGGCGCGTCGGCCGACCCTGGTCGGGTTCTCCAACTACATGTGGAATCTCGACCTCACCTACACGATCGCCGAAGCGATCAAGCGCCACTCTCCTGAGACCCTGATCGTCTTCGGCGGCCCCAACTACCCCCTCGAATCGCCGCGTCAGGAAGCTTGGCTTCGCGCCCACCCGGCGGTCGATCTCTACCTGGTCGGCGAAGGCGAGCAGCCCTTCCTGGAAGTCGCCGAGGCATGGCTGGAGAGCCGCTCGCTCGACGCGGTGAAGTGCGCCGGGATCAACGGCGTCCATGCCCTGGTCGATGGGAAGCTGGCGAAGGTCAACGGCACCCGTCGCGACGGCTTCGACGACTCGCCTCGCGTCGCCAATCTCGACGCGACGCCGTCGCCCTACCTGAAGGGTTACCTCGACAGCTTCCTCGCCGATCCCTCGCTCGTCCCGCTGATGGAGAGCAATCGCGGTTGCCCGTTCACCTGCGCCTTCTGCGTCGACGGCATCGGCGCGCGCAGCAAGGTCAACAAGGCGAGCGTCGGGCGGCTTCAGTCGGAGCTCACCTATATCGCCGAGCGCTACACCGGGAAGTACCTGACGCTCGCCGACACCAACTTCGGCATGTTCAAGGACGATGTCGAGTTCTGCAAAGTCATCGCCGAGACCAAGATCAAGTACGACTACCCGCATCACCTCCAGGTCTCGACCGGCAAGAACCAGCAGGCGCGCATCATCGCCTGCGCCGACCTCCTGGAAGGATCGCTCCGCTTTTCCGCTTCCGTGCAGTCGCTCGACGACGAGGTCCTGAAGAACATCAAGCGCAGCAATATCTCCTACGAGCAGATCATCGCCGTCTCGAGCCGCCTCAGCCCGACGGATGCGAACACCTACTCTGAGGTGATCCTGGCGCTGCCCGGCGACTCGCGGGTCAAGCATTTCGACACCGTGTGCCGGCTGATCGACGCGGACTTCAACCAGATCCGCCTGTTCACGCTGATGATCCTGGACGGCTCCGAGCTCGCCACCCAGCGCGAGCGCGAGCGCTTCGGGATGAAGACCCGCTATCGCGTGGTGCCGCGATCCTTCGGCTTCTATCCGTTCATGGGCGAGACGCTCGCCTGCGCCGAGATCGAGGAAGTGTGTGTCGAGAATGCGACGCTTCCCTTCGCCGACTACCTGGAGTGCCGGGCCTTCGCGCTCACCGTTGCGCTCTTCTACAACGACAACATCTTCATCGAGCTCACGCGCCTCATTCGAGATCTCGGGCTCAAGGTGTCGGACTGGCTGCTCTACATCCATGCGCGCCGAAGCGAGTTTCCCGCCGATCTTCGCGCCCGATACGCGGCATTCCTGGCCGAGACCGAGAGCGAGCTCGCGCCGACCTACGAAGCCCTGGCCGACGGCCTCAAGGGCGACCGGGCGGTGATGGAGAGCTATCTCTCCGGCGAGCGCGGCAACAACGTGCTGTTCAACAACCAGGCGCAGGCCTACCTCACCTGCATGGAGTCGCTGCACGACGTGGCCTTCGGGCTGTTCCAGGGCTTCGTCGCCGAGCGCTCCGGCAAGCCGGACGTCCTTGATGCCGAGTACTTCGCCGGCCTCAAGCGCTATTCGACCCTGAAGAAGCGCTCCTTCATCGATCTGCAGAGCGAGACGATCGCGGATTTCGACTACGACTTCGTCCAGCTCGAGGAGAGCGGGTTTGACGAGGTTCCGACCGGGAAGACGCCGACGCGGCTGCGCTTCTTCCATCTGCCGTGGCAGAAGCAGTTCTTCGAGGACCAGCTCAGCCGCCACGGCCGAAGCCCGCAGGCGCTTGGCAAGGTGTTTTCGCGAATCCCGATCAAGAAGACTCACCGCACCGTTGCCTATGCGTCGGACGCGGCGGACCCGGCGCAGGCGCTGGCCGCCGGCAAGGCGAGCCCGTCCGAGCTGTTCGGTCCTGTCGTCGTCTAGCGCGCTTCGGCGAGCAGCGAGGCGATCCCCGAGTCGAGGTCATGGCGTGGCTGCCAGGACGGCAGCGGCGGCAGGCGGACGGGCGTGAAGATCTGCCCCTCGGGATAGGGGCGAGTACCCCAGCGCGCGGCGATGCGTTTGCCGGAGACCCGCTCGACCCGCGCGGCCAGGTCGCGCAGGCTGAGGCGTATCCCGCCATTGACGCTCACGACCGCAGGAATGTCCTCGCCGCGGATGAAGAGCTCGGCCGCATGGATGAAGGCATCGGCGGCATCCTCGACATGGATAGGTTCCATCTCCTGACGGCCGTCGGTCAGGTCGAGGGAAGTGCCGTCGCGCGCCGCTGCGACGAGGAGCGAGAGCAGGCGGTTGCGCCAGTCGGCCGGGCCGTAGATATCGGTTAGCACCAGCTTCGTCCGGCGCAGGCCGCGCATCGCCGCGTAGTAGGCGAGGATCGGGTCGAGCGCGCTTTTGGTCGCGGCGTAGAGGCTGTTCGCAACCCCCTTGCCACCATCTCCGAACTCCCAATAGCTGCCGGCGATGACCATCGGCGTGTCTGTCGTCGCCGCAGCCTCGGCGAGCGCGGCACCGAGCGCGATATTGGCGTCGATCAGGGACGGCAGGTCTTCCGGTTCGTGGCTGATGCGGCCGGCCGCCGCCACATGCAGGATCGCCGTGGGACGCAGCCGGGAGACGAGCGGCCCGATCGCTCGCGAGTCCGTGCCGATCGCATGGATTCGCTCCGCCGGCGGAACCTCGCCGCGCCATGCCGAAGCGCCGGCGGCGCGGACGAGAGCATGCGCCTCCCAGCCCTTGACGGCGAGGCGACGCAGCAAGGTCGTTCCGAGATAACCGTTAGCACCGGTCACGACGGCGCATCGGCGAGCGTCGCGATCGGCAGCCGTCGACATCAGCGGTGAGCGCGATCGTGCCGTCGATTCATGGACCGAGAATAGCCGGTCCGCGCGCCGTTTCCAGCGCCACTAGGTTCTAGGCGTGGCCGTTGGCCGGGCGGTCGAGGGCATAGCCGGCGGAGCGCACGGTACGGATGAGATCGGCTTCGCCTTCGCCGTTGACCGCCAGGCGCAGGCGGCGGATGTGGACGTCGACCGTCCGCGGCTCGACATAGACCTCGCTGCCCCAGACGGCGTTCAGCAGCTGCTCGCGCGAGAAGACGCGGCCGGGATGCTCGATCAGATGGCGGAGCAGCCGGAACTCGGTCGGACCGAGATGAATGTCGCGACCGCCGCGGCGGACGCGATGCGCGGCGAGATCCATTACCAGGTCGGCGAACTCCATGCGTTCCGCCGCCATGGCCGGGCGCGAGCGGCGCAACAAGGCGCGCACCCGGCTAACCAGCTCGGTCGGGCTGAACGGCTTGGTCACGTAGTCGTCGGCGCCGCCGTCGAGGCCCCGGATCTTATCGCCCTCCTCGGCACGCGCCGTCAGCATGATGATCGGCGTGCCGCGCGTGTCCGGCCGCCGGCGGAGCCGCCGGCAGACCTCGAGGCCGGAGACATGCGGGATCATCCAGTCGAGCAGGATCAGGTCCGGCTTGAGCTCGGCCGCCTGCAGCAAAGCTTCCTCGCCATCGCGCGCCTCGGCGACACGGAACCCTTCACGCTCGAGGTTGTAGCGAAGCAGCGTGACGAGGGCGCCTTCATCCTCCACCACGAGGACCAGCGGGCTCATGGCGTCAGCTCCGGCGGCCATCGGGCGCCACCACGGCGAAGCTGGTCTCGTCACCCTTCGGCCGGGCTTCGGCGATCGTCCGGCCGACGACCTGGAAGTGGATGGTCTCGGCGACGTTCGTCGCGTGGTCCCCGATGCGTTCGAGATTCTTCGCGATGAACAGAAGGTGGGTGCAGGGGGTGATGTTGCGCGGGTCTTCCATCATGTAGGTCAGGAGTTCACGAAAGAGGCTGGTGTACATGGCGTCCACCTCCTCGTCGCGCTGCCAGACCTGGATGGCGCGGGCGGTGTCGGAGGAGGCGAAGGCATCGAGCACGTCCTTGACCACGAGCCGGACGAGCTGGCCGAGGCGGACGACGCCGCCGACGCTGGGCACCGGCGGGAACTGGACCAGCGCCTGCACGCGCTTGCCGACATTGGCGGCGTAATCGCCGATGCGCTCGAGGTCGGCCGCGATCTTGAGGGCGGAAAGGATGGTGCGGAGGTCGCTTGCCATCGGCTGGCGCAGCGCAAGCATCTTGACGACGGATTCGTCGATCTGGCGCTCCAGCGCGTCCACCCGGACGTCGGAGGCGACGCAGCGCTGGCCGAGCTCGCCGTCGCGCGAGCCGACGGCCTGGATCGCTTGGCCGAGCTGGACCTCGACGAGGCCCCCCATCTCGCTGATCTCGGCCTTGAGCCGCTTCAGCTGGTCGTCGTAAGCGCGGACGATGTGCTCGGAAGCCATGACGCTCCTCAGGTTCGAGCCAGTGTTAGACCCGTCACGCTAGGGTCATATGACTATAAAATGACAGTTTGATGAATTCAGGGCGCTTGCGCCAAGCCCGGCGGACGGCGCTCCAGGAGGCCCGAAAGCCCAGGGATTCCAGGCAAATGCGGGCGCTTCAGGTAGAGGTAGAGACGACGGGCCAAGGGGTAGCGCCCCGATGAGAGGTCCGGCCCGGCCGGCGCGATGCCCTCGATCGGATCGCCGGTGCCGTCGAGCGGCCTGAGGACGATCGGTGCGGGACCGTCCGGCAGGTCGCTCCTGATGACACGGCAGAGACGCGCCCGGTCGAGCTTGGCATAGCCGCTCGCGCCGAGGCAGCCGATGGCCAGGACCAGCTCCTCCACCAGAGGCGCCGGCACCGAGACCCTCAGCGCGATCGGACGATCGGGAAAGCTCGGATCGATCTCGCGCCAGCTGCGGGTCTGGTTAGGGACGAGCTCGCCATCCTTGGATACCTCGTTGGCGAAAGCGCGCCAGAGATGGCGCCGGGTGAGCGGGCCTGGCGCCCCGTCGAGGGCAAGCCCGATGATGCCGAGAACACGCTCCGGCTCCGGTGAGATGGCCTCGTTCTCGCAGCTCCGGCGCTCGCGATCGAGCAGGCGGCGATGGAGAAGCAGTGCATCGGGCGCTTGCGCGCCGAGACCGGCGCAGTATGAGGTGACTGCGGCTTCGTCATCCGAGTTCGACTCGACCTGAGCGGCCGGTCCGGCGAAGTCGGCGGCGGTGCCGGCGAGGGCTGCCGGCGCGACGATCCATGGTGCGTCGCGCGCCTCCGCCGGCGCGGCGAGCGCGAGGACGGCCAGCAACGCCAGATACCTTCGGATCACGTCGCCACCGGCAGGTAGACAGTGAAGGTGCTGCCGCGCCCGACCTCGGAGTCGATGACGATCGCGCCGCGATGATGGCTGACGATGTGCTTGACGATGGCAAGACCGAGACCGGTGCCGCCGAGATCGCGCGAGCGCCCGATATCGACCCGGTAGAAGCGCTCGGTCAGTCGGCTGAGATGCTCGCGCGCGACGCCCTCGCCGGTATCGGTGACCGAGACGGCGACGGCGCGGCGGCGCGGATCGGGGAAGGAGGGCGGGAGCTGCGCCGCCTCGCCGGCGGCCACCCGGACCTCGGTTCCCGGCTTGCCATACTTGAGCGCATTGTCGATCAGGTTCTGGAACACCTGGGTCAGCTCGTCGCCATCGCCGACGACCTTGGGAAGCGTTGTCGCGACGTCGAGGACGATCGGCATCCGCCGCGCCTCGGCCTGGCGGTCGAGCGTGGTCTTGAGCGCGGCCAAGGTCATGGCGATGTCGACCGACCCGGTCGGCGGCGTGTGCTCCCTGAGCTCGATCCGCGACAGCGAGAGGAGGTCGTCCACCAGACGTGCCATGCGGCGCGCCTGGTCCTGCATGATTTCGAGGAATTTGGCGCGGGCTTCCGCATCGTCGCGCGCCGGTCCGCGCAGCGTCTCGATGAAGCCCACCAGCGAGGCGAGGGGCGTTCGTATTTCATGGCTGGCATTGGCGACGAAGTCGGCGCGCATGCGCTCGAGCTTGGCGAGCTGGGTCGTATCGTGAAGCAGGAGCAGGGCGCCGGCCTGGGCCAGGGGCTCGATGCGCACGGCGAAGTGACGCTCGGCCGAGCCGGCGAACTCGATCTGTACCTCGCGGCCCGGCTCGCCTGCCAGTATCGCCTCGGTCGCCGCCAGCACATCCGGCTGGCGCATGACATGGGCGAGATCGCGATCCTCCAGGGAGGCGCCGAACAGGGCGCGGGCGGCCCGGTTGGCGGCGAGCACGGTCCGCTCCGGTCCGACATGCAGCAGGGGATCGGGAATATTGTCGAAGAGCCGGAGCTGGCCCTCGGTCAGGCGATCCGAGGCGCCAAGCGGGTGCTGAACCGCGTTCTCGGCCGCGCGCGCCGAAGCTTGGCGGTTCCGGCGCAAGACGATGCCGGCCGCAGCCGCGCCCCCGAAAGCCGCGGCGAGCGAAGCGACCGCGGCGGTGCCGTGCGCGTTCGCTGCGAGCGCGGCGCTCGCGACCAGCGCTGGTACGACGGTCAGCGCGACAACGGCGACCGCACTCTTGTTCATGGCCGTGGTCCGGGCTCGCCCGCGGGAGTCTCCATTCCCCGTGCTACAGGGCCCGGCGGCCGACGTCCACCTCGCACCGGCCGGCGAGCGGAGAGGGGCTCAGGCGCGGACGGCTTGCTGCGTATCTGACAGCGGCTGCTCGAGCTTCGCCAGCATTTCCTTCGGCACCACCTGCCAGAACTTGGCGCGCTCGAGGCGCCAGTCGACGAGCAGGCGCTCGGCGAATTTCGACTGGGTTTCGCGCTGGTGTTCGGCGATCAGCTCCTTGAGCACGCCTTCCCAGTGGCCGGAGGCAAGGCGCTGATAGACCAACGTGTCCGGGTTGACCGCATGTGCGAAGCTGTCGTCGGAGTCGTAGACGAAAGCCATGCCGCCGGTCATGCCGGCACCGAAATTGTCGCCGACGGGACCCAGGATCGCGACCATGCCGCCGGTCATGTACTCGCAGGCGTTCGAGCCGGCGCCCTCGACCACGGCGACCGCGCCTGAGTTGCGGACGGCGAAGCGCTGGCCGGCCTGGCCGGAGGCGAATAGCCGCCCGGCGGTGGCGCCGTAGAGCACCGTGTTGCCGATGATCGTGTTGTGGTTGGTGACCAGCGGGCTTGCCGTCGTCGTGCGCACGACGATGGTGCCGCCAGAGAGGCCTTTGCCGACATAGTCGTTGGCATCGCCGAAGACCTCGAGCTTGAGGCCCTGGACGGCGAAGGCGCCGAGCGACTGGCCGGCGGAGCCGCGCAGCCGCACGGTGATCTGACCCGGCTGCAGTCCGGTCATGCCGAAGCGTCGCACGAGCCGGCTCGAGAATTTGGTGCCGATGGCGCGGTGCGTGTTCCGGATGTTGTAGGCGAGCTGCATCTTCTCGCCTTCCTCGAGCGCTGCCTTGGCGTCGCGGATCATCTGCGCGTCCAGCGTCTCCGGTACCTCGATGCGGCCCTCGACCGTGCAGTGGCGGGCCTGCCCGCCGGCATCGGCCTGGATCAGCAGCGAGTTGAGATCGAGGTCGTCGAGGTCGCGGCCGCCGCGGTCGATCTGCGAGAGGAGATCGGTCCGGCCGATCACCTCCAGCATCGAGCGGACGCCGAGCGAGGCCAGGATGTCGCGTGTCTCCTCGGCGATGAAGGTGAAGAGGTTCACCACCTTCTCAGGCGTGCCCTCGAACTTGGCGCGGAGCTTCTCGTCCTGGGTGCAGACGCCGACCGGGCAGGTGTTGGAGTGGCACTGCCGGACCATGATGCAGCCCATGGCCACCAGCGACGCCGTGCCGATGCCGAACTCTTCGGCGCCGAGGATCGCCGCCATGACGACGTCGCGGCCGGTCTTGATGCCGCCATCGACTCGGAGCCGCACATTCTGGCGGAGCCGGTTGAGGGTGAGTACCTGGTGGACCTCGGAAAGGCCCATCTCCCAGGGGATGCCTGCATACTTGATCGAGCTTTGCGGCGAGGCGCCGGTGCCGCCCGAATGGCCGGAGATCAGGATCGTGTCGGCCTTGGCCTTGGCGACGCCGGCGGCGATCGTGCCGATGCCCGAGCGCGCCACCAGCTTCACGCAGACCCGCGCATCCGGGTTGATCTGCTTCAGGTCGTAAATGAGCTGCGCCAGGTCCTCGATCGAGTAGATGTCGTGGTGAGGCGGCGGCGAGATCAGGCTGACGCCGGGCATCGAGTGCCGCAGACGCGCGATCAGTCCTGAGACCTTGATGCCGGGAAGCTGGCCGCCCTCGCCGGGCTTGGCGCCCTGGGCAACCTTGATCTCGATCTCGCGGCAGTTGTTGAGATACTCGGCGGTGACGCCGAAGCGTCCCGAGGCGATCTGCTTGATCGCCGATGACGGGTTGTCGCCGTTGGAACGCGGCGTATAGCGCGCCGGATCCTCGCCGCCTTCGCCGGAATCCGACTTGGCGCCGATGCGGTTCATCGCGATCGAGAGCGTCTCATGCGCCTCGGGGCTGAGCGCGCCGAGCGAGATGCCGGGAGCGACCAGGCGCTTCCGGATCTCGGTGATCGACTCGACCTCGTCGACCGAGATCGCCTGGGTGGTGGCGGTGAAGTCGAGCAGGTCGCGAAGATGGATCGGCGGCAGCTTCCGCGTCGCCTCGGAGTACTTCCTGTAGGTGTGGTAGCTGTCGGTCGCGACCGCGGTCTGCAGCGTGTGGATCAAATTGCCTTCGAAGGCATGCGCCTCGCCCGAGCGGCGGAAGCGGTAGAGGCCGCCGACCGGCAGCGCCACCGGATCCTCCGAGAAGGCACGCTGGTGCAGCTCGATCACCTTCCGCTGTACGCCCGAGAGGCCGATGCCGGAGATGCGGCTGGTCATGCCAGGAAAGAAGTCGGCGACGAGCGAGCGCGAGAGGCCGATGGCTTCGAAATTGTAGCCGCCGCGGTAGGAGGAGATCACCGAGATCCCCATCTTGCTCATGATCTTGAGCAGCCCGTCGTCGATCGCCTTCTTGAAGCGGCGGATGCAGTCGTCGAGCGTGAGCTGGCCGAAGAGGCCGCGCGCATGACGCTCGGCGATCGCCTCCTGGGCGAGATAGGCATTCACCGTGGTGGCGCCGACGCCGACCAGCACGGCAGCATAGTGCACGTCCATGCACTCGCCGGAGCGCACGTTGAGCGAGGTGAAGGTGCGCAGGTTCTGGCGCACCAGATGCGAATGCACGCCTCCGGCGGCGAGGATCATCGGGATCGGTGCGCGATCCGCGCCGATGCTCTTGTCGGACAGGATCACATGGGTGCAACCGGCGCGGACGCCGTTCTCGGCCTCGCGCTGGACGCGCTGGATCGCTTCCTTGAGGCTGAGATCGCCGCCGCGCGGATCGAAGCTGCAATCGACCTCGACCGCGGTGTCGCCCATGTAGTCGCGCATCGCCTCGAACTCGGCGTTCGAGAGGATCGGCGATTCGAGCTGCAGCAGATGGCACTGGCTCTCATCCTCGTCGAGGATGTTGCCGAGATTGCCGAGCCGCGTGCGCACGGTCATCACCCGCGCCTCGCGGAGCGAGTCGATCGGCGGGTTGGTGACCTGGCTGAAGTTCTGGCGGAAGAAATGATGCAGCCCGCGATACTGGCGCGAGAGCACGGCGAGCGGCGTGTCGTCGCCCATCGAGCCGACGGCTTCCTTCGCCTCCTCGACCATCGGGTGCAGGATCAGCTCGACATCCTCGAGGCTCCAGCCGACGGCGATCATGCGCCGGCGCAGTTCCTCGCGGTCGAGCTCGCGGCGGTCGCGGTGGTTGGCGCGCACGATGTCGTCGATTCGCGTGATGTGCTGGACCCAGTTGCCGAAGGGGCGCGAGGCGGCAAGCGCGTCCTTGAGCTCGCGGTCGCGATAGAGCTTCCCGTTCTTGAGGTCGATGCCGATCATCTGGCCGGGATCGAGCCGGCCTTTGCGCACCACCGCGGTCTCGTCGATGCGCACCATGCCGGTCTCGGAGCCGGCGATGACGAGACCGTCCTGGGTGACGGTGTAGCGCATCGGGCGGAGGCCGTTGCGGTCCATGCCGCCGATCACCCAGTCGCCGGCATAGGCGGCGATCGCCGCCGGCCCGTCCCAGGGCTCCATCACCGAATTGGCGTAGGAGTACATCTGCTTCAGCACTGTCGGCATCGGCGCGTCGGGCGCCCAGGCCTCCGGGATCATCATCGTCTTGACCATCGGCAGCGAGCGGCCGCCCTGGCAGAGCAGCTCGAAGACATTGTCGAGCGCCGCCGAGTCCGAGCCGCCCGGCTGGATGATCGGCTTCAGGTCGTTGAGCGTGTCGCCGAACACCGGTGAGGCCAGCCGTGCCTCGTGGCTCTTCATCCAGTTGACGTTGCCCTTGAGCGTGTTGATCTCGCCGTTATGCGCGAGCACGCGGAAAGGCTGGGCCAGCCGCCAGGTCGGGAAGGTGTTGGTCGAGTAGCGCTGGTGATAGATCGCGAATGAGGAGACGAAGCGCGGGTCGAGCAGGTCGGGGTAGAAGGCCGAAAGCTGCTCGGCCAGGAACATGCCCTTGTAGATCAGCGAGCGCGACGACAGCGAGCAGATGTAGAAGTCGGTGATGTTGGCGGCGACCGTCGCCTTCTCGATCCGCCGGCGGATCAGGTAGAGCTCGCGCTCGAGCTCGTCGACAGACACGCGGCGGTCGTTGCCGATGATGATCTGTTCGATCTCAGGCCGCGTCGCGTTCGCCTTCTCGCCGATTATGGCGACGTTCACCGGTACCTGGCGCCAGCCATAGATCGTATAGCCGAGGCGGAGGACCTCCTCCTCGACGATGCAGCGGCAGCGCTCCTGGCCGTCGAGATCGGTGCGCGGCAGGAAGATCTGGCCGACCGCGAGATCGCCGTCGTCGGGCTCGTATCCCAGATGCGCGATATGCGCCTTGAAGAAATCCTGCGGCACCTGGATGTGGATGCCGGCGCCGTCGCCGGTCTTGCCGTCGGCATCGACGGCGCCGCGATGCCAGACGGCCTTCAGCGCATTGATCGCGGCATCGACGACCGTGCGGCGCGGCTTGCCGTCGATCGCGGCGACGAAGCCGACCCCGCAGGCGTCGTGCTCGTCCTCAGGCCGGTAGAGGCCGTGGACTTCGAGATGAGCGGCGTTCTTCCGCCAGGAGTCGACGAATTCCTGCGTCATGCTACGGCCTCCGACAGGACGCGTGGCTGCGTGCGGGCGGCTTGGGGCTGGCTCAAGGAGCGATGGATCGAGGCGGCGGCGTCGCGGCCGTCGCGGATCGCCCAGACGACGAGCGAGGCGCCGCGGACGATGTCGCCGGCGGCATAGACGCCGGGGATGCTCGTCTCCATCGTGCGATGGTTGATCTTGATCGTACCCCACTTCGTGAGCTCGAGCTGCGGCTCGGCGAACATCACGGGCAGGTCTTCCGGATCGAAGCCCAGCGCCTTGATCGCGAGGTCGGCCTCCACGGTGAAGTGGGAGTCGCCGATCACCTGCGGCATCTGCCGGCCGGTCGCATCCGGCATGCCGAGATGGACGCGCTGGGCGCGCACGCCGCGGACATGGCCGTCGCCGATGAAGGCTTCGGGCTGCGCCAGCCAGACGAACTCGACGCCTTCCTCCTCGGCGTGGAAGACCTCGCGCTGCGAGCCCGGCATGTTCTGGCGATCGCGCCGATAGAGGCATTTGACCGACTTGGCGCCCTGGCGCACGGCGGTGCGCACGCAATCCATCGCAGTGTCACCGCCTCCGATGACGACGACATGCTTGCCGGTGGCGTTCAGCGTGCCGTTCTCATAGGCCTCGACGCGATCGCCCAAGCCGGTGCGATTCGAGGCGATCAGGTAGTCGAGAGCCGGCACGATGCCCTTGAGGCCGACGCCCGGCGCCTGGATGTCGCGCGCCTTGTAGACGCCGGTCGCAATCAGGATCGCGTCGTGGCGCTTGTGCAGCTCGGCGAGGGAGATGTCGCGGCCGATCTCGATGTTGAGCGTGAACTCGACGCCGCCCTCGATCAGCCATTGCGTGCGGCGCTCGACCACGGGCTTCTCGAGCTTGAAGTTGGGAATGCCGTAGATCATCAGGCCGCCGACTCGGTCGTGGCGGTCATAGACATGGACGCGATAGCCCTTGCGGCGGAGCTGCTCGGCGGCGGCGAGCCCGCCGGGGCCGGCACCGATGATGCCGATCGACTTGCCGTTCTCGCGCGGCGGGCGGATCGGCTTGATCCAGCCGTTCTGAAAGGCCTGGTCGGTGACGTATTTCTCGACCGTGCCGATGGTGACCGACTCGAAGCCCTTCTCGATGACGCAATTGCCTTCGCAGAGCCGGTCCTGGGGGCAGATGCGCCCGCAGATCTCGGGGAAGGTGTTGGTCGCCGAGGCGACCTCGTAGGCCTCCTCCAGCCGCCCCTGGGCGGTCAGCATCAGCCAGTCGGGGATGTTATTGTGGAGCGGGCAATGCACCTGACAGAAGGGCACGCCGCACTGGGAGCAGCGGCCCGCCTGCTCGGCCGCGCGACTCGCCTCGAACTCGGCGTAAATCTCCTGGAAATCGGATATGCGAGCCGCCGCCTGCCGCTTCTCGGGCATGTGCTTCTCGACCGAGACGAAACGAAGCATGCGCTGGCTGGTCGCCATCGATAATTTCCGAAAAGAGAAGGCGGGCGAAGGAAGGTCAGCATGGCGGACCAATATGCCCTTCGCTACCGCAAAATGACTTTTAGGGCAGAGTTACTGCTCTAATTAACGGCGACTGACTGATCGGGCGGTGGCGGCCACAATGAAATCATGGGACGGCCGGCCGTTTAGTACCGTTTCGGGTCTATAATGAGTAAGTATCTGAAATAGAAATGAAAAGGGCGCGACCGAGGCCGCGCCCTGTGTTCGTCGGCGTCGGGCGGGTTCAGCAACCGTCGCGGGTGCTGATGCCGAGGGACATTGGGTCCTTGGCCGAGAACTTGCTGAGCTCGTTGCCGCCCTTGAGCGCCAGCACCTGCTCGAATACGGGCTGCATGTCCTGGCAGAAGCCGGGCCGGTGGCCGCGCTGGCCGGCATCGTTGGCGATGCGGGTCATGTAGCGGTCGAGCTGGGTCTGGTTCTTGAAATGGTTCTTCAGAACATTGGCGTTCTGCGTCAGCGGCGCGCCGAACTGCATGATGAAGTTGTTGTACTTCACCGAGAAGTCGTTGCCCGGCACGTTGCGACACTGCAGGGCCGCGACCATCAGCTCGGTCTGCAGCAGGCGCATATGCATCGCCTCGACGACCGGGCTCGGGCAGTTCGACGCGGGCTTGCTGCCCTGGGCGAGAGCGGGTTGCGCGCACCACACGACGAGAGCCGCGGCGGCGACCGCGCGCTTAATCCGAACGCCAATCATGGGTATTCCCCCCGGATCCGCACTGTGACCCCCTCAAGTGCGACTAGTGATACGCAGAGGTCCAGAGGCGGTCAACGCAATCCTCGGTCAGCGGCGCGCTAAACGTCACTTCATCCGGGCGAGCGGCGGCTTCTCGCGGGTCAGATTGAGCGCGTCCCAGGTCTCGACGAGCGCCGCGACGAGCGAGGAAATCAGCGCGTCGTCGTGAAAAGGCGAAGGTGTGATGCGCAAGCGCTCACTACCTCTTGCGACCGTCGGATAGTTAATCGGCTGGATGTAGATACGGTGGTAATCCAGTAAGCGATCGCTCGCCGCCTTGCACAGGGCGGCGTCGCGCACCATCAGCGGCACGATATGGCTGTTGGCATTGAGCACGGGGAGGCCCGCCTCGCGCAGCGCGCGCTTGCAGGCAAGGACCCGCTCCTGATGCCGGTCGCGCTCGGCCTGGCTCGCCATCAAATGGCGAATCGATGCGGTCGCGCCCGCGGCGACGGCGGGAGGGAGCGCGGTGGTGAAGATGAAGCCGCCGGCATGACCGCGGATCGCATCGACCAGCGGCGCCGATCCGGCGATGTAGCCACCCATCACGCCGAAGGCCTTGCCGAGCGTGCCCGAGATGACGTCGACGCGTGACATGACGCCGTCGCGTTCGGCGACGCCGGCGCCGCGCTCGCCATAGAGGCCGACGGCATGCACCTCGTCCAAGAAGGTGAGCGCGCCGTAGCGCTCGGCGAGATCGCAGATCTCGGCGATCGGCGCGATGTCGCCATCCATCGAGTAGACGGATTCGAAAGCGATGATCTTGAGCCGGTTCGCCGGCTCCGCCTTCAAGAGCGCTTCGAGATGCTCGACGTCGTTGTGGCGGAAGATCTTCTTTTCGGCGCCGGAGTGGCGGATGCCGGCGATCATCGAGGCGTGGTTGTCGGCATCCGACAGGATCACGCAGCCTTTGAGCAGCCGGCCGATGGTGGCGAGCGCCGCGTCGTTGGCGACGAAACCCGACGTGAAGGCGAGCGCCGCGTCCTTGCCGTGCAGCTCGGCCAGCGTGCGCTCGAGGATCGCGATCGGATGGCTGTTGCCGGAGATGTTGCGTGTGCCGCCGGCACCGGCGCCGTAGCGCATCAGGGCTTCCTGCATCGCGCCCAGCACAACCGGGTGCTGGCCCATGCCGAGATAGTCGTTGGAGCACCAGACGGTTATCTCGGGCGCGTCGTCCTTCGAGTGGTTGAGCGCGCGTGGGAACCGGCCGGCTCGTCGCTCGAGCTCGGTGAAGACGCGATAGCGCCGCTCGGATTTGAGCTGGTCGATCGCCTGCTGGAACAGGGCGTCGTAGGTCACGCTCCCCCGGCCTTTCGTCTGTTGTGCCAACCCTTGACCGCCCCCGCGGTCACCAGCCACCGTGCCGCTGCCATGCCAAGGGGACCTTGAGCTAAGTCAACGGAGCGGAAGCTTGAATATTCCACTGGTAGCGCCGCCGGCGCCGGCCTGCAATGCGGCGGATTGCCGGGGCTCCGGCCGATGAGCGCCTGGCCCAAGGCCGATACGGTGCTCACCGGCGGACGGGTCTGGCGCGGCCTCGGACTCGCCGAAACCGCCGCGATCGGACTGTGGAAGGGCCGCGTGCTGGCCGCCGGCGGAGATTCCGACCTCGCCGGCCTGGTCGGGCCGGAGACACGGCGAATCGACCTGCGCGGCCGGCTGGCGGTCCCCGGCTTCTGCGATGCCCACGAGCATTTGATCCCGATCGGCCTCGGCCTGGTCGAGCTCGACTTCAAGCCGCCCAAGGCGACGACCATCGCCCAGATTGTCGAGGCGGTGAAAGCCGAAGCCAAACGCGTCGGCCCCGGCCAGTGGATCGTCGGGCGCGGCTACGACCACTTTCATCTCGATGTGAAGCGCCACCCCCTGCGCGAGGAGCTCGATCGCGCCGCGCCGGAGAACCCCGTCTACATCAGGCGCACCTGCGGCCATATGGGGGTCGCGAATTCGGCGACGCTCAAGGCTGCGAACATTCCCGAGGGCGTCAACGATCCGCCCGGCGGCGCTTTCGAGCGCAAGGAAGGCAAGCTCACCGGCCTCGTGCAGGAGCGCGCGCAGGAGATCGTCTATCGCGCCATGCCGAAGCCGAACCGCGCTCATCTGATCGACGCGATCGAGCGCGCGAGCAACCACTGCCTCTCCCAGGGTATCACCAGCGTCGTCGATGCCGGTGTCGGGCTCCGCGCCAAGTTCCAAGAGTGGTTCGCCTATCAGGAGGCGAAGCGCACCGGCCGGCTCCGCGTGCGCTCCTATCTCAGCTTCACCGGCGGCCCCGACGGCGCGCTCGCGGATGCGAAGGAGGCAGGCCTTGTCACGGGCGTCGGCGACGAATGGATGCGCATCGGGCCGGTCAAGTTCTGGGCCGACGGCTCCGCCGGCGGCCGCACCGCGGCGATGAGCGAGCCCTATCGCTGCTGCGGTAACGAGAAGGGCATGCTTTGCTTCGAGGATCGCGAGATGGAGGCGATGGTTGCCGAGGTCCATGAGGCGGGCTACCAGATCGCCATCCACGCCATCGGCGATGCCGCGATCGAGCAGGCCATCGTCGCCGTCGACAAGGCGCTGAAGAAGCATCCGAAGGAGGACGCGCGCCCGCGCATCGAGCATTGCGGCTTCGTCACCGACCGCCAGATCGGCGAGATGAAGCGGCTCGGCATGATCCCCTCGCCGCAGCCGGTCTTCATCCACGAATTCGGCGACCTCTATGTCGACGTGCTCGGCGAGGAGCGCTCGGCCGCGTCATATCCGATGCGCCGCTGGCACGATCGCGGCCTCAGGCCCGCCGCCGGCTCGGACGCGCCGGTCTCTTCCGACAATCCGCTGATCGGCCTGCACGTGCTGGTGACGCGCAAGACCGACCGCAACCGCGTGCTCGGCGCGTCCGAGACGCTGCCCTTGGCCGAGGCGCTGCACACCTACACGGCCAACGGCGCCTACTCCGCCTTCGCCGAGAAGGAGCGCGGCACGCTCGAGCCCGGCATGCTCGCCGACATCGCGGTGCTCGACCGCGACGTGCTCGAGGCGGAACCGGCGGCGCTGCTGGAGGCGAAGATTGACCTGACTCTGGTAGGCGGCGAGGTGCGGTACGACCGTATGGCCGAGTTCTAAGTCATGCCGCGGCGGCCCGCTTCGCGTTGACAGCGCGGGCCGGCGTTCCTAGCTTTTTCGCATGATCAAGCCCTTCACCGACTCGACCGCCGTCATGCGGGATGGCAAGGCGCTCGCGGCGAATCTCGACCGCGACGGCTACATCTTCGTCCGCGGGCTGCTCCCGCGCGACGAGATCATGTCGATCCGTCAGGAGCTCCTGGCGCTCGCCGACAAGGGCGGCTGGCTCAAGAGCGGCGAGCCGCTGGAGAAGGGCGTCGCCAATCTCGACAAGGCCTGCAAGGACCCGGAGCCGCGCTACCTCGAATTCTTCCGCCCGATGTGGAAGCTCGAGTCGCTGCACCGGATGAAGCAGCACCCGAACATCATCGCCCTCTTCGAGCGCATCTTCGGCGAGCCGGCGCTGGCGCATCCGATGTTCGTGCTGCGCAACATCTTCCCGCAGACCCAGTCCTTCGACTTCACCACCGGCTCGCATCAGGACAAGATCCATATCGGCGGCGGCCAGAGCTACGCCTGCTGGATGCCGCTCGGCGACTGCCCGACCTCGAAGGGCGGCCTGATCATGGCCGAGGGCTCGCACAAGCAGGGCGTGCTCGACTTCGAGCTGGCACCAGGCGCCGGCGGCCTCGAGGTCTCCGAGAAGTTCGAGGGCCGCTGGGTCGGCGGCGACTTCTCTGCCGGCGATGTCGTGATCTTCTCCGATACCACCGTGCACAAGGCGCTGCCGAACAAGAGCAGCGAGCTGCGCCAATCCTTCGATGCGCGCTACCAGCGCCTCTCCGATCCGGCCGCCGAGGTCGCGGTACAGCCCTATGCCGGCATCTTCAAATGGGACGAGGTCTATGCCGACTGGAAGTCGGAGGATCTGAAGTACTACTGGCAGCGCCAGGGCGCGAAGGTCGTGCCTTTCGACACCAGCTACTACGAGAAGCGCGACGTGATCGCTTTCGAGCGCGCCGAGGCCGGAGACGTGCTGGCGCGCGACACGCTGCTCCGCATCGTCCAGCGCGACACCAACCCGGCCAAGCGCGAGCGCGCGCAGAAGCTGCTCGACTCGCTCGACCGTCAGAACGCCGCTTAGGGCTCACGATCAATCTCGCGGCCCCGGAAGCGATTCCGGGGCCGTTTCGCTTGAGCTAAGCTCGGCTGAGGCTGGCGTGGCGGACGGTCATCACCACGGCGATCATCGCGAGGTAGCTCGCGGCGATGATCGGTGCGATCCAGGTCGATGTGCCGTGGTCGAGGATCGAGGCCAGCACCAGCGGCACCACCGCCGATCCCAGATCGTAGCCGGAGTAGACGAAACCGAAGATGCGTCCGCGCGTCTCCGGCGTCGCGATGGCACGGACGATCATGTCGCGCGACGGGCCGGTGAGGCCCGAGGCAAAGCCCGCGAGCCCGAAGGCGGTCGGCAGCACCACGGCAGGCACCGGGAACGAGGTGACGGCGTAGATCAGGGCGCCGGCGACGATGAGGCCGACGATCACGACCTGGTCGTGGCGCCCGGCGCGGTCGGCAAGCCAGCCGCCGAGCAGAAGCCCCGCGGCGCCGCCCGCCTGCTGCGCGCCGATCGCCGCGGCGGTGATCGCGAGCGGCGTGCCGAATTGCTGCAGCAGCGCCGAGGGCAGGAAGGCGGTGACGCCTATGCCCGGCAGCGCGCCGAGGCCGAAGAAGACGAAGGCGGCGATCACCGAGGTGTGCATCAGCACGCTTAGTCCCTTGCTCTGGCCCGGCATCGCCGACTTGCCGCCTGAGGTCGGCGTCGCGAAGTCGCTGCGGCGGACAAGGATGTAGACGCCGGTCAGCGCGGCGAGCAGCACCGGCGCCAGGATCGCGACGTTCCACGGCACGAAGGCGGCAAGCGCCAGCATGGTGAGCGGTGCCGCCGCGTATCCCGCCGTGCCGGCGAGTCCGTGTAGAGAGAAGGCCCGGCCGACCCGACCCGGCTCGATGCGCGCCGACATGATCGAGTAGTCGCAGGGATGGAAGATGCTGTTGCCGAGCCCGGCCAGCGCCATCAGCGGCAGGAGCCAGGAATAGCTCGGCGCCATCGCGACGCCGGCGAAGCTGGCGGCGAGAAGGAACAGGCCGCCGGCAAGGACCTTGGCCGCGCCGTAGCGGTCGACCACGACGCCGACCACCGCCTGGCTGCAGCCCGAGAAGCCGTAGAAGATCGCGACCAGCAATCCCAGCTCGGTGAAGCTGGCGCCGTAATGCGCCTTAATCAGCGGGAACAGCGGCGGCAGGATGAACTGGAAGAAATGGCTGCAGAAATGCGCGACGCTGATCGGAGCCAGCACGCGGGCGAAGCCGAGGGTCGGAAGCGCAACGGAAGGCGATGCGGCAACGGTGGTCATAGAGAACCTTGTCGTTCGATGATGGTTATTCGGCCGGCTGGGTCGCGGGCTTGGGTGCGACCTCGTCCGGGCGATGCGGCATGAAGCAGGCGCCGATGAAGACGAAAGCGCCGAGGATGGCGAGCGCCTGGAACACCGCGCCGAAGCCGCCATCGGCTCCGGTACCATGCAGCACGGCGACGAGCGGCACCGCGAGCGCGCTGGCGCCGAAGGAGACGAAATAGCGCACGGAGTAGGCCCGGGAACGCCACGTGTCGTCGGTGTATTTGGCGACGATGGCGTCGTTGATCGTGACCTGGCCGAAAACGGCGAACATCATGCCGATGCCGAGCACGACCATCGCCCAGTCCCAGGCATAGATCGCGAGGAAGAGGCAGGGCGCCTGCAACGCCGAGAGCGGCAGGAAGACATTGCGGAGGCTGTGGCGGTCGACGAGGCGGCCGACGATGAGCTGCGAGGTCGCGCCGATCGTGTAGACGGCAAAGGCGAAGGCGCCGACGCCGAAGGGCGAGGAGACAAGTCCCGTCAGCCGCTCGTCGAAGACCTTGGGGAGCGTTACCGTCGTCGCGTTGAAGACGATGCCGCCGGTCACGGTCACCAGCGCCAGCACGGCGAAGGCGCGGATGACGATGTTGCGCGGCAGCTCGGCTGCTTTCTTGCCCGCGCGCTTCGGCACTGGGATGTCGGGGACCATCGCCAGGAACGCGATGCCGATGCCGATCGAGATCAGGCCGGGCACGATGAAGGCCGCCTGCCAGCCGACATACTGCGTGAGCCCGCCGGCGACGAGCGCGGCGAAGGCGACGCCGAGATTGCCCCAGACGCCGTTGACGCCGATCTCCCAGCCCAGCTTCTCGGTCTCGGCATGCGCGGTCAGCATGGCGGTGCCGACCGGGTGGTAGATCGAGGCGAAGAGGCCGACGACCGTCAGCGCCGCGGCGATCATGAAGGGCGTCTTGGCGAGCGCGACCAGAACCGTCGCCGCGCCGATGCCGATGAAGAAGATCGCCATCATGTTGCGGCGGCTCCACTTGTCGCCGAGCCAGCCGGAGGGGAGCGAGCCGGCGCCGAAGGCGATGAAGCCGCCGAGCGAGAGCGTCAGCATCTCGCCATAGCTCATGCCGAAGGTGCCGATCATCCCGATCAGCGCCGTCGGAAAGATCAGCAAATGCATGTGGTCGATGACATGCGCGGCGTTGATGAAGCCGATGACGCGGCGCGCGTGGCGGCGGTCCATGACGATCCCCTGCGGAAAGACGCTGCCTTAATCTTAGCTTGTCCGGTACAATGCGTCCTGACATAGATCGTCGAGATAAAGACATGGCCCGCCGCAGCACCGATGCCGCCGACTACCAGGAGGTTCCGAGCCCCGTCGCGGCCATGCCGAAGGAGTTCGTCGACGGCCACTACATCGTGCCTCACCGGCACCGGCGGGCGCAGGTCGTGCATGCGATCACCGGGACCATGCGGCTTTCGACCGAGACCGGCGCCTGGGTCGTGCCGCCGCGGCGGGCGGTCTGGGTCCCCGGCGGCATCGAGCACGAGATCCGTATGGTCGGGCCGGTGTCGATGCGCACGCTCTATATCGAGCCGGACGCCGCGCCCTTCATGCCCGAGGCGCGATGCGTCGTCGTCGAGGTCTCGCCGCTGCTGCGCGAACTGATCCTGGCGATGGGCGAGCAGCCGCTCGACGGCGCGCCCGACCGACGTGCCGAGGCGATGATCGGCCTGATCCTGGACGAGCTTCGCCGCGCCACCGCGCTGCCGGTCAGCATTCCCTTGCCGTCTGATCTACGGCTTCTCGCGCTCTGTCGGGAGATGCTCGACGACCTCGCCGCCGAGGACACGCTCGAGGCCTGGGCCGAGCGGCTCTCGGTCAGCGGCCGCACCCTGGCGCGGCTGTTCCGGCGCGAGACCGGGCTCTCCTTCGGCGCCTGGCGCCAGCAGGCGAGAGTCGCCGAGGCGATCGGCGCGCTCTCCCGCGGGCGTTCGATCGCCGAGGTCGCCGACAGCCTCGGCTATGACAGCCCGAGCGCCTTCACCGCCATGTTCCGCCGCGTCCTCGGCGAGGCCCCGAGCCGGTATGTCCGGCGCGAGGGACTGCCTTTGCCGGCCCCCTCTGTGGTAGCGTCACGGCAACCTGACGAAGCCCCGGTAAAGGGGCCAAGCGGGAGGCAAAAATCGGGGCCGGCAGCGATGCCGCGCTCCTTCTCGTCTTAGGGACCGCGTATGACCACGACCGTCGTCAAGAACGCCGCCTGGGTCGTCGCCTGGGACCGCGGGCAGAAGCGCCATGTCTATCTGAAGGACGCCGACGTGGCGTTCTCAGGCTCCTCGATCACGCATGTCGGCAAGAAACACACGGGACCTGCCGACAAGACCATCGACGGCCGCGACCTCATGGTCATGCCGGGCCTCGTCGACATCCATTCGCATCCGACCTCCGAGCCCGGCAACAAGGGCCTGCTCGAGGAACTCGGCAGCCCGCGCCTCGGCATGAGCTCGCTCTACGAATTCATGCCGATCTTCCGCCTGCCACCGGAGGCCGCGACCGCGGCGACGCAGGTCGCGATCTCGGAGATGCTGAAGAGCGGCGTCACGACTTATGTCGACATCTCGGCGGCGCGCCCGAACTGGGCCGACGAGGTCGCGGCAACCGGCATCCGCGCCGTGCTCGCGCCGGCCTTCCGCTCGGCCTCCTGGTCGACGCCCAACGGCAAGACCGTCGTCTATCACTGGGACGAGCCGGCCGGGAAGAAGGGTCTCGATGCCGCGGTCGACCTGGTCAAGCGCGCGAAGCAGCATCCGAGCGGCCGTGTCTCGGCGATGCTGTCGCCCTCGCAGATCGACACCTGCACGCCCGAGCTGATGCGGGATGCGCGCGACGCCGCGGGCGATCTCGGTGTGCCTTACCAGATCCACGCGGCGCAGAGCGTTGTCGAGTTTCAGGAGATCACTCGCCGTCACGGCCTGACGCCGATCGAGTTCCTCGACTCCATCGGCGTGCTCGGCCCCGACCTCATCATCGGCCACGGCATCTTCCTCAACGACCATCCCTGGCTCCACTGGCCGGGCTCGAACGATCTCGCGCTCATGGGCGAGAAGAACGTCACCATCGCGCATTGCCCGAACGTCTTCGTCCGCCGCGGCATCGTGCTCAACTATGTCGACCGGTATCTCAAGGCCGGCGTCAATATCGGCATGGGCACCGATACCTTTCCGCACAACATGATCGACGAGATGCGCTGGGCGGCGACCCTGGCGCGCGTGATGGCACGCGACTTCCGCGGCGGCTCGACCGAGCAGATCTTCACCGCCGCCACCTATGGCGGCGCCAAGGCGCTGAAGCGCGACGATATCGGCCGCATCGATGTCGGCGCCAAGGCCGACATCGTGCTGGTCGACCTGACGCATCCCTATATGCGCCCGGTGCGCGAGCCGCTGCGCAGCCTGATCTACTCGACATCCGACCGCGCCATCCGCGATGTCTTCGTCGATGGCGACCAGGTGCTGAAGGACGGCGAGCCGACCATGATCGACGTCGAAGCGGCGCATGCGGTGCTGGCCGAAGCGCAGGCCCGCGGACTTGCCGGCGCGCGCGATCGCGACTATGCCAAGCGCACGGTCGACGAGATGTCGCCGATGGTCCTGCCGGTGGCGGGTTAGTCGAAGGTGAGCACGCAATTGAACCAGACGAGCGACGCGCTTCTCAAGGTCGAGGAGCTGCATACCTATTTCGGCAAAGGCGAGCGCGAGTTTCGCGCCGTCGATGGTGTCTCCTTCGAGATCAAGCGCGGCGAGACGCTGGGCATCGTCGGCGAGTCCGGCTGCGGCAAGAGCGTGACCTCGCTCTCGATCATGCAGCTGATCCCGAACCCGCCCGGCCGCATCGCCGGCGGCCATATCTGGTTCGACGGCGAGGACCTGACCAAGAAGTCCCAGGAGGAGATGCGCGAGATCCGCGGCAACAAGATCTCGATGATCTTCCAGGAGCCGATGACCTCGCTGAATCCGGTCTACACGGTCGGCGACCAGATCGTCGAAGGCATCCGCCTGCACCGCGACATCTCCGCCGCCGATGCACGCGCGCGGGCCATCGAGATGCTGCGCCTGGTGCGCATCCCGAGCCCCGAAAAGCGCATCGACGACTATCCGCACCAGCTCTCCGGCGGCATGCGCCAACGCGTCATGATCGCGATGGCACTCGCCTGCGAGCCGCGTCTCCTGATCGCCGATGAGCCGACGACCGCGCTCGACGTCACCATCCAGGCGCAGATCCTGGATCTGATGCGGAAGATCCGCGACGAGACCGGCACGGCGATCATGCTGATCACGCATTCGCTCGGCGTCGTCGCCGAGATGGCCGACAATGTCGTCGTCATGTATGCGGGCCGCATCGTCGAGAAGGCGGATGTGAAGACGATCTTCCGCGACCCGCAGCACCCCTACACGCTGGGCCTCCTGGGATCGATCCCGAAGCTCGCGGTCGAGGAAGACAGGCTCGCGACCATTCCGGGCACCGTGCCGAACCCGCAGGCGATGCCGACAGGCTGCCTGTTCAATCCGCGCTGCCCGATCGCGATCGACAAGTGCAAGGCCGAGGTGCCGCCCTTGATCGAGATCACGCCCGGCCACCTGACCGCCTGCTGGCGGGCGCCCTTGCCGTCGGGAGATGCGTGAGATGGCGCTCCTCGAGGTCAAGAACCTGGTCAAGTATTTCCCGGTCACCCGCGGGCTCTTCCTCGGGCAGAACCTGGGACATGTGCGCGCCGTCGACGGCGTCTCCTTCGAGGTCAATGCCGGCGAGACGCTGTCGCTGGTCGGCGAATCCGGCTGCGGCAAGTCGACGACCGGCCGCGTGCTGCTTCGCCTGATCGAGCCGACCGCCGGCGCCGTGCGCTTCGACGGCGAGGACGTGTTCAACCTGCCGAAGTCGGAGCTTCGCCGCCTCCGCCGCGAGATGCAGATCATCTTCCAGGATCCCTATGCCTCGCTGAATCCGCGCATGACGGTCGGTGAGATCATCGGCGAGCCCTTGAAGATCCACCGTCTCGCCGAGGGCGAGGCGAAGCGTGCGCGCGTGAAGGAACTGCTCGAGCAGGTCGGCCTTTCCGCCTGGCACGAGCGCCGCTATCCGCATGAATTCTCCGGCGGCCAGCGCCAGCGCATCGGCATCGCGCGCGCGCTCGCGGTCGAGCCCAAGCTGATCGTCTGCGACGAGCCGGTCTCGGCGCTCGACGTCTCGGTGCAGGCGCAGGTGGTGAACCTGCTGGAGGATCTGCAGAAGCGTCTCGGGCTTTCCTATCTCTTCATCGCGCATGACCTCTCGGTCGTGAAGCATGTCAGCGACCGCATCGCCGTCATGTATCTCGGCAAGATCGTCGAGCTGGCCCCGACCAAGACGCTGTTCGCGACGCCGCGCCACCCCTACACACAGGCGCTGCTATCGGCGATCCCGGTGCCCGATCCGACGGCGCCGCGCGAACGCATGCTGCTCGAAGGCGACGTGCCGAGCCCGATCAACCCGCCCTCCGGCTGTCGCTTCCATACGCGCTGCCCGCATGCGCGCGAGCGCTGCAAGGTCGAGGATCCTGTCTACGAGACGCTCGAGGACGGCAGTCACGTCGCCTGTCACTTCCATCGCGAGATCCCGCCGGTGACGCCGCCGGCGGCACGCGCGACGGCCTCAGCCAGCGCCTATCTCGGCCGGCTCAAGGCGGTCTACAAGCGCGACGCGAGCGCTCCGGCGTGAGCTTCGAGCTGGTGATCCGGGGCGGCACGGTTGCCACCGCCGCCGATACCTTCGCGGCCGACATCGCGATATCCGACGGACGCGTCGTCGCCATCGGGGAGAATCTGAAAGGCACGCGCGAGATCGACGCGCGCGGGCTCCTGGTTCTGCCGGGCGGCATCGACAGCCATGTCCATATCGAGCAGCGTTCCGGCTCGGGCATCATGACCGCCGACGATTTCTATACCGGCACGCGCTCGGCCGCGGCCGGTGGCACCACTACGGTCATTCCCTTCGCCGCGCAGCATCGCGGCATGAGCGTGCGCCAGGTCGTCGAGGACTATCACAAGGCGGCGACGCCGAAGGCCGTGGTCGACTACGCCTTCCACATGATCGTCTCCGACCCGACGCCGCAGGTGATGGGCCAGGAGCTGCCGGCGCTGATCGAACGCGGATACACCTCGTTCAAGGTCTACATGACCTATGACGCGCTCAAGCTCGACGACCGGCAGATGCTTGATGTGCTGGCGCTAGCTCGCGCGCATGGTGCCATGACCATGGTCCATGCCGAGAACCATGACGTGATCGCCTGGCTCTCCGACCGGCTGCTCGCGGCCGGGCACACGGCCCCGAAATTCCATGCGGTCGCGCACGCGGCGGCCGCCGAGCGCGAGGCGACGCATCGCGTCATCACGCTTTCCGAGATCGTCGACGTGCCGATGCTGCTGGTCCATGTCTCCGGCCGCGAGGCGATCGAGCAGATCCGCTGGGCCCAGGGGCGCGGCCTCAAGGTCTATGCCGAGACCTGCCCGCAATACCTTTACCTCTCGGCCGAGGATCTCGACGTTCCGGGCTTCGAGGGCGCCAAATGCATGTGCTCCCCGCCACCGCGCAGCCGCGACAACCAGCGCTATGTCTGGGATGGCATCCAGAACGGCGTCTTCCAGGTGGTCTCCTCCGACCACGCGCCCTATCGCTTCGACGGCCCGGACGGCAAGAGGAAGCACGGGCCCAATCCGTCCTTCAAGATGGTGGCCAACGGCGTGCCCGGCATTGCCGCGCGGCTGCCGCTGCTCTTCTCGGGCGGCGTCAGCGAGGGACGCGTCACGCTGAACCAGTTCGTCGCGATCTCCGCGACCAACCACGCCAAGCTGTACGGCCTTTATCCGAGAAAGGGCACGATCGCGGTCGGTTCGGATGCCGACGTCGCGCTCTGGGACCCGAACAAGGAAGTCACGATCACGACCAGCCTCCTGCACGACGCGATGGACTACACGCCTTACGAGGGTCGCGTCGTGAAGGGCTGGCCGGTCAAGGTGCTCTCGCGCGGCGAGATCGTCGCCGAGGACGGCAAGGTCACCGAGAAGGCCGGTCGCGGTCGCTTCCTTCCCTGTGAAAAGCCCAGTGCCGCGGTGCCGCTCGGCCGCCGCGTGCACGGCTTCGAGCCCTCCTCCGGCAAGTTCCAGGCGGAGCGCGTCTCGTGACCCGCATGACGACCATCGGCGCGGCGCAGCTCGGGCCGATCGCCCGCACCGAGCCGCGGGCGCAGGTGGTCAGGCGCATGATCGCGCTGCTCGACCGCGCCAAGGATCGGGCCTGCAAGCTCGTGGTTTTCCCGGAGCTGGCGCTTACCACCTTTTTCCCGCGCTGGTTCATGACCGACCAGGCCGAGGTCGACGCTTTCTTCGAGCGCGAGATGCCCTCGGCCGAGACGCGTCCGCTCTTCGAGGCGGCGGCGCGCCACGGCATCGGCTTCTATCTGGGCTATGCCGAGCTGACTCCGGACGGCCGGCGCTTCAATACCTCGATCCTGGTCGACGACCGCGGTACCATCGTCGGCAAGTACCGGAAGGTGCATCTGCCGGGCCATGCCGAGCATGAGCCGGAGCGCCCCTGGCAGCATCTGGAGAAGCGCTACTTCGAGGTCGGCGACCTCGGCTTTCCCGTATGGCGGACCATGGGCGCGGTCATGGGTATGTGCATCTGCAACGACCGGCGCTGGCCGGAGACGTTCCGTGTCATGGGACTTCAGGGCGTCGAGCTCGTCCTGCTTGGATACAATACGCCCGACCGCAATACCGCCGGCTTCGAGCCTAACCACCTCCGCATGTTCCACAACGACCTCGTCCTCCAGGCCGGCGCCTACCAGAACTCCACCTGGGTGGTCGCTGTCGCGAAGGCCGGCGTCGAGGAAGGGGTCGGCATGATCGGCGGCAGCTGCATCGTGCAGCCTTCGGGCGAGATCGTGGCGCGGGTGTCGACGGTCGGCGACGAGCTGGTCGCCTTCGATTGCGATCTGGATCTGGCGCGCCTGGGTAAGGAGACGATCTTCAACTTCGCGCGCCATCGCCGGATCGAGCATTATGGGGCGATCACCGCCCAGACCGGCGCCACGCCGCCGCCGGAGTGAAGCCATCGAACCGTCACTGTTCCCGCCTACCACTCGGGAACGGGACGCAAGGGAGTCGGAATCGTGAGGATCGCCTGTTCCGCGTTGCTGCTATTGGCCATGACGGTCGGGGCGGCGGGTGCGCGGGCGCAGGCTCCGATCGCCGATCCGGGCGCCTTCCGGCCGCTGACCGTCGGTTCCGACCTGACCTTCCCGCCCTTCGCCTTCCGCCAGCCCGATGGCAAGATCGCGGGCTTCTCCGTCGACTTTACCTGGGAGATAGCCAAGCGTCTCGGCCGCCCGGGCGTCGACGTGATCGAGACGCCGGTCGCCAGCCTCTTCCCCGGTCTGAACGCCAAGCGCTACGAGTTCATCGCCGCGCCGATCGTGGTTACGGCCGAGCGCGCGCAGCAGCTGCTGTTCACTGAGCCCTACATGTCGACCGGCCTCGGCGTGCTGCTTCCCGCGGACGACGCCGACCTCAAGGCGCCGGAGGAACTCAAGGGCAAGACCGTCGCGATCCTCAAAGGCGGCGCTGCGGATGCCTGGGCGACCGAGAATGCGAGCCGGCTCGGCTTCGAGGTGCAGCGCCTGGATCGCGTGGCGGACATCCCGCCGGCCGTCATGGAGAGGAAGGCCCAGGCAGGGATCCTCGACCTGCCGATCGCGCTCCAGGCGGCCAAGCAGCATCGCCAGATCAAGAACGGTTTCACCATCCTGACCGGCCGCGTGATCGCTTTTGCCTTCCGCCAGGACGACGCCGCCTTCCGCAACCGCGTCGAGCTGATTGTCGAGGAGATGAAGAAGGACGGTTCGCTCGCCGGTCTCTACCAGGCCTGGTTCGGCGCAAGGCCGCCGGTAGGCTCGGTGACGCTGACGGCCGACGAGGCGAATTTCGGCACTGTCGGCTTCCCGGGCCACGGAGCGAAGTAGCGAGCCACGGCGGTGCCGTTCCCGCCGCTGCTGAAATCGTCAAGGCCCGAGAGTCGCCCGATGCGTGGCGACGACGATCTCGGCCGTGTCGATGCCGAGTGTCTCGGCCCAGTCAGGGAAGGTGCGGCGGACGACGAATCTCGCCTCGATCCGCACCGGCCCGGATCCGTGCAGCCGGAAGCGATGGGTCGAGCGATCGCCGTCGCCGGCGGGAATCCGTGTATCCGTGACCGTGTTGGCCTCCGCCCATGGCAGCGAGGGGCGGGACGCGTCGCCGAGGATCTTTGCGTAGGCGCGGCCCGGCTTTCCGGCGAGCCCGCTGCCGGCCCATGACGGCAAGGTCGATCCATCGATCGGCGTGAGCGGCGTGCCGCCGGATTCGGCCTCGATGCTGAGCAGCATGTGGCGCATCGGCGAGCCGGCGGGCAGGTGGTGACCGCCGCCGCGATTGGCGATGTCGACCGAGACGATCAGCACCCCGCCGTCGCGATGCGCCGTCATCGACGTCTCCACGGCATTCGCGAGGAAGTCGGGCGAGCGGCTGTCGTGAAAGCGATGGCTCGACAGCGTGGCCGGGTCGCGCACGATACGGCCGGGGCCGAGCTCGGTCATCGTCGTCGCCTTGCCGTCGCCGCGCATGTGGCAGGACTGGCAGGTGGTGCCGGCGGCGGGGTATCGGCTCGCCTGCCACTCCTCGAACTCGGAATAGATGGCGACAGCACCACTCCGTGCCTGATGGCAGGCGGCACAGTATCGGCTCTCGGCGAAGACCGGGGCGAAGGCATCGCGTCCGCGTGGCACGTCGTCGAATGGACCGAAGATGGTCTGCCGGCCGAAAGGCGGACGCCTGAGCGCGACGGCACGGATGCCGGTGGCGCTTCCGTCACCGGCTTTCGCCTCGGCGATCTTGTGGCAGATGTCGCAGCCGACGCCTTCGCCGGCGACACCCGTGAACTTTTGCGGATCGCCGGTCGGATCCATCGGGACATGGCAGGTGCCGCAGGCTTCGACGGTCACCTTGCCGGCGCCGAGGCGCTGTCCACCTTCGAAGAAGGAGAGGAAGCGCGGATTGGTCGCGGATCGTGAATGCGCCGACTCCCGCCATTCGGCCAGCGCCCGGCGATGGCAGGCACCGCAGGGTTCGCGGCCGAAATCGGTGCGCGGCGCCTGGTCGTCTTCGGGGAAGGCGGTGACCCAGGGATAGGTGGGATCGTCGCCAGCGGGAATGGCCGGCAGCTGGATGCGATACTCGGCGATCCCGCTCCTCACGACGGTGCCGCCGATGATGTGCCCTGGAAGGGCGGCGGTGATCTCGGCATCGGGGGCGACCGTCGCGTCGGCAAGGATGAATCGCCCATCGGCGCCGGTGAGCACGAAGGCGGCGGTGGCGCGCAACCGGACGCGCGCGCCTTCGACCGGCTGGCCCTGGGCATCGACGACGATGCCGGTCAGCGTCTCTCCCGGCGCGGCGACGAGGAAGGCGAAGAGGAGAAGCGCGAGGCGCCGCATGGCGCTGAGAGCGCCGGCTACTCCGCGGCCTTGGCCGGCTTGGTCCCCGGCGCGGCGGCGGCGAAGAGGCCGGCGTAGGGCTTGGCGCGCGGCTCGGCATAGGCGCCCGACTTGCTGGTCTTGATCCCGAGTCCGACCAGGGCCTCTGCCATCTTGACGGCGGCGGTGACGCCATCGAGCACCGGCACGCCGGTCTCGTCGGTCAGCCGGCGCGCAAGCTCGACCATGCCGGCACATCCCAGCAGGATCGCCTCGGCGCCATCCTCGGCGATCGCCTTCTCGACCTCGCGCTTCACCTTGTCGGCGGCACCAGAATGCGAGTCCTCGAGCTCGAGGACCGGCACGCCGGCGGCGCGCACCTTCTTCAGGTGCTTCTCGAAGCCGTATTTGCGCGCGAGCGCGTATTGTACCGGCACCGACCGCGGCAGGGTCGAGATGATGGTGAAGCCGGTGGCGACCATGCTCGCCGCATGCATTGCCGCTTCGGCGATCCCGAGCACGGGTCCGGCGGCGATCTCGCGCGCCGCCTCGAGGCCCGGATCGCGGAAGCAGGCGATCACATAGCCGTCGAAGCCGGTGGCCTCTCCGGCGCGGATCAGCTCAAGCATCCCTGGCACGCAATAGGAGGAGTCGTACTGGCTCTCGATCGAGACCGGGCCCTTGTCCGGATTCAGCGTCACGATCTCGGTTCCGGCGCCGGCGACGGCGCGCGCCGCATGGTCGATCGACGCCGTCATCGACGCGGTGGTGTTCGGGTTGACGACCAGGATGCGCATGGTGTCCTCCCCGGCGTCGGCTCAACGCGTCTGGCGCCGCTTTATGTAGTCACGCTGCTCGTCGGTGAGCTGAAGGCCGAGGAGCACGCTCCAGTTTGGCCCGGTAGCGCGGTCGAGCATGGGGATGCGCTGGACCAACTCGTCCGCCATGATCACGCGCGTCTGGTTGCCCTTGAACTCGACATCGGCGTCGAAGATCTCCTTGGAGACGATCTGCCCCGCCGGATTGGTGACCGCCGCGAAATACTGGAAGCCGGCCCGGTTGCCCGGCATGGACGGGCCACGCTGCACCTCGATCGCGACTTCGAACTCGACGCGGGCCGCGTCCTTCTCGTATCGGCAGCCGAACGAGAGGCCGCTGAAGCGCGCCTGGTGCTCGACATCGGTCAGGTCGCGGCCGGAACCGGGGCGGAAGCGCATGAGCTCGGAAAGGTCGTTCAGCACGACCACGCGCGGGCACGCCTCGGGCGCTACGGCCCGGGAGGACGAGCAGCCGGAGACCGCGAGCAGCAGGACGGCAGCGAGAGCGCGGAAGGAGAGAGTCACAGGACGCCGCGGGAGCCGTCGCAGTACGGCTTGTTCTTCGCAACAGGCATGAAACGCGCTTCCTTCGGCTCTCGCCCTGTATTAGGGTCGCCGCGACTTTAGTTAAGGGCTCCGGCCGGCACAAGGCTGAGAGACCCTTCGGGAAATCGACGTGAACCCGGCTTCCGCCTCAACGCCACTGACAGTGCTTCTCGCCAGCCCGCGCGGCTTCTGCGCCGGGGTCGATCGCGCCATCCAGATCGTCGAAGCCTGCCTCGCCAAATACGGCAAGCCGGTCTACGTGCGCCATGAGATCGTCCACAACCGCTTCGTCGTCGAATCGCTGGAAGCCAAGGGTGCGATCTTCGTCGACGAGCTCGACCAGGTGCCGGATGGCGCGCCGGTGGTGTTCTCGGCGCATGGCGTGCCGAAAGCGGTACCGGCCGAGGCCGATCGCCGCAAGCTCGTCTCCATCGATGCCACCTGTCCCCTGGTGACGAAGGTCCATAACGAGGCGGAGCGTCAGCATCGCGACGGACGGCACGTGGTCCTGATCGGACATGAGGGTCATCCCGAAGTGATCGGCACCTTGGGGCAGCTTCCACAGGGCGCGATGACGCTGGTGCAGACGGTCGCCGACGCGGAGCGCGCGACGGTGCCGACGCCCGAGCGACTCGCCTACACGACGCAGACGACGCTCTCAGTCGACGAGACGGCGGCGATCATCGAGGTGCTGAGGCGGCGTTTCCCGGCGATCGTCGGGCCACGGCGCGAGGACATCTGCTACGCCACCACCAACCGGCAGGCCGCGATCAAGGCGATCGCGCCGAAAGCGGATGCCGTGCTCGTGATCGGCGCACCCAACTCCTCGAACTCGCGCCGGCTGGTCGAGGTCGCCGAGACGTCCGGCTGCCGCAAGGCTCGGCTGATCCAGCGCGCGTCCGAGCTCGACTGGACCTGGCTCGACGGTGTCGAGCGCCTTGGAATCAGCGCCGGCGCCTCGGCGCCCGAGCTCCTCGTCGAGGAGCTGATCGAGGCGCTGCGCCGCCGCCGCGGGGTCTCGATCGAGGAGATCACGGTGGCCGAGGAGGACGTCTCCTTCCGCCTGCCGCGCCAGCTCGTGGCCTAAGCGCAACGCATGGCGGTCTATACCCAGGTCAGCGACGAGGATCTCGCGCGCTTCGTCTCCGAGTACGACATCGGCGAGGTCCTCAGCTTCGCCGGCATCGCCGAGGGCGTCGAGAACTCGAACTTCCTCGTCCGTACGACCAAGGCCTCCTACATCCTGACGATCTACGAGAAGCGGGTCGCGCCTCAGGATCTGCCCTTCTTCGTCGGGCTGATGGAGCATCTGGCGGCCAACGGGCTTCATTGCCCGACGCCGATCCGCGCCCGTGACGGCGAGGCGCTTCGCCGCCTCAACGGACGTCCGGCGGCGATCGTCTCTTTCCTCGAAGGCCTGTGGCCCAGGCGGATCACGGCCGCCCATTGCGCTGGCGTCGGCGATGCCCTGGCCGGACTGCATCAGGCGCAGCAGGGCTTCGAGATGCGCCGCCTCAACGCGCTGTCGCTGACCGGCTGGCGCTCGCTGGTGGCAGCCTGCGAGGCGCGCGCCGACGAGGTCCGGCCCGGCCTCCGCATCGGCATCAAGGGGGAACTCGCCTATCTGGAAGGCGTCTGGCCGAAGGATCTGCCCGAGGGCGTGATCCATGCCGATCTCTTCCCCGACAACGTCTTCTTCCTCGGCGACAAGCTCTCGGGACTCATCGACTTTTACTTCGCCTGCAACGATTTCCTCGCCTACGACCTCGCGATCTGCCTGAACGCCTGGTGCTTCGAGCCCGACCATTCGCTCAACGTCACTAAGGCACGGCTGCTGGCGACCGCTTACCAGAAGCGCCGGCCGCTCTCCGCGGCGGAGACCCAGGCGCTGCCGGTGCTGTGCCGCGGCTCGGCGCTGCGCTTCCTTCTGACCCGTCTCTACGACTGGCTCAACCATCCGGAAGGTGCGCTGGTGCGCCCGAAGGACCCGCTTGAGTACTGGGCCAAACTGCAGTTCCATCAGCGCGTCGCTGGGCCGGAGGGCTACGGCCTCGATCCAGCATGAGCGAGGGACTGCGCACCGTCGACATCTTCACCGACGGCGCCTGCTCGGGAAATCCGGGCCCAGGCGGGTGGGCTGCGCTGCTGCGGTACGGCGATACCGAGCGTGAGCTTTCCGGCGGAGAGACGCAGACCACCAATAACCGCATGGAGATGATGGCGGCGATTCGCGCGCTCGAATCGCTGACCCGTCCGGTCAAGGTCCGCCTCCACACCGACAGCACCTATGTCCGCGACGGGATCACCTCCTGGCTGCCGCGCTGGAAGGCCCGCGGCTGGAAGACCGCAGACAGGAAGCCGGTGAAGAATGTCGACCTCTGGCAGCGGCTGGATGCGGCCGCGGCGCCGCACGACATCGCGTGGCTCTGGGTCCGCGGCCATTCCGGGCATCCCGAGAATGAACGTGTCGATATTTTGGCCCGCGAGGCGATTCGGAACCTTGCCGAAGGGTCGTCCGGCATCGGTTGAAATCGGCTGGGGGCCTGCCCATATGCAAGCCATGGCCCGTGGAACGCGCCCCCTGCAGATGGCTGAACTTGCGCGAATGGGCCGCGCCCAAAAGGGCGTACTCGCCCCGGCAACGGTCGCCTAACCCCTCAGGCGCCCGTCTGCCGGGGCGGCTTCTTCTTTCATTCCTATCCAGGTAAGGGCCGACCCGTCGGGGCGGCTTCGCTCATCCCGTTTGGAGGCGACCATGCAGCGCAGCAACCATCTTCCCGCAATCACCCTCGGGGCCTCCGATTTCAGCCGGCTCGACCAGCTGGCGTCAGCCGCCGAATACAAGCTTCCGGATGTCGCGGCTTTCCTGGGGCAGGAGCTGGAGCGCGCGCGCGTGGTCCCGCCTCGCGAGGTCGCGAGCGACATCGTGACCATGGGCTCGCGCGTTGTCTTCAAGGACGACGCCGGCGAGATGCATGACGTCACGCTCGTCTATCCTGAGGACGCCGACATTGAGAGGGGTAAGCTCTCGGTGCTGACGCCGGTGGGCGCGTCGCTGATCGGCCTCAAGGTCGGACAGTCGATCCAGTGGCGGACGCGCTCCGGCGAGGAGCGGACGCTCGACGTACTCGAGGTCGCCCAGCGCGAGACTTCAGCGAAGGAACTCGGGTGAGATCAGCGAGGGCAGGAACAACGCCACGCCGGGCCACAGGATCAGCAGCGCCAAGACGCCCAGCATCGGCAGCAGCATGATGCAGGTGTCCTTGAGGGCGTCGGCCATGCGGATTCCGGCGATCGCGCAGGAGATCATCAGGCAGAGCCCGTAGGGCGGTGTCACCAGCCCGAAGGCAAGCGAGACGATCCCGATCATGGCAAAGTGCACGGGATCCATCTCTACCGCCTTTGCCAGCGGCTGCAGGATGCTGCCCACGATGATGATCGCCGGAATCGCGTCCAGGAAACAGCCGACGAGCAGGAACACGGCGGCGATGAAGAAGCCTGTGGTGGTGAAGCCCATCTCCCAGGCGCTGACGCCGGCGAGAATCGCCTTCGGGATCTGGTAGTAGGCCAAGAGCCAGCCGAAGGCGCTCGCGGTGCCGACGCAGAACAGCGCGACCGCGGCGAGCTTGCCGGTGTCGAGCAGCGCCGCATGCAATCCCTTGGCATCCATCTCGCGATAGACCACGAGCGACAGCACCGCGGCGTAGAGCACCGCGATGCAGGCCGACTCGGTCGCGGTGAACCAGCCGAAAATCTTGCCGCCGATGATGATCATCGGCGTCATCAGCGCCGGAATCGAGATGGCGAGCGCGATGCCCAGCTCGTTCCAGGTCGAGCGCGGATAGGTCGGGTAGCCGCGACGCTTCGCATAGGCATGCACTGTCGCCATCTGCACGAGGCCGATCAGCAGGCCCGGAACGATGCCGGCGAGGAAAAGCGCGCCGATCGAGACAGTGAGCACGCCGCCCCAGACGATCATCAGGATCGAGGGCGGGATGATGACGGCGAGAACGGCCGAGACCGCGGTGATCGCGACCGAGAAGCTATCGTCGTAGCCTTCCTTTCGCTGCGCCTCGATGAAGATCTTTGACTGGCTCGCGGCATCCGCAGTGGACGAGCCGGAAATGCCGGCGAAGAAGATCGAGAGCACGACGTTGATCTGGGCGAGGCCGCCGGGGAAGTGCCCGACCATCGAGCGCGAGAGCCTGACCAGCCGGTCGGTGATTCCGCCGACATTCATCAAATTGGCGGTCAGCAGGAAGAACGGCACCGCCAGCAGGATGAAGGAGTTGTAGGCGTTGAAGGTCTCCTGCACGAGTGTCATCGCCGAGAGGCGCGGCTCGATGAACAGGATCGGCAGGCAGGCGAGGCCAAGCGAGAAGGCGACCGGTACGCGGATCGCCAGCAGGAAGAAGAACATCCCGAACAGGATCGCCGCCGCCTGGCCCGAGCTGAGCACCGCGCCGGTCATGACGCCTTCCCGAAGAGCACGCGCAGGCTGTCATGCGCCTGCTCGACGATGAAGAGGACGGCGGTGACCCCGGTGATCGGCCAGGCGATGTGGATCAGCCAGAGCGGCAGCTCGGCTAGCTCGGAGATGCGGTTCCAGGCGAAGCGCGTGAACTCGACGCCGGACCAGACGAAGACCAGGGCGAAAGCCATCATCGCCACGGCGACAATGAGCCGGACGACGGCCTCGGCCTTCGGTCGCAGGCGACCCAGCAGGTCGACCTCGAAATGCGTGCGCTCGCGCACCCCAATCATGGCACCGATCATGATCGTCCAGATGAACAGAAACCGCGCCATCTCCTCGGTCCAGATGTAGTGCGGGATCAGCGAGGTGAAGCGCGAGAAGATCTGCAGCGAGACGGGGATCACGAGGATCGCGACCGACACCACCAGCAGATGGGAGAGAAGCGCGTGATAGACCTCGATCAGCCGCCGCCAGGGGCGGCCGTCGCGTTGCGGCACACCGGTCATGCGTCCTCGCGTCTCCGGGGAAAAAGAAGGCCGCGGCCGGCGCTGGATGGCCGGCCGCGGCCGCTTGCGCGAGATCGACTACTGGATGGCCAGGATCTTGGCGAAGATCTGGTCTGCCTCGATCTCCTTGGCGTAGGCCGCCATGACCGGGTCGACCAGCTTCTTCATCGCCTCGCGGTCCTTGAATGCGATCCGCTTCAGCTTGCCGGCCTTCTCCAGCGCGTCGAGCTTCTGCGAGTCCTCCGAGGACTCGATCTGGCGGCCATAGGCGCCGGCTTCCTTGCCCGCCTTGACGATCGCCGCCTGCAGGTCGGCCGGCAGGCTCTTGAAGGTCTTCACCGAGAAGCAGAGCGGCCGGATGGTGATCGCGTGCTCGGTCATCATCAGGTGCGGCGCCACTTCGAAGAACTTCATCTGCTCGACGCCGGCGGCCTCGTTTTCGCCGGCGGCGATGACGTTGTTCTGGATCGCGTTATAGACCTCGTTGTAGGCGATCACTGTCGGCGCCATGCCGGCCGCCGCGAAGGTCTTCGACCAGATCGGTGCGCCCTGGACGCGGACCTTGAGGCCCTTGATGTCGGCGAGCGAGGACATCGGCTTGTTGACGAAGATGTTGCGGACGCCGCCGCCGGCATAGCCGATCAGCATGACATCGGCCTTCTGCGCGATCTCGTCGGCGACCGGCTTCAAGAGATCGGCATCGAGCACCTTGTTCCAATGCGCGAGGTCGCGGAACAGGAAGGGAGCGTCGATGAACGGCGCCGCCTTGGAGAATGTCGACATATGCGCCGGCGATACGATGGCGTAGTCGACCGCCTTGCCCTGCGCCATGTATTCGAAATACTGCTTCTCGAGGCCGAGCTCACTGTTCTTGTGCAGAACGAAGTTAATCGGCTTGCCGTAGTACTGCTTCACCAGCTGCTCGAACTTCACCATCGCCTTGGTGAAGGCGTGGTCGTCGTTGAACTGGGACGCGCCGTGCAGCGTGATCGGCTGCTGGGCGCTGGCGGTGCCGGCTGCGAGCAGCAGCGCTGCGGCGGCAATGCATGAACGGAAAATGTCGCGACGACGCATGGTCGATGCCTCCCTGTTGCGTTGAGGACCTCGTTGCCCCTCGCCTAAGGGGACGGTCCGGTTGTTTGCGGGAGCATTCTGCGCACTCCCCGGTGTCCGGGCAAGCGCGTAGCACACGCGTTGGTTCTGCCGCTAGTCGGCGGACGCGCCCGCGTAGATGGGCACCACATAGGGTCCTTCGGGAATGACGGCGACGCTGCGGTCGCCGCTGCGTCCGATGCTGGCACCGATCGCGGCCTCGACCGAGCCGATCGTCTCGACGCCGGTGATCGAGAGCTCCTCGGCCCCGAGGCCGGTCGTGTAGAGCTGGATACGGCCGCGGCGCATCGGCTTCAGCTGCATCTCGGTCTGCCACTCGTCGATGTCGGCGAGCGACTTCGCCGTCAGCGTGGCGAGGAAGCGGTCGGGACCGAGCTCGACCAGGCGCTTCTGCGCTTCGCGGAACTCCGGCGAGCCGAAGCCCTCCGAACATGCCGAGGCGATGATCAGCGTGCCGCCCGGCGCCAGGATGTCGAGCGGCGTCACCATGCCCTTGACCGTCTGGTAATAAGTCTTGTCCAACGGATAGCCTGCGGCCGAGGTCACGATGGTCGAGAAGCGGCGATCGATCGGGATCCTTGTCGACGCCTCGACGAAGGCGACGGCGGCGAGATGGCCCTCGATGATCTCGCCGAAGGAGACGAAGGAAAGGTTGCGCTCCTCGTCGATCACCGTGTTGAGCGCATAGACCTCGCCCAGCATGCGGACGATCTCAAGCTGCTCCTCGTGCAGCGGATTGCCGACGAGGTTGCACTGGACCGCCAGCGGATCTTCCATGAAGCGCGCGGAGTGGAAGGTGCGGATCGTGGTGTGGTGCGCGACGCCGGGGGCGACGACCTTTCGCCCGCCGGACCACCCGGCCATGAAATGCGGCTCTACCAGCCCGGTGGCGATGCGGAGCTCCGCCTCGACCAAGGCGCGGTCGAGCTTGACCGGCGTCTTGCGCTTGGCGGTGAAGCCGAAATCCACATGCTCGGCATCGTTGCGGGCGTCGTGGTTCACGACGCGTACGGTCTTCGTCACCCAGGGATCGCCGACCAGCTCTTCCAGCTCGTCGCCGAGATTGGGGCGGTGCAATCCGGTCGCGATCAGGACGGTGATGCCGGACGCCGGAATGCCGGCAGCCATCATGTCCTCGATCATCGGCCGGAGGAACAGGTGGTTGGGCACCGGCCGGGTGATGTCGCAGATGAGGATGCAGGCGCTCTTCTTGCCGGCGGCAAGCGTCTTCAGGGGCGCGGCACCGATGGGCCGGTCGAGCACGGCGCGGATCGCGGCCTTGGGATCGGCGATCTTCGGCAGCGGCCGCTTGCGGATGACATGCGCATCCGCCTCCGAGGGCATAGCGACGGCCAGATGCTTGCGCCCGAAGGCGACCTCGATTTTCGAGCCGGTCATGTCGACCTCCTCATCCTGTCGGCTGTGCGCAGCGCGCGGATCGCCGCGCAGGCTGCGCCATAGCCGTTGTCGATATTCATCACCGGCACGCCGGGAGCGCAGCTGGCGAGCGCCGCATGGAACGCCGTCTCGCCGCGATTGGCGACGCCATATCCGACCGAGGTCGGGACGCCGATTACCAGGCCGGGTACCAGCCCGCCGAGCACGCTTATCAGCGCCGCATCCATGCCGGCGACCGCGATGACCACCGGATGCCTGTTGATGTCGGGTACGCGCTCCATGAGGCGCCAGATCCCGGCGACGCCGACATCGTAGATCTCGCTCGCCTTGATCCCGTGATAGCCCAGCGTGCGCACGGCCTCGCGGCAGACGGACATGTCAGAGGTGCCGGCGCCGACCACAGCGACCTGGCCGGAATGAGCTGGCGGCGCCACGCGGCCGAAATAGGCGGTGCCGGAGAGCGCCTCGTAGTCGAGGCCTCCACGCAGATCTTCGGATAGCTGGGCAAAGGCGCTGGCGGCGAGCCGGGTCAGGAGCATGGAGCCGCCGCGCTCGGCGATGCGTGCGAGGATCGCCGAGATCTGTTCCCTCGTCTTACCGGCGCAGAACATCGCCTCGTCGAAACCGAGACGCTGGGCGCGATCGAAATCGAGGTTGAAACCGGGCTCGGTCATGATCCGGCTGGCCTCAGGAACGCGCTGCCCATGCGATAGGCCTTGAAGGAGACGGGCCGTTCGCCGCCGCGCGATCGCGCGATATCGGCGACCGCGGCCGCAAGCTCGTCCTTATCCATCAATTGTTCGAGGCTCGCTTCGTCGAGCTCGATGACGAGGCCGGTGCGCCGCAGCCGGCAGCGCACCGTCGGCGCGCCGAGGCGCGCACCCACAAACGTCTCCACCGCATGTACCAGTGACAGCTCGTCCGGATCGATGGCGATCCCGGTCTCGATGCGGCTCGAGAGACACGGCGATGCCGGCAGCTCGGCGATCTCGCCGAGTTCAAGATGCCGGGCGATGGCACGCACGCCCGCCTTGTCGATCCCCGCCTCGACATAGGGATGGCGCACGCCGTGGTCCTCGGCAGCCTTGAGGCCGGGACGCCAGTCGGAGAGGTCGTCTCTATTGGTGCCCGAGAGCGTGACCGCGCCCGCCGTCGCGGCGATCGGTGCGATCCGCGCATAGAGATTGGTCTTGCAGTAGAAGCAGCGGTTCGCCGGGTTGGCGCGATAGCGCGGGTCCTCGAACTCGCCTGCGTCGATGATCTCGAGGCGCCAGCCCTCGCTCGCGGCCAGCGCCCGCACGCGCTCGGTCGCCTCGGGCGGCACCGCTGGAGACACGGCATGCATCATCCTCGCCCGTGGCCCCAGCCGCCGATGCGCCAGCGCGGCGAGCGTCGTGCTGTCGACGCCGCCGCTGACGGCGACGGCGACAGGGCCGATGTCGTCAAGGACGGCGCCCAGCGTTTCCGCGAGCTGCAGGGCGTCAGGCATCTTTTGCCTTCCCGGCGAGCGCCGCCTGCTCGATGCGCTGGCGCCGATGCGTGCGCTCGCGGTGATCGCCCGCCTTGGCAATGTCGTCGATATCGGCTTTGACGGTGACGGCTCCGCCCGGCCGCACGGCCTGCTTCACCCGGACCAATCCGCCGTCGTCGTCTATCGACGTGATCTTCCGCGGCAGGGTGCGGCGGCGCACGCGCTCCAGCCGGACGCCCAAGGTCGTCGTCTCGGCGAAGCAGCGATCCGCCACCGCATCCGTCGCCGCGGCCGAGGCGAGCACGCGGATGCTGGTCACCATGCGCCCCTTCTTGCCGAAGGCGGCCGATTGCACCACGTCGATCACGCCAGGAAATGCGCGCAGGCGGTCGAGACCGATGGCGAGGTCTTCGGGCGTCTGGTCGTCGATTTCGAAGCTGATGACACCGATCTCGTCCTCGCTCTGCCCGGCTTCGACGGATTCCAGTACCTGCACGCGCAGCACGTTGCTGATGCCCTCGAAGCGCTTGGTGCCGAAGCCGTAGCCGACGCGGTCGTGGCGGAAGAGGCCGCGCGGCAGGCGCGGCGTCGGCGCCAGATGCCGGATGATCGCCGCACCCGTCGGCGTCACCCTCTCGCCGGGCCTTCCATCGTCGAACACAATGAAGCCCTTCAAGAGCAGCACCACGGCCGGCGGCGGCACCGGCAGGTCGCCATGCTGGGTCTTCACCCGCCCGGCACCCTGCGGCAATGGAGCGACCGACCAGGACGAGGCGCCCGAGCGCTCGATCAGGAAGGCCGCAGCGACGATGTCGACGATCGAGTCCCAGGCGCCGATCTCGTGGAAGGTGACGTCCTCGACCTCGGTGCCATGCACCTTGGCCTCGGCCTCGGCGAGGACATGGAAGATCGCGAGCGCGCGCTGGATGACGGCGGCATCGAGGCGCGAGGTTTGGAGAAAGTGGCGGATCTCGCGGAGCGGGCGGTGGTCGTGATCGAACTCGCCTTCCGGCTCGGGCAGGGAGACGTCGAAGCGGGTGCCGGTCAGCGTGCCGTCGTCATGATCGATCAGCTTTGCCTTCACCTCGTCGGGAAGCTCCAGGCTGCCGATCGCCCGCAGCAGCGGCTCGGTCAGCTCGGGCATGGCGTTCAGCATCGCGGCGGCGAACATGTCACCGGCGATGCCGCCGACCGGATCAAGGTGGATATGCAGGCTCATTCCGTCTTCGATCGTGATTGTGACATCATACCCGGCGGAAAGGGCTCGGGAGAACGAAGATGGCGATCGAGAAACGCGCCTTCGGGCGCACCGGCCATATGAGCTCGGCGGTGGTATTCGGCGCCGCGGCGCTGGCGCGGGTCGACCAGGGCGTGGCCGACCGGGTGCTCGACCTGCTGATCGAGTACGACATCAACCATATCGATACCGCGGCCAGCTATGGCGACGCCGAGCTTAGAATCGGCCCTTGGATGGATCGCCACCGCAAGCGCTTCTTCCTGGCGACCAAGACCGGGGACCGCGACTACGCGGCGGCGCGCGACAGCATCCGGTGCTCGCTCGACCGGTTGCGCACCGATCACGTCGATCTCATCCAGCTCCACGCCCTTATCCATCCCGATGAGTGGGAGAAGGCTTTGTCGGCCGACGGCGCGCTGAAGGCCTGTATCGAGGCGCGCGAGCAGGGGCTGGTGAAATACATCGGCGTGACCGGCCATGGCTGGAACGTCGCGGCCATGCACCGGCGCAGCCTGGAGCGTTTCGATTTCGACTCGATTCTTCTGCCCTGGAACTGGTTCGCCTCTCGGCACCGGACCTATGCACCGGATTTCGAGCGCGTGATGACGCTGGCCACCGAACGGAACCTGGCGGTGCAGACGATCAAGGGCGTGGCCAGGGGACCGTGGGCAGCCGGGGCCAAGCGCGACCGCACCACCTGGTATCAGCCGCTGGAGGCGATGGACGACATCCGTCCGGCGGTGCACTGGGTCCTCAGCCACCCGGGAGTATTCCTGCTGACGGCCGGCGACGTCGACATCCTGTCCTCGACCCTGAAGGCAGCGTCCGAGCCGGTGGTGAAGCCCTCTGACGAGACCATGGCGGCGTTGAGCGAGCGGACCGGGCTCGCCTCGATCTTCGGGATCTAGCGCTTGCGCCTGAGCAGCACGTAGAGGGCGCCGGAGCCGCCGTCCTTCGGCTGCGCCGGTGCGTGGGCGAGCACCAGCGGCTTCAGCGGCGCCTCTGTCAGCCAGCGCGGCACGGTCGTGCGGAGCACCCCGCCGCCGCTGCTGCCCTTTCCGGTGATCACCAGCAACGCCCGCTTGCCGTCGCGATGCGCGCGCTCGACGGTCGAGACCAGCCGGCGCCAGGCCGCATCCTGCGTCATGCCGTGAAGATCAAGCCGCCCCTCGATCTCGCGCTGGCCCTTGCGGAAGCGCTCGGCCGTGCGCTTGTCGATGCCAGGTGCCAGGCGGGCACCGACCTCGATTGGCGTCTTTGCCGGCGCGTCGGGCGGAGGCGGAGGAGGGGGCGGCAACGGCACCCGCCCGGCCTTCTTCGTTTTCTTGGGCGTCTCCGCAGGCGGCGGATCGGGAGGCGGTGCCTCGGCCTTCCTGCCGCGCCGCTTCAGGGGCTTGGCGTCGGCCATCGCTTTCGCCCAGAGGGCGCGCTCCTCGGGCGTCGGCTTGCGCGCCATCAGTCGTCGATAAGGACCACGTGGAGGCGCCGCGGTCCGTGCGCGCCCATCAGGAGGCGTTGCTCGATGTCACCGCTGCGCGACGGACCGGTGACGAAGTTGACCGTACGCGGCGGCGTCCCGTCATGCGCGGCGCGGAGCCGCGTCCATGCCTCTTCGTAAGGACCGACGACCTTGCTCGCCGGAAGCACGACGACGTGCGTCTCCGGCAGGAAGTTGAGCGTCGAGGGATGATCCGGGCCGGACGTCATCATCAGCGTGCCGGTCTCGGCGACGGCGGCGAAGGCGCCGGTGACGCTGACCTGGTCGGCACCCTCGCTCTTGCCGCGGCGGATCGACAGCGTCGGGCGCTCGCTCCACGGAATTGTGTCCAGCTCCGGATCGGGCGCCATCACGAACGACGCGGGCAGGTTCTGGCTGGCGAGATAATCGGCGACGGCGCCCGGCACATCCCTGGCGCTCTTCACGCGGGTCAGGGTCGCCGCGGCGTTCTGCGCCATGTCGGCGAAAAGCTCGACAACCGTCTTGGCATCGCCCTGGGCGCGGGCCGGGATCAGGTTGGGCTTGGGGTCGCCGAGACGCGCTTCCAGCGCCGCCACCTTGTCGGCCGGCAGCGCATCGCGCCGGAGCGCGCGGCGGATGGATCCGAGGATCTGGCTGCGGGCGTCGCTCATGACGCCTTTTCCCGCTTGGCCCATTGGTTCATGAAGGTCTTGCCCTCCGGCGCCGGGAAGTCGCGGCCCTTGGTCCAGCCCGAGGCCAGCGGCAGCCAGCCATAGCGTCCGTTGGCGCGGCCGAACAGCCCGAGCAGGCGTGCCGCCATGCCCGTTGCCAGACGATAGAGACGCGGGCGCTTGGCGAACCACGCCCAGAACGCGAGACCCGCGCGCACGGAAGCGGGCGAGAGATGCCGCTCGAACTCGCGCTCGCGCCAATGCCGCATCATCTTCGGCAGCGGGATGCGCATCGGGCACACGCTTTCGCAGCGCCCGCAGAAGGTCGAGGCGTTGGGCAGGTGGCCGGCTTCCTCGATGCCGATCAAGGTCGGCGTCAGCACCGCGCCCATCGGGCCTGGATAGACCCAGCCATAGGCATGGCCGCCGACGGTCGCATAGACCGGGCAGTGGTTGAGGCAGGCCGAGCAGCGGATGCAGCGCAGCATCTCCTGGAACTCGGTGCCGAGAATATTGGTGCGGCCGTTGTCGAGGAGGACGACGTGGAACTCCTCCGGCCCATCCAGATCGCCCGGCCGCCTGGGGCCGGTCGAGACGGTGGTGTAGACCGAGAACTCCTGGCCGGTGGCGGAGCGCGCCAGGAGGCGGAGGATCGTCGCCGCGTCCTCGAATGTGGGGACCAGCTTCTCCAGGCTCGCCAGCACGACATGCGCCTTCGGCAGGATCTGCGTAAGGTCGCCATTGCCCTCGTTGGTGACGATAATGGTCGAGCCGGTCTCAGCGATCATGAAGTTGGCGCCGGTGATGCCGACATCGGCGGCGAGGAATTTCGGCCTGAGCACGCCGCGCGCTTCCTCGAGAAGCGTGGTCGGCTCCTCCATCGGCCGGTCCGGATCCAGATGCGTATGCGCCTTTTGGAAGGCGTCGATCACGTCGGTCTTGTTGAGGTGGATGGCCGGCGCGATGATGTGGCTCGGCGGCTCGCGGCGAAGCTGGATGATGTATTCGCCGAGATCGGTCTCGATCGGCTCGATGCCCTTCTCCTCGAGGAAGTCGTTGAGCGCGATCTCTTCCGCGATCATCGACTTGCCCTTGGTCACCGTCCTGGCGCCGACCCCGCGGCAGATGCCGAGAATGGCCTCGCGCGCCTCGTCGGCAGTCCGGCACCAATGCACCTTGCCGCCGGCTTCGGTGACCTTCCGCTCGAAGCGCTCGAGGTAGAAGTCGAGGTTCTCGAGCACATGGTTCTTGATGTCGCGGGCCTGGTCGCGCAGCTGCTCGAACTCCGGCAGCTTCTCGATCGCGGCGAGGCGGCGGACCTGGAAGCCGGTCTTCATCATGCCGAGAGCCTTCTGCAGGCCCGGCTCGACGATGGCCTTCTTGACGTTGTCCTTGAAGTCGCGCGTGGTGGATTGCATCGGACTAGGCCTTGGGCTCGCCGATCGGCGGCGCGTCGGTGATGCCGGCCAGCACCTCGGCGACGTGGCGCACGCGAACGGGTGATCCTTTGCGATGCAGCTTGCCGGCCATGTTCATCAGGCAGCCCATGTCGCCGGCGAGCAGCGTGTCGGCGCCGGTCGCGCCGATGTCGTCGGCCTTCTCGGCCGCCATCCGCTCGGAGATGTCGGGATACTTGACGCAGAAGGTGCCGCCGAAGCCGCAGCAGATCTCCGCCCCCGGCAGCTCCTTTAGCGTGAGGCCGGAGACCGAGCCGAGCAGCTGGCGCGGCTGCTTCTTAATCTTGAGCTCGCGAAGCCCCGAGCAGGAGTCGTGATAGGTGACGGTGCCGCGATAGGCGGCCTCGACGCGCTCGACCTTCATCACATCGACCAGGAATGAGACGAGCTCATGCGTGCACGCTGCCAGCTCCCTGGCCTTGGCGAGCGTCTCCGGCTCGTCGGCGAACAGGGCCGGGTAGTGCTCGTGGATCATGCCGGCGCAGCTTCCCGACGGCACCACGACATAGTCGAAACCGGTGAAAGCCTCGATCATGCCGCGGGCGATGTCGCGCGTGTCGCCGCGGTCGCCCGAATTGTAGGCTGGCTGCCCGCAGCAGGTCTGGGTCGCCGGAACCTCGACGCGACAGCCGGCGTTTTCCAGGAGCTTTACCGCGGCGAAGCCGACCGATGGACGCATAAGGTCGACCAGACAGGTGACGAACAAGCCGACGCGGGGTGAAGAAGCGGGCATAGGAAAAGGCGCCGTCCGGATCTGAAGGGCAGGGAGGCTACAATGGCCATCGGTCACCGATCAGATCAAGCGCGGAGCGCCGTCGGCCGAACCCGCGCGCTCCTGGCGCTGCTCCCGATGCTGATGCTTTCAGCTTGCGCCACCCAGCCGAGCCATCAGCTCGGCCAACCGGAGGGCTTCCTCTGGGGGCTGCTGCACGGCTTCATCGCGCTTTTCTCGCTGATCGCGAGCTTTTTCTACGATGTCCGCATCTACGCCTATCCCAACACCGGCATCTATTATGACTGCGGCTTCATCCTCGGGGTGGCGATGTTCTTCGGCGTCGTCGTCGGGTTCAGGCGGTGACGATGCATTTCGTCCTTCTCGCGGCGGTCTCCGCCGACGGCTTCATCGCCCGGCATCCGGGCCACCCGCCCTGGGAGTGGGCGAGCGCGGAGGAGCAGGCGCGCTTCCGCGCCGCCATGGCCCAGGTCACCTGGTCGGTGCTTGGCCGCGTCACGCATGAGACCGCGCACCGGCCCGAGCGCAAGCGCATCGTCTTCACCAGCTCAGTCACCGGGGTCGCCTGGCTCACGCCCAATCATCTCGGCTTCAATCCGGCGGGCGCGACCTTCGACGAGGTGCTGGAGACGGCGAAGCCGGAAGGGACCATCGCCATCCTCGGCGGCACGCGCGTGCACGACTATATGCTCGAGATCGGACGCGTCGACGAGCTTCGCCTGTCGATCGAGCCGATCCGTTTCGACGAAGGTCTCCCGATGTTCACCGGCGTCGCCTGGCTCGGCCTCGACGGCCATCTCGTGCGCCACGGCATGGTGCGAGTGGGGGAAGACGAGAAGTTGAACGACGCGGGGACAGTCGAGAGGATCTACCGGAAGCTTCCCTCTAACGCACCGACGCCCGCTCGCTGATCAAGGCGCGGAACTGATGCTCGAGATAGGTGTCGAAGGCCGGGTACTGATCGGAATCGAGATGGAAGAACTGCGCCGCCATCTCCTTCTCGTTGACCCGAACGACTACGGCGCCGCCGTCGATGACGATCTCCGGATTTGGCGCATCGACCAGATGGAGACGGAAATCGAACGAGGCGCCCAGCTTGTGGTCGCCGGCATAGGGGCGGATGAGGATGCCCGAGGCGCTGACGTCCCAGATCTCGTAACGGCGGTCGTCGATCCGGACCCAGCCTTCCTTCGGCCGGATCCGCGGGTCGAGGCGCCGATCCGCGCCCTGGCGCTCCGCCTCACTCATCGCCGTCTCCTTCGTATGGCGATAGCCCACCACATCGCGCAGAGGTTTACAAACGGCTTATCTTTTTCCCTCTCTGCGTAGGGCCCATTTGATCGTGGTCTGGCCGTCGAGGGTGCCGGTCACCAGCAGGTGCTGCGTGCGCTTCATCTCTTCCGGCCGCCCGAGATAGACGGCCTCGCCGAGGTCGAGGCGACCGCCGGAGACGCGTAAGCGGAAGCCGCTGCCCGAAGGCAGCCGCAGGAGCGCCGCGGCGGCGTTCTGCACCAGCGAAACCTGCACGCGCGGATGCAGATGGAAGCGAAGCTGATAGGGCTTGCCGGCAGCGCCGGTGATCACCTCTTCGCCACGCAGGTCCTCGCCATCGGCGGAGAGATAGAAGCGCCGCTGGTGGCTGGCGCCAAGGCGGTCGGCATAGCCGTCATGCGTTGCCTCGAACCAGATCTGACCGTCAGCATCCTCGCGTCCCTTCACGATCGACAGCGCCGGCGCGCCCGGCTCCAGGCGCATCGCATTGGTATCGTCGATGGTCAGCGTCGAATGCGCGGCGGTGGCGCGCTGCGCCGTCGACCAGGCTTCCGGCAGCAGCGCGGCGCCGCCCAGGTTGA
>VGEH01000006.1 GCA_016869375.1 Alphaproteobacteria bacterium | reverse complement strand
ACTGTCAACATCCCCGCCACCCGTCTCACCAAAAACGGGCAGCTTGCCGATCACCAACAAAATCAGGGGGTCAATATTCAACGCCGATCACCCCCAAAACGGGGTCAATATTCCACGCCGATTCACACCGTCTGAACGCCCAAGCGGCAGTCTGCCATCGTTGCGGCGCGATCAAGAAGCGCCGTCCGTTGTCTATGCTGAAGCTCTTCTTCCTGCACCCGCTGATCGCCTCGGTAGCCGCCGTAGCCGCCTTCAGCCTGCCATTCCTCGACCTGTCGGTCGTGAAGGCAGCCGGCATCTTCGCCGGGGTCTGGTTCGTTCTGAGCGCCATCCACATCGCGCTCCGCCAACGCCGGTTCTGGGTGCAGCTCGAGCCCTTGCTCCTCATGGAGGACGAGGGTGAGGAGCAGATCGAGCACAAATCGCCCTTCGCCATGAAACCCGCCTGGGCGACGGCAGCCACCGTGCTGATCGGCGCCGGGGTGGTCTGGGCGAGCGTTCCGCAGGCGGTGATCGAGCGGGCACCGGAAGCGACTTTTCCGGTTGCTCAGGCGACCACCGCCGCGCCAGCTGCGCCCGTGGAGGTCGCGACCGTCGCGCCGCCGCGCGAGGCGCTGCCGCCAACGCCGCCGACGCAGGCCTGGAAGCCGGAGACGACCAGCCCCGCCGTCGCGGCCGAAGCTCCGAAGGCGGAACCCCCGGCAGCGCCTGACCGGATCATGGTGCTCGCCACTCAGCGGCTCTTGAGCGATCTCGGCTACGACGTCGGCGGAATCGACGGGCGGGTCGGGTCGCGCACCCGTGCGGCGATCAAGGCGTTCCGCGAGCAGAGAGGCCTGAGTAGCGAAGAGATCAATCCCGGCCTCGTCGCCGCGCTCGAATCGGCGGCCGCTTCCGGACACTTCAATCCCGCGCCGGCCAGCACCAATACCCCGGTCGCGTCGACGGTCGAGCCGCGCCCCTCGCCGACACGGCCCGCGCGCGCCGGCGAAGCGGCGACGCTCTCGAACGCCGATATCCGCACGCCCGAGCCCTTCCGTCCGACGGAAGCGACGCCGCTCGCCCCGCGTCGGATCACCGAGCCGTCGCGCGCCGAGATGATTGCGCCGGCGGCGCGCTCGACCGAGGGGAACCGCACGGTCGATTCGTCGCTGTCCACCGCGTCGCTGAACCGCGAGCAGACACGGGCACCGTCGCGCGCACCGGCCGCGCAGGTTCCCGTCAATGGCACGATGATGCCGATGGTGCCGCGCAACGACGACAATGCACCGTTCGCCGCGCCGCCGCGTCAGCCGCAGCAGCAGGCGGAAGCCCCGATCGCCACCACGCCGAAGACGGTGCCGATCCACACGCTCGTCCCGACCATCCCGGCGCCGGCCTCGGCTCCGGTGATCGTCGACCCTTCGAGCGCATCGGCGCAGCGCGAGATGCAGGCGCCTATCCGCCTCGGCCCGCCGGTCCGGCTGCACTACTAGACGCGCTCACAGACACGTCCAAAACGAAGAAGGCCTCCGTTTCGGAGGCCTTCCTTGTTTTCACGCTAGCGTTCCTATCGCCGGCGCCACCAGCCGCCGCGCTTCGGCGTGACCGTGGCATCGCCGCCGATCACTTGAACCGGCGGGTTCGGGTCGACCGGATTGACCGGCTCTGCTGCCGACGGCGCGCGCTCGGCGGCCGAGGCGGACCGAGGCGACGCCTCCTGCGTCTCCAGCTGCTCGAAGGCGGACAGGACCTGATCGGCGACTGAGGTCGGCTGATAAGCGGGCTGATAGGCCGGCGGCTGGAAGGCCGGTGCCGGCGGTGGCGGCGCTACCGGCGGGGCCGACGGAGGCATCGACTCATCGGCCGGCGGCGTCACGCCTTCGGCCGTATGACCTTCGCCCTCCTCGCGCCGGCCGCGACGGCGTCCGCCACGGCGGCCGCGGCGGCGGCGGCGACCGCCCTCGCCCTCCTCGCCATCCATCGGTGCGGGGCCGCGAGGCTCCGTACCCTCGGCTCGTTCGGGGAGTTCGGCCGCTTCATCCTCGCCGCCGCCGTCCGGCGCGAAAAGCGTCGGCTCGGCATTAGGCTCGGCCGCCGGCGGCATACCCTCGCCCTGCTGGTGCGGGCGGTCGCCGCCACGACGACGGCGGCGACGGCGGCGACGGCGTCCGCCCCGCTCCTCCCCGTTCTCGCCACGCGGCTGCTGCTGGGGCTGGGCCTCGGCGGACTGCGGAGCCCGCTCCGGCGCTTCGCCCTCGTCATCCTCCTCATCGGCCGGCGGCGGCAGTGCCGGTGCCTGGGCCAGCTGGGGACGCGGCTCGGGCTGCGGCGGCTGCTGGCTCTGCGCATCGCGGATCTTGAGCCGCTCGATACGATGATTCGGCGGCACCAGCTGATCGTCCTGGCCAAGGAAGATCTTCATGCCGTGGCGCGTCTCGATATCGGCGAGCGCCATACGCTTGTGGTTGAGGATGTAGAGCGCGACGCCGGCCGGCACATAGACCATGACCTCGGCGGCGCGGCGCTTGGCCCCCTCCTCCTCGATTGCGCGCAGGACGTGCAGCGAGGTCGACTCGGTCGAACGGATATGCCCGGTGCCTCCGCAATGCGGGCAGAGCGTGGTCGAGGCCTCGACGAGGCTCGGCCGCAGCCGCTGGCGCGACAGCTCGAGCAGGCCGAAGGCGCTGATCCGCCCGATCTGGATGCGCGCGCGGTCGTGGCGCATCGCATCCTTCAGCCGGCGCTCGACCTGATGGTTGTGCCGGCCATCCTCCATGTCGATGAAGTCGATGACGATGAGACCGGCCAAGTCGCGAAGGCGCAGCTGGCGGGCGACCTCGTCGGCGGCTTCGAGGTTGGTCTTGAGCGCGGTGTCCTCGATATGGCGCTCGCGCGTGGCGCGGCCCGAGTTGACGTCGATCGCGACCAGCGCCTCGGTCTGGTTGATGACGATGGAGCCACCTGATTTGAGCGGCACCATCGGCGAGTGCATGGCATCGAGCTGGGACTCGACCTGGGACTTCTGGAAGAGCGGCAGGCCGTCATCCGCCTTGTAGCGCTGGACGCGCTTGGCGTGCGAGGGCATCAGCATCTTCATGAAGTCTTTGGCGGCCTTGTACTGCTCCTCGCCGTCGACCAGGACTTCCTCGATGTCGCGCGAATAGAGGTCGCGGATCGAGCGCTTGATCAGGTCGGCCTCGGCATGGATCAGGCACGGCGCGGTGGAGGTCAGCGTCGTCTCGCGGATCGAGTCCCAGAGCCGGATGAGGTAGTCGCAGTCGCGCTTCACCTCGGTCTTGGTGCGCTCGCTGCCGGCGGTCCTGACGATCAGGCCCATGCCCTCCGGCAGGTCGAGCTCGTCGATCATCGACTTGAGGCGCTTGCGGTCGCTGGCGTTGGTGATCTTGCGGCTGACGCCGCCGCCGCGCGCGGTGTTCGGCATCAATACGCAGTAGCGACCGGCGAGCGAGAGATATGTAGTCAGCGCCGCGCCCTTGGTGCCGCGCTCTTCCTTGACCACCTGCACCAGCAGGATCTGCCGGCGCTTGATGACTTCCTGGATCTTGTAGTTGCGCAGCAGGCGCTGGCGGCGACGGGCGAGTTCTTCGTTGTCGTCACCGCCGATCATCTCCACCTGGCTCTCGCCGGCGGTCTCGACCGCTGCATGATCCGGCTCGGACAATGCTTCGCCATTCGCTGGTGCCGCGGGAGCCTCTTCGCTGTCCTCGGCCGGCTCGGTGTCGTACAGCACGTCGGGCGCCGTCCCTGAGGCTTCGGCGATCGCAGCGCCAGGCTCCGTCGGTGTGTCGCGATCCGCGGTCTCGACGGCGTTGTCGGAAGGGGTCTCGGTCGCAGACGGCTGGCTGGACTCGATGGCCGCGACGGCCTCCGTGGTCGGCGCCTCGTCGCTCTGCGGGGCAGACTCGGTTGCTGCCCCTTCCACCGGTTGCGCGGCGGCTTCCGCGTCGACCGGCGGCTTCTCACCGCCCTGGCGCGAGCGGTCGCGACGGCGGTCATGGCGCCCGCGTCGGCCGCGACGATCATCGCGATCGCGCCGGCCGCCTTCTTGACCGTTGCCGGTCGACTCGCCGCGCTCGATCTTCGCCATTTCGGCGAGCAGCCGTTCGCGATCGGCGACGGGGATCTGATAGTAGTCGGGGTGGATCTCGCTGAAGGCGAGGAAGCCGTGGCGGTTGCCGCCATAGTCGACGAAAGCCGCCTGCAGCGACGGCTCTACGCGCGTTACCTTGGCGAGATAGATATTCCCTTTGAGCTGCTTCTTGGTCGACGTCTCAAAGTCAAAGTCTTCCAGCCTATTGCCGGAAAGCACGACGACCCGGGTCTCTTCCGGGTGCGTCGCGTCGATGAGCATGCGTTTGGCCATTAGGCGCGATCTCCGCGCGGCGGAAGCCGAGACGCTCGAGTGCCGGGCGTCGGCCAAAGCCGCGGATAAGGATTTGAGCGTGATTGCGACGCAGCCGCCCGGTTGGCCCCTCGCGACCATCTGTCTCCGCCCGCAGCAAGCTGCGCGGGGCGTGGAGACTCGGAAGCTGGGTCGGGCGCTGCATCAAGCGTGAACTGGCGGCCCTTGCGGGCCTCTTCGGACGATGGTTACGGCCGGCTCCGGCAGGAGTCCCCGCGACGCGTCACGTCTGCGGTCGGCACCTGCCTCCGGCTGGCCGATACATAATCCGGTTTTCTACAAGCGACAACGACCTTGTGGCGGTCTTGTCACGAAGGCAGGCCTCATGGGCCCTTCTCGCCCGGAAACCTGCCATGTATATGGGGGGCAGGTCGGCATCGGTCCCAAGATGTATACGAATCAGTGGCGAGTCTGGGCGTTGGCGGTCGTGCTCGCCTGGTTCGTGGCAGGCACCGCCATGGCCCAGATCGTGGTCAGCCGCCTTGGCTTCGTCAGTGGCCCGGAACGGACTCGCATCACGCTCGACCTCAGCCAGAGGGTCGATCCGCACAGCTTCGTGCTGGCCGACCCATACCGGGCGGTGGTCGACCTGCCGCAGGTCTCCTTCCGCTGGGCCGAGGCGCTACCTACTCCGGCCGATGGCCCGATCGCCGGCTTCCGCCACGGCCTGTTCAAGCCCGGCACCTCGCGTCTCGTCGTCGATCTTCGCCAGCCGATGAAGATTGTGCAGGCCCAGGTCATCGAGCCGGGGCAGGGCCAGGGCTGGCGGCTGGTGGTCGACCTTGCGCCGACCACGCGCGAGGCCTTTCTCCAGGCGCTGGGCACACCCGCGACCACGACGCCGGCCCAGGCGAAGCCGCCCGCGCCGCCTCAGGACGGCCAGATGCCCAGGCGTGCCGACGGCCGACGCACGATCGTGCTCGATCCCGGCCATGGCGGCATCGACCCGGGCACGACCGGCGTCGGCGGGGTACGCGAGAAGACACTGACGCTCGAGATCGCCCAGGATCTCAAGCGCGCGCTGGAGGCGAGCGGCCGTTATCACGTCGTCCTCACGCGGAGCGACGACAGCTTCGTCCGGCTCCGCGAGCGTATCCAGATCGCGCGCTCGTCCAAGGGCGAGATCTTCCTGTCGCTGCACGCGGATGCCCTCGGCGATGCGAGCTTCCGCGGCATGACGGTCTATACGCTGTCCGATAAGGCCTCGGACGCCGAGGCGGAGGCGCTCGCCCAGCGCGAGAACAAGTCGGACCTGATCGCCGGCGTCGATCTGAGGGACGAGGCGCCCGAGGTCGCCAGCATCCTGATCGACCTGGCGCAGCGCGAGACCATGAATCTGTCGGCGCGCCTGGCCGGCCACCTGGTGCAGGAGTTGTCGCGCGACGTGCAGATGCCAAGAAACGGCCATCGCTTCGCCGGCTTCGCCGTGCTGAAGGCGCCGGACGTGCCTTCCGCGCTGATCGAGCTTGGCTACCTGTCCAACCGGCAGGACACTCAGCTTCTGGCGCAGCCTGCCCACCGCCGGAAGCTGGGCCAGGCTGTGCTCCGCGCGCTCGACAGCTTCTTCAAGTCGCGACCCGGCGCCGCCCGCGCCGGTTAGGGGCCCAATTATCCACCGCTGGGTGTGGCCGCCTCGCAACGCCCCGCCATAGCCGTCGCAATCACAGAAGAATGCCTTGATCCGGCCGCAATCGGGAACGAACTTTGCCCGAGGCGGTTCATTTCTTAACGTCCCCAGGTGCCTCTCCGGCCATGCGCTTCGTCGCTGCTCTCGCCGCCCTCACGCTTTTCGGGGTGATCGCCGCCGTCGGTGGCAGTTTCTACGTTCTTTGGCATTTCGGGAAGGGCCTTCCCGAGTACGCCCAGCTCGCCGATTACGAGCCGGCGGTGGTGACGCGCGTGCACGCCGGCGACGGACGCCTGATGGCCGAGTACGCGACCGAGAAGCGCGTCTTCGTGCCGCTCGATGCGATCCCGCGGCGCGTGGTGAAGGCGTTCCTCGCCGCGGAAGACAAAAACTTCTACAGCCATCCCGGCATCGACTTCCTCGCGATGGCCCGCGCCGTCGTCCAGAACGTGAAGCTGCTCGCCAACAATCCGAACCGGCGGCCGATCGGCGCGTCCACGATCACCCAGCAGGTCGCACGCAACTTCCTCCTGACAGACGAGGTGTCGCTCGACCGCAAGGTCAAGGAGGCGATCCTCTCCTTCCGCATCGAGCAGGTGCTGACCAAGGACCGGATCCTCGAGCTCTATCTCAACGAGATCAATCTCGGCTTCCGCGCCTATGGCGTCGGCGCCGCGGCGCTCAACTACTTCGACAAGTCGCTGGACGACCTGACGCTGGCGGAAGCCGCCTATCTCGCGGCGCTTCCTAAGGCCCCCAACCGGTATAACCCGCTTCGCAATCTCGAGGCGGCGCAGATCCGGCGCGACTGGGTGCTCGACCAGATGGTCGAGGCCGGTTACGTGCGCGCTGACGAGGCCGCGCAAGCCAAGACAGAGCCGCTCCAGGTGCGCCGCCGCGACGAGCAGGAGCTCGTGCGCGGTGCCGACTACTTCGCCGAAGAGGTTCGCCGCGAGCTCGTGGCGAAGTACGGCGAGAAGATGACCTATGGCGGCGGCCTCTCGGTTCGCACCACGCTCGATCCGCGGCTTCAGACGGTCGCCGACCGCGCCTTGCGGAACGGCCTGATCGCCTATGACCGGCGGCATGGCTGGCGTGGTCCGGTCGACCGCATCGGCACCGGGGCCGGATGGGAGCAGCGCCTCGCCCTGATCCCGGCGCCGGCCGGCACCACCGATTGGCGCATGGCTCTCGTGCTCTCGACCGACCGGGAGATCGCGCATGTCGGCTTCGCCGACGGCGAGAAGGGCCGCATCCCGCTCTCAGAACTGCGCTGGGCGCGCGAGAACAAGCCGGAGCAGAAGCTCGGCCCGCCGATCGAGCGCGTGGATCAGGTAGTGAAAGCCGGTGACGTCGTCCTCGCGGAGGCGATCGGCAACAACACATTCGCGCTGAGGCAGGTACCTGCCGTCAGCGGCGCGCTGGTCGCGCTCGACCCGCACACTGGCCGCGTGCTTGCGATGGCCGGCGGCTGGTCCTTCGAGGCGAGCCAGTTCAACCGTGCGACGCAGGCGATGCGTCAGCCCGGCTCGTCCTTCAAGCCTTTCGTCTATATGGCCGCTCTGGACAAGGGCTACACGCCTTCGACCGTCGTCGTTGACGGCCCGATCTCGCTGCCGCAAGGCCCCGGCCTGCCCAACTGGACGCCGAAGAATTACGCGGGCGACTCTCTGGGTCCAGTGCCGCTTCGCGTCGGCATCGAGAAAAGCCGCAACCAGATGACCGTCCGGATCGGCGTCGACGTCGGCATCAATCGTATCGCCGACTACGCCGCCGCCTTCGGTATCCACCCGAACCTGCCGCGCCACATGTCGATGGTGCTGGGCGCCGGCGAGACGACCGTACTTCGACACACCGCCGCCTACGGCATGATCGTCAACGGCGGAAAGAAGATCACGCCGACGCTCATCGACCGCATCGACGATCGGAACGGCAAGACGCTCTATCGCCACGATCAGCGCCCGTGCCAGGGCTGCGGCGGCATCGCCTATCAGAGCCAGGCGGCGCCGATCATTCCGGACCTCCGCCCGCAGATCGAGGACCCGGTCACCGCCTATCAGATGGTCTCGATGCTGCAGGGCGTCGTCGAGCGCGGGACAGGCGTCAGCATCCGCGAGCTCGGCCGTCCGCTCGCCGGCAAGACCGGCACCAGCAACGACGCCAACGATACCTGGTTCATGGGCTTCTCTCCCGATCTCGCCGTCGGCGTGTTCGTGGGCTTCGACCAGCCGAAGAGCCTCGGAGACCGCGAGACCGGATCGTCGATCTGCGTGCCGATCTTCAAGGACTTCATGGGCGAGGCCCTCAAGGACACGCCGAAGACGCCGTTCCGCATTCCGCAGGGCATCCGCCTGGTGCGCACGAACCCGGAGACGGGCCGCCTGGCGCGGCCGGGCGACAAGGTGATCATGGACGCCTTCCGCCCGGGCAGCGAGCCGATGACCTCCGACGTCGCCGACGAAAGCGAAGCCGGAAGCCTCGGCGTCAGCGGCACCGGCGCCCCCCTACCGACACGCTCTCCCGCTTCGGGCAGCGGCCTCTACTAGGCCGCGCGGCCAGTCAGCGCGCCGGCGACGCCGCCGGCCACGACCTGCTGGCAGCGGCGCGCCAGATCCTTCCGCGAGGGGAAATCGGCGGCGCGCATCGTCGGATGAAAGGTGACGTCCACCGTCATCCGCCCGAGGCCCAGGAACCTGAAGAGATGCGGCGCCAGGTCCATGTCGCCGTACCAGGCGACGAAGGGCCGGAGCGCACGCCCGAGAGGCATGCCGTCGAGGCGCGTATAGCTGATCGATACCGGCTGGATCGGCAATCCCTGTGCCGCGTCCAGCGCGGCGAAGAGCGCGCTCTTGAACGGCAGGACGCGGTTACCGTCATTGCTGGTGCCTTCCGGAAAGAGGATGAGGTTGTCGCCGTCCGCGAGGCGGCGCGAGATGTGGTCGCGCTCGACCGCCGTGGCGCCGCGCCGGCGCTCGACGAAAGCGGTCCGCTGAAGCTTGGCGAGCAGGCCGAACAAGGGCCAGCCGGCGACCTCGCGCTTGGCGACGAAGCAGCCCTCGATCAGCCCGCCGAGCACCGTGATGTCCAGATAGCTGGTGTGATTGACGACAAAGAGCGTCGGACGATCGAGGTTCGGCACGCCGCTGACGCGAACATCGAGCCCGATCGGCCGCCACAGGCTTCGATGATAGAAGCGCGGAAACCTTTCCTTGAAGCGGCCGGGGATCGAGACCGCCGCGATCTGCACGGGCAGCAGCATCGCGGTCCAGCCCAGGTAGAGCAGAAGCCGGAGCGAGGCGACCCAGGTCGAACCGATCCGCACGCCGGCTATGCCTCGGCAGAGTCGCGCGCCGAGCGCTCGTAATGACGGTAGTACTTGGCGGTGACCAGATCGGTCTTCACGATGATGCAGACATCGGTCGTGTTGAACTGATGGTCTATCACCGCGCCATCGCCGACGAAGCCCCCGAGCCGAAGATAGCCTTTGATCAGCGGCGGCATCTCGGCCAGCGCGCGATGCACGTCGATCTCGTCCTTCGTCATCAGGGCCATCTCGACATGACGCTCCGCGACCGCACGCGGCCGCAGCTCCGGCGGCGCCAGATGGTGGTGGTGGAGATAGGAAAGCGGCAGCTTGACCGCGCCGACATCGGTGCCGGGCAGGCTGGCGCAGCCGAACATCAGCCCGATCTCGTGACGGAAGACATAGGCCGCGATGCCGCGCCATAGAAGCTGCATCGCCAAGCGCGTGCTATAGCCTTCGGCGACGCAGGAACGCCCAAGCTCGAGGATCTCGCCCGGATGCGACAGCAGCGGCGCGATGTCGTATTCGTCGGCGGAGTAGAAGCGGCCATGCCGCATCGCCGCCGAGCGTCGGATCAGGCGATAGGTACCGACGACCTCCCCGGATTTCAGGTCGATGACCAGCAGGTGGTCGCAGACAAGGTCGAAATCGTCGAAGTCGCGCCCCGCGCTCAGCATCTCCGCGGTCGGACGCGCCGACATCTCGTCATAGAAGATCCGATAGCGCAGGCGCTGCGCGGCACGCACCTCGGCCTCGCTGCGCGCGAGCCTGACCTCGAGGTCGCCCTGGCGGACCGCCTCGAACTCGTTCGCCGCATCGAAGATCGGCATCCCGGCCGCGACCGGCGGATGCTGCATCGTGCTGGACCTCAGATCATGTGCGGTCATGGCTCAAGCCTCCCAGTCAGCATGTCTGTAGACCGGGCATGTGACAATACGGTGTCACAAAAATGTCGCCGCGCTTATCCGCGGTTCTTCCGGTCCTTGCCGATCGGCACGCCAAAGAGTTCGAGGCGATGATCGACGAGCTTGAAGCCGAGCTTCTCCGCGATCTCGCGCTGCAGCTTCTCGACCTGCTCGTTGCGGAACTCGATGACCTTGCCCGATTCGACATCGATCAGGTGATCGTGGTGCGCCTCGGGGACTTCCTCGTAGCGCGCGCGCCCGTCGCCGAAATCGTGCCGCTCGAGGATGCTTGCCTCTTCGAACAGCCTGACGGTGCGATAGACGGTAGCGATCGAGATGCGCGGATCGATCTCGGCAGCGCGGCGATGCACCTGCTCCACATCCGGATGGTCATTGGCTTCGGACAGCACGCGTGCAATCACGCGGCGCTGCTCGGTCATCCTGAGGCCCTTCTTGACGCAGAGATCCTCGATCTTCGAAACCACGCGCCGCCCCTATTCCCGGTTGCCAATACCCATTATCGCGCCGTTGGTGCGGCGCTTTTGCGACTGCGATTGAGTTGCGCCGGCCCGCCCCGCGGCGAACGGGGCCGATGCCCGACTACTTCGATCCCCGCCGACGCGCCCGGGTGCCGAGGCCGATGTCCTTGGCGAGCTTGCTGCGTTGTTCGGCGTATTTCGGCGCCACCATGGGGTAGTCCGGCGGCAGGCCCCAGCGTTCGCGGTACTGCTCGGGCGTCATATTGAACGCCGTCTTCAGATGCCGCTTCAGCATCTTCAGCTTCTTCCCGTCCTCCAGGCAAATAATGTACTCGGGTGTCACTGACTTCTTGATCGGGACTGCCGGATGCGGCCGCTCGGGCGCCGGCGCCGGGATCTGACCCAAGGTCGAAAGGGAAGCGTAGACCTGCTGAATCAGTTGCGGCAGCTCCGCGACACCGACTGTGTTGTTGGACACATGAGCGGCGACAATATCCGCGGTGAGCGCCAGGATCTCGTTTGTATCGGCCTGGTCAGCCATGGAAGGAATTCCTCGTGTAGGGGGATCGTCGTGATTATAGGGTTCGACAGACTATTCCTCAACATTTCATTGGTATCTCAATACGCATTATTGAAATCAGAAGAAGCCGGGTTTCGGACTAGAAACATAAAGGAGACTAAATCTCCCGCCGCATGGTGACCGCAGCCACCCTCCGCCCCTCGCGGTCGCGATAATAACCCTCGCGCCGCCCCATGGTCTCGAAGCCGGCACGGCGGTATAGAGCGACGCCGCCCAAGTTGTTCTCGGCAACTTCGAGAAATACCAACTTGGCGCCCCGCTTCGTAGCCTCCGCCAGCGCCGCAGCCAGCAGCCGCTTGCCATACCCTCGCCGGCGAAGGCCCGGGACGACGCCAAGGGTCAGCAGGTCCGCCTGATCGGTGACGACCTGCACGATGGCAAAACCCGCCGAGATCCGGCCCGCCGGCGTCGTGTCCCGCAGCACCATGGCGAAGGCACCCGGCAGGCTGAGCGTCTTCGCAATGCTGGCGCTGCCCCAGGGCTCGTCGAAGCAGGTCGCCTGCATCTCGGCCAGACGCTCGACATCCTCGATCCCGGCAAGCACGACCGTCGAGCGCGTCATCGCGCGCGCTCCTTCGGGAGGGTCACGTCGGGCGGCCTGAGATAAAGCGGCTCGGCGGCGCGCGCGGCGATCGTTCCCTGCCGCGATGTCGCGATGCGGGCGACGGTTGCCGCATCAGGAAGATCCGGGCCGACGCGACGCCACCGCCGGCCGGCGAAGGCGAGGATCGGCGCAAGCCTGGCCGCGCCATCGCCGGCGAGCGCGATCTCGCCCTCCGGCCAGGGAAAGGCGGCGAGCCGCTCGGGCAAGGTCGATGCCGCCTCGGTCAGAGCTTGGCCTCCCTTGAAAACCTGCAGATAGAGATCCGCGCGCTTACTCTCGAGCGCGACGGCAAGCGGCTCGTCCACGGCAGACGCCGCAGCGACGGCCTCAAGCGTTGTCACGCCGGCGAGCGGTCGATCGAGCGCGAGCGACAGGCCCTGGGCCGCCGAGAGCCCGACGCGAAGGCCGGTGAAATGCCCAGGCCCGATCGTTACCGCGATCAGGTCGAGCGTCTCGAAGCCGAAGCCCGCTGCGGCCATGACCTCGCGCACCATCGGCAGGAGGCGCTCGGCATGGCCGCGCGTCATCGCCTCGAAGCGCTGGCCCGCAACGTCTCCATCGGCCAGCACCGCGACGGAGCACGCCGCGAACGCCGCATCGATCGCCAGAACCCGTCGCGCCGTCCCGCCCATCGGTCTCTTCGTCTTCCTCAAAACGGCAGCGGCGCCGCCATCAAGGCGACGCCGCGATGCGTTCTAGCGGAAGCGGGGCGCGGCGAGAAGCCGCCCGGGACTTCAGGCCTCCGCGCGGACCTCGATGACCTCGGGGATATAGTGCTTGAGCATGTTCTCGATGCCCATCTTGAGCGTCGCGGTCGAGCTCGGGCAGCCCTGGCAGGAGCCCTGCATATGCAGCGTGACCACGCCGTCCTTGAAGTCCTTGAAGATGATGTCGCCGCCATCCTGGGCAACCGCGGGACGGACGCGGGTGTCGATCAGCTCGATGATCTGCTCGACGATCTCGGCATTCTCGCCATCGGCAACGACCGGTGTCTTCGCCGTCTCGGCGCCCTCGAGCAGGATCGGCTTGCCTGCGGTGTAGTGGTCCATGATCGCGCCGAGCACCGCCGGTTTGACCACCGCCCACTCCTTGTCCTCACGCTTGGTGACGGTGACAAAATCGGAGCCGAAGAAGACCCGCTCGATCCCGTCGATGCCGAACAGCGTCTCGGCAAGCGGCGACTTGCCGGCCGCGGCGGCGTCAGCGAAGTCGGCGGTGCCGGACTTCATGACCTCGCGGCCGGGCAGGAATTTGAGGGTCGCCGGATTCGGCGTGTACTCGGTCTGAATGAACATGAGGTTTCCCCGGGGGACTTCCTTGCCTGTCGAGCCTTGAAGATGGTCAAGCGCGCAGCTTCGTTCAACCACATTGACAGTAGGGGCTCGCTTCGTGACCCTGGCCGCCGCCATGGCCCGAGGCCCGGATCCTGAAGCATTTTTCGCGCGGCTGAAGGCCGCCACGCCCGACCCGGAGGGCGAGCTCGACTACGTCAATCCCTATACTCTGCTCGTCGCGGTGGTGCTCTCGGCGCAGGCGACCGACGCCGGCGTGAACAAGGCGACCGAGGAGCTCTTCAAAACCGTCGACACGCCGGAGAAGATGATCGCGCTCGGCGAGGCCGGGCTCAAGAAGCACATCAAGACGATCGGCCTCTACAACACCAAGGCCAAGAACGTCATCGCGCTTTCGAAGATGCTGATCGAGCACCACGGCGGCCAGGTGCCGAAGGACCGGGACACGCTGCAGACGCTTCCCGGCGTCGGACGCAAGACCGCCAATGTCGTGCTCAACATCGCCTTCGGCGAGGAGACCTTCGCCGTCGACACGCATGTCTTCCGCGTCGGCAACCGTGCGGGCCTGGCGCCCGGCCGTACGCCCGACGAGGTCGAGGCCGGGCTCGAGAGGAAGGTGCCGGGGCCATATCGCCGCCATGCGCATCATTGGTTGATCCTGCATGGGCGCTATGTGTGCAAGGCGCGCCTGCCGGACTGCCCGCGCTGCGTCGTGCGCGAACTCTGCCGCTTTAAAGAGAAGACGGTCTAAGGCGCCTTCTGCACCATCGAGACGGTAATGCCGTCGCAGCCGCCGGACGGCGCGAGATCGGCGCTACGGTCGCGGAACTCGTAGTGGCTGACCCTGAGCACCGCGCCTTCGCGGTAGAAGAAGAGGTTCAGCGTGCAGGCTTGAGTGCCGTACTGCCAGATCTGTGCCGGACCGTCGCGCCTGACGAAGGCCGGCCGCCCTAGCAACCCCTCGACGTCGCGCGAGAGGAGCCCAACCAGGGTCAGCACGTCGCCCGGTTTGGCTCCAGGCGGCCCGGGAGAATGACTCGGTTGGTCACGCCAAACGGTGGCCGAGGGTGGCAGGGTCGGGGCAACGCTGGTCGGGCTCGACGGCGGCGGCGCGCAGGCGGCAACGGCCAGCACCACCAACAGGCCCAGACGACCCACCCCCCACATGCTTCCCCCCGACTACTCCAGCTAGCTGGTGGACGAGGTCCCGCCTGAGACCAGCTGCACGTCACCCGTCACCTCGCCGCCACGCTCCACCTCGAGCTGGCCGTAGCGCACCGTGCCAGTGACCTTGCCGCTGGCGCGCACCAGCAGGCGATTGCGGACGCTCAGGGTGCCGTCGAACGAGCCGTTGATGTCGGCTTCGTCGATCTCGGCCTTGCCCTTGAAGTGACCGGTCGAGGAGATCTCGATCGCATGGCTGTTGGAGAGAGTCGCTTCGACGCGCCCCTCGACCACCAGCACGTCGCAAGAGGTGATCTCGCCGGAGAGAATGATATCGCGGCCGACGGTCAGGCGCTTGGTTTCGCCTTCCGGCTTCTTCGGCGGCTCGGGCCGGCGTGCCGGGCCGGGAATGTCGACCACGCGCTTGGGCACTTCCGTGTTGAAGGCGGGGACAGGGGGCTTCTGCTGGGTCATTGAGGCACCTTTGGCGGCAAGATCGTCGGTCGCCGGCGTCGTGGCCGGTGCGAGGCCGGCTGGTTGATCCTTGGCGGTTCCGTCATCGCCGCCCTTCTTCTTGAAGAACATATGAGGAGGTCCCGGTTGGTCCTGAACGCTGCGGTTCTATACCAGATCATCCGGCGGCTTGGCGAATGCGCTCTCGCTCAACCAGATGCACCATCGCGGCGAAGCCGAGATAGGGCACGAAAAGATTGAGGCCAGGCACGGTCAGGAGGCCTGCGAGCAGGACACCGCCCAACCAGAGCCCGAGCCCGTGCCGACGCCGGAGCGTGCGCGCGACATCGCCCGGGAAGCGACGCATCGCAGCCGATTCGAAGTATTCGCGCGAGATCAGGTAGCCGTTGAGCAGCAGGAAGACGATCAGGTTGATGCCGGGCACGAAGAAGTAGACGGGGATCGCCAGGAGATTCAGGACCAGGCCGGCGAGCACGATGCGGAGGGTCGCGCCGATGCCCTCGATGGCACCACCGGGGCGCGAAGGCGGCGCCGACGGATAGTGGTACCGCTCGACCGCGCGGGCGAGTCGCTCGCCGAGCAGTCCAGCCGCCAGCGCGCTCGCCGCGGGGAACAGCAGCCAAGCGAGAATCAGCCCGCCGAGCCCGCCGAAGATGGCGACGGGCGCCGTCGCCCAGACCCAGGATTCCGGCACGGCGTAGGCGAGGAGAAAGGAGACGCCCGCGGCGAGCGTGACGAGAAGCAGGAGAGAGGCGCCGATCCCGATCAGCAGGAGGCGGCGGAAGGGCGGGTCGCCGAGCTGGCCGACCGCGTTGCTAAGTGCGCTCAGCACCTAGAAGTACGCGATCAAGCGCCCAGCGGCAGCGACAGCGATCCAGGCCAGAAGCGACACCGCACCCGAGATCTTGGCGATCATCGGCGGTTGTCCGCCCTGCCAGCCGGCGATACCTGGCTTCGTCACCAGCTCGAAGACGACGACATTGCCGAGGCCGATCGCGATCAGCAGCAGCTTGAGCTGGAATACCGGGTTATCGATGATCGCCGAGGCCTCAGCCGAGAACAGCATGAATCCGCTGACGATCTGCACGGCGAAGGCCGCCATCGCGACTTTGCGCCAGCGGCTGACGAAAGACCTGAGCGGTAGCGCCTCGAAGGCGCCCATCAGCCGTGCATCCATGATCGCGATCGCGCCGGCGAAACAGACAAGCCCGACGATATGGAGCACGTTGGCGAGCGGATAGAGGAACGACGACTCCCGCATCGCCGCGCCGAGGCCGGATTGCTCGAGCGCGAGAAAAAGCCCGCCCATCAGCGCATCCCGCCGTCAGCGCATTTCATACGTCTTGCCGTCGACGGTGATGCGCTCGGCACGCATTTCGTGCGGCCGAGCCGTGCTGGCATAGCCATAAGCCGCCATCACGTTGCCCTCTTTGACGACAGCGAGCACAGCGCGCCGCGCTTCCATCCTCGAGGGCGGCGCCAGGGTGATCTCCCAGGTGTTGCCCTCGTGGTCGATCATCACATGCACATGCGGATACTGGTATGTGCTGTGCTTGATCGGGCCGGTGATGGTGAGGGGCTTGGCGGCGTCGTAGCTGCCCCAGCCATGATGGGCGAGAACCGGCGCCGCGCCGATGAGGGCGGCCGCTGCGGCGACCAGAGCAAATCGAGTCTTCAGAGCCATCTGCGAGTCTCCCGCGATCCTAGGTTCCCCCGCGCCGACCACGAGAGTACCGGCATTCCGGACCGCGAACCAGCGGCGCCGGTTGCGTTGACGGGGCCGCTCGCAACATAGTGAGGGCTTATCCGTTCATTCATCGGGGAAGCAGGCTCATGGCGGATTCGAGATGGGATGTCGTCTGCATCGGCAACGCCATCGTCGACGTGCTGGCTCATGCCGAGGACGAGTTCCTCGCCCGCCACGGCATGGCCAAGGACTCGATGATGCTGATCGACGCGGAACGCGCCCAGACGCTCTATGACGCGATCGGGCCGGCGATCCAGCAATCGGGCGGCTCGGCCGCGAACACGGCCGCCGGTATTGCCTCGCTGGGCGGCACCGCCGCCTATATCGGCAAGGTCGCCGACGACCAGCTCGGCGACATCTTCGCCCACGACCTCAAGGCCGGCGGCATCCATTTCGAGACACCACGCCTCGTCGGCAGCGAGCCGACGGCGCGATCCTTCATCCTGATCACGCCCGACGGGCACCGGACGATGAACACCTATCTCGGCGCTTGCGTCGAGCTCACGCCCGACGACGTCACCGCGGAGATCGTCGGCGGCGGACAGGTACTGTATCTCGAGGGCTATCTCTGGGACCGGCCGGCGGCGAAGGAAGCCTTCCTCAAGGCGGCGCGCCTTGCCCATGATGCCGGGCGCAAGGTGGCGCTCACGCTCTCAGACTCCTTCTGCGTCGAGCGCCATCACCAGAGCTTTCTCGATCTGGTGCGCGACCACGTCGACATCCTTTTCGCCAACGAGGCGGAGATCAAGACGCTCTACCGCACCTCGATCTTCGAGGACGCGGCCGAGTGCGTGCGCAAGCTCGGCAAGACCGGGGCGCTGACCCGAAGCGAGAAGGGCTCGATCGTCTTCGACACCGAGAATTGGCACACGATCCCGCCGATGCCGACGCGCGTCGTCGACACCACTGGCGCCGGCGACCTCTACGCCTCCGGCTTCCTCTACGGCGTGACCCACGGGCTCGGCGTCGAACGTGCCGGGCACATCGCCGCCATCTGCGCCGCCGAGGTCATCTCGCATGTCGGCCCGCGGCCGCAGGCGAGCCTCGCCGAACTGATGGCGCAGGTCAGCGCATGACCGGCTGGTTCGGCTCGCTCGCGATCTACCGAGAGCCGCGGCTCCTCGCCATCCTGCTGATGGGGTTCTCGAGCGGCCTGCCGCTGGCGCTGACCGGTGCGACCCTAGGCGTCTGGCTCGCCGAAGCCGGGCTGTCGCTGACCGCGATCGGACTCTTCGCCCTGGTCGGCACCGCCTATAACTTCAAATTCGTCTGGTCGCCCCTGATCGACCGCCTGCCCCTGCCTGTCCTGACCCGCCTTCTCGGCCGCCGCCGGGGCTGGGCCGTGCTGATCCAGGTGCTGCTGGGGCTTGCAATCTTCGTCCTCGGCCTCGCCGATCCTCGTATCGATCCGTGGTGGACGGCGCTCGGCGCCGTCGCCGTCGCCTTCCTCTCAGCGAGCCAGGACATCGTGCTGGACGCCTATCGCGTCGAGCTGCTCGAAGACCGCGAGCAGGCGGCCGGCGCCGCCGCGACGCAGGTGGGGTACCGCTTCGGCATGCTCGCCGCCGGCGCCGGCGCGCTCTACCTCGCCACCTTCTTCGGCTGGCAGGTGACCTACGCGACGATGGGCGCGCTGATGGCGGTCGGCATCCTGACCGTGCTGTTCACACGCGAGCCGGCGGCGACCGAAGCGCTCGCGCCGACCCGGCCCGGCATCAGCGGCTGGATCGCGGACGCGGTCTTCGCACCCTTCGCCGACTTCGTCACGCGCCCCAACTGGCTGCTGATCCTCGTCTTCGTCGTCCTCTACAAGCTCGGCGATGCGCTTGCCGGCACGGTATCGAGTCCCTTCTACGTCGCCATGGGCTTCAGCAAGATCGAGATCGCCAACATCTCGAAGATCTTCGGCGTTGTCTCGACCCTTGTCGGCGTCGCGCTCGGCGGCGTCGTCACCTATCGCTTGGGCTTGCTGCGCGGCCTCATGGTCTGCGGCGTGCTGCAGGCGCTGTCCAACCTGATGTTCGCGATACAGGCGATGGTCGGCTACGACGTCACAATGCTGATGGTTACGATCGCGACTGAGAACATCACCGGGGGCATGGGCTCTGCCGCCTTCGTGGCATACCTCTCGAGCCTCTGCAGCGTCTCCTACACGGCGACGCAATACGCGCTTCTTTCCTCGCTCGCGGCGACGGCGCGGACGATGCTCTCTTCGTCCGGCGGGTGGCTCGCCGAAACTCTGGGATGGGTCCCGTTCTTCGGCTTCACGGTTCTGGCGGCGATACCCGGCCTGCTGCTGCTGATCTGGCTCAGCCGGAACATAAAGCCCGAGCCGATCACCGAGACGGCGCGTGCGTAGCCTCCTCTTCGCGCCGGCCAACCATCCGCGCCGGGTGGAGAAGGCCCTCGGCTCCGAGGCCGATGTCGCGATCCTCGATCTCGAGGATGCGGTCGCCGAAGCCGAGAAGGTCGCCGCGCGCAACGCACTCGCATCTGCGGCGGCACTGCCGCGGCGGACACGCCTGTTCGTCCGCATCAACGCGCTGTCGAGCTATCACGGCGTCGCCGACCTGAACGGCCTGCCGCCCAACATCGACGGCATCGCCATCCCGAAATGCGAGAGCGCTGCCGACGTCGGGCAGGTCGCGGCCTATGCGCCGAAAGCCGATCTCCTGCCGATGATCGAGACGGCCAAGGGCCTCAAGGCCGCCGAGGAGATCGCACGCGCGAGCACGAATGTCCGCCGCCTCTCCTTCGGTGCGCTCGACCTCGCGCTCGATCTCGGCCTCACCCCGGGCACGGACGAGGCGGAACTTGCCCCCTATCGCGCGATGATCGTGCTCGCCTCCAGGCTTGCCGGCCGCGAGCCGCCAATCGACTCCCCCTCGCCGGATTTCCGCGATCTCGACGCGCTGAAGCTCTCCTGCGAGCGCGCGAGGCGCATGGGTTTCCAGGGCAAGCTCTGCATCCATCCGGATCAGATCTCAGTCGTCAGAGCGGCCTTCGCGCCGACGGAAGCGGAGATCGCCGAAGCGGAACGTATCGTCGCGGCGGCAGAAGCCGCGGAGCGCGACGGCCTAGGTGCAGTGCAAGTCGACGGGAAGATGGTGGATGCGCCGGTAGTAACCAGGGCGAAGCGGATCCTCGCGCGCCGCTAGACCGGGTTCCGCTCGATCAATTGACGAGCGATCACCATCCTCTGCACCTCGCTCGTTCCTTCGCCGATCACCAGCAACGGCGCATCGCGATAGAGGCGCTCGACCGGGAACTCCTTGGAGTACCCGTAGCCGCCATGGACGCGCATGGCGTCCAGGCTGTTCTCGACCGCGGCCTCGGAGGCGAAGAGCTTGGCCATGCTGGTCTCCAGCGAGGTGCGGCCGCCGCGATCATAGGCGCGCGCCGCCGAGTCGGTCAGCAGCCGCGCTGCCTCCGTGCGTGTCGCCATGTCGGCGAGCTTGAGCTGGATCGCCTGGTGCTCGCAGATCGGCTTGCCGAAGGTCTTGCGGATCTGCGAGTAGCGCACGGCCTCGTCGAGCGCGGCCTGGGCGACGCCGACGCCGCGGGCGGCGACATTGATGCGGCCGAGCTCGAGCGCCGCCAGCGTATGTGCGAGGCCTTTGCCTTCGACGCCGCCGATCAGGCGGTCGGGGCTGGCGCGGTGGTTCTCGAAGATCAGCTCGGCCGAGTCGATGCCCTTGTATCCCAGCTTCTCGAACTTGCGCCCCGAGGTGAAGCCCTCGCCCTTCTCCAGCAGGAAGAGGCTCATGCCGCGATGGACCGGCAGTGCGTTCGGGTCGGTCTTGACCAGCACGGCGAAGACCTGGCCCTGCTGCCCGTTGGAGATCCAGGTCTTGGTGCCGTTCAGGACATAGCCTGCATTGCCGTCGCGCATGGCGCGCATGCGGATCGCCTGGAGGTCGGTGCCGCAATCGGGCTCGGTGAGCCCGAGACCGCCGCGCTTGGCGCCCGAAGCCATCTCCGGAAGGAAAGCACGCCTCTGAGCCTCGGTGCCGAAGCGCTCGACCGCGGATGCGGCGATCAGATGCGAGTTGAAGATACCGGCGAGCGACATCCAAACGCGCGCCACGCGCTCGACGATCCGGGCATAGGTCTCGGCCGAGAGGCCGAGGCCGCCATGATCGGGAGAGATCGTCGCGCCGAAGAGGCCGAGCGCGGCCATGCCCTCGACGATCGCCTCCGGCCAGATGTCGTCATGCTCGAGACTGGCGACATGCGGGCGCACCTCGCGGTCGAGGAAGCGGTCGACGGCATCGAGGATTTCTCTGTCGGACATCGGCACCTCCGGCCAGTTGCGTAGCACAGCCCCGGCGGTTGACACACCGGGGGAACCGGGCGAAGCATGGCCGCATGACTCCCGCCCAACGCGCGGAGGCTGCCCGCTGGATCTCCTCCCGACGGATCGCCGGCACCTCCGTCGCCGATATCCCCGCCTCCCTGAAGCCCTCCAGCCCGGAGGAGGGCTACGCCATCGCGCGTCTCGTCCGCGAGGAGCTGACCAAGGCCGGCCGCGGCGAGCTCGTCGGCTGGAAGGTCGGGGCGACCACCGCACCGATGCAGAAGCTGCTCAACGTGCCGGGCCCCTGCGCGGGCGCGATGCTGACCTCTAGCCGCTTCGCCTCGCCGGCGACGCTCAAGTCAGAGCAGTACCTGAAGCTCGGCTGCGAATGCGAGGTCGCGGTGCGCCTGGCGAAGCCGCTCGGCAAGGGCACCACGCGCCAGGACGCCGATGCCGCGGTCGCCGCGCTCTATCCGGCGATCGAGATTGTCGACAACCGCTATGGCGACTTCGCCGCAATGGGGCCGGCGACGCTGATCGCCGATGATTTCTTTCACTCAGGATTCGTGCTCGGGCCCGAGGTCCGCGACTGGAGCCGGATCGATCTCGTCTCGGCCGCGGGCGTGACCCGCGCCGACGGCAAGGAAGTCCAGCGTGGCAAGGGCAGCGACATGCTCGGCCATCCCTTCGAGTCGCTGGTCTGGCTCGCCAATCATCTGGGCTCGATGGGCGAGCGGATTGAGGCCGGCCAGATCGTCATGACCGGAAGCCTGCCGCTGCCGCATTGGGCGAGCGCCGGCCAGCACATCCAGATCTCGATCGACGGTCTTGGCAGCGCCGAAGTCAAACTCGCCTAGAGGCATCGACATGGCGCCGCAGCTCTGGATCATCATTCTCTGCGGCGCCACGGTCATGACCCTGGCGCTCGGCATCCGCGCCTCCTTCGGCCTGTTCCTGGGACCGATGAGCGTCGATCTCGGCATGAGCCGCGAGGCTTTCGCCATCGCGATCGCTTCGCAGAACCTGCTTTGGGGCCTGGTCGCACCCTTCGCCGGCGCCGTCGCCGACAAGCAGGGGCCGATCAAGGTCTGCGTCGTCGGCGGCCTCGTCTACGTCGCCGGACTGCTGATGGCAGCCTCGGGCGCCAGCGTCGGCATCGTCCAGCTCGGCCTGACGACGGTCGGCATCGCGCTGGGCATCTCGGGATTCTCGGTCGTGCTGGGCGCCGTCGGCCGCGCGGCGCCGCCGGAACATCGCAGCCTCGCGCTCGGCATCGCCAGCGCCGGCGGCTCCTTCGGCCAGTTCGCCATCGTGCCGGTGGGACAGGCCTTCCTCACCGGCTATGGCTGGTCGATGTCGCTGCTGCTGCTGGCGGCGATCAGCTTCGCGATCGTGCCGCTCGCCTACGGCCTCGGCGAGCGCAAGATCGTGCCGGGCATGCAGCAGACGCTGAGCGAAGCGATCCGCGAGGCCTCGACCCACTCCGGCTTCTGGCTCCTGACCGCCGGCTTCTTCGTCTGCGGCTTCCAGGTGACCTTCGTCGCCGTGCACTTGCCCGCCTTCATCGCCGACAAGGGGCTGCCCTCCTGGCTCGGCGCCGCGTCGCTGTCGCTGATCGGCCTCTTCAACATCGCCGGCACACTGATCGCGGGCTGGCTCGGCGGCCGATACCGCAAGAAATACGTGCTGTCACTGCTCTATTTGCTGCGCTCGCTGACTTTCGTGCTGTTCCTGCTGGCGCCGGTCTCGGAGACGAGCGTGCTGGTCTTCGGCGCGGCGCTGGGCTTCCTCTGGCTCGGCACGGTGCCGCTGACCTCGGGCCTCGTCGCCCAGATCTTCGGACCCGCCTACATGTCGATGCTCTACGGCACGGTGTTCTTCTCGCACCAGGTCGGAAGCTTCCTCGGTGCCTGGCTCGGCGGGCGCGTATTCGACGCCACCGGCTCCTACGATCCGATCTGGTGGGCGTCCGTCGCGCTCGGCATCGCCGCTGCGATCCTGCATGCGCCGATCGCCGACCGGCCGCTGGTACGCGCGCCGGCACCGGCGACGTGACCCGGGCGATCATCGCGCTCTTCGCTGCCGGCTTCGCCGGGCTCTTCATCCTCGCGCTCGGCCTCTGGGGCCGCTTCGGCGCCGAGATCGCGTGGGAAACCTTCCTCGCCTATTGCCTCTAGGGCTTCTTCCAGGCCGGCGTGCGGAACTCCTGGAACTCGAGCTTGTAGCCGTTGGGATCGGCGGCGAAGAGGCAGTAGACGGCGAAGCTCGGGTGGAAGGTCGGCGGCTCCAGGATGATAACGCCCTTCGCCTTCAGCATCTCATGCCATTCATCGACTTTGTCGGTGACCAGCGTAAGCACCACGCCCTTGGGCTCGACGAAGCGGCCGGGCCTGACCGGGCAGACGCCGATGAACGACGTCGCCGAGGTCTTGAAGATGCGACAGCCGCCCTGGTCGAGCACCTGCTCCAGCCCGATCGTCTCGCCGTAGAACCGCGCGGTCCCCGGCAGGTCATTGGTGTAGACCCAGGTGATCTGCTGGTCGATCGGCGGGTGTGGCATCAGGCGTGATCGTCCGGGCGTACGTCGTGGACCGCCTCGTCATGGCCGCGGCGGCTGGAGATGAACACCAGCGCCATCAGCCCGCCGCCGACGGCGAGCGAGAAGACGACGCCAAGGATCAGCGCGATCCAGCCATGGACGCCGATCGAGACCGCATCCATGGCATTGAGCAGCCAGGCCGCGCCGGCGAGAGCCAACAGCAGCATGACGACGAGAGAGCCGATGAGAAGCGCAAGCTTCAGTCGTAAGCGCCCATGACGTTCTGGTCGACGTCGATCACCGAGCCGGTCACCAGCTCGGACGCGTCCGAGAGAAGATACACCGCCAGCACCGCGGCGTCCCTCGGCTTCAGCAGGCGGCCGAAGGGCTGGCTCTTCTCGGCAATCTCGAGCCAGTTTCCGGGTTGGCCTTCGCGCGCCTTGATCGCGTGCTCGCCGGGCGTGTCCATCCAGCCGATGTTGAGGCCGTTGACGCGGATCCGGTTCTTGCGAAGCGCATGCGCGGTGTTCTTGGTGAGCGTGGCGAGCGCGCCCTTCGACGAGGAGTAGGCCGTCAGGAAGGGCTGGCCGCCATGGCTCGACATGGTGATGACGTTGACAATGCTGCCAGGTTTCTTCTGGTCGCGCAGCCGGGTCGCGATCTCCTGCGTCAGGATGAAAGGGGCGCGGACGTTGACCGCGTAGAGCAGGTCCCAGAGCTCGACCGAGGTGTCGAAGATGGTGCCGCGGTCGGTGAGGCCGGCGGCATTCACCAGCCCGTCGATGGTCGGGAACGTCTTGGCGCCCTCGGCGACCACGCGCTTCGTCGCGGCGGGGTCGGCGAGATCGGCGGCGACGAAGATCGCAGGGCAGCTCTTGGAGAGGTCTTTCGCCAGCGCGTTGCCGCGCTCGGCGCTGCGGCCTGTAAGGACGAGGCCGGCGCAACCGGCTTCGACGGCAGCGCGGGCGACACCTTCGCCGACGCCCTGCGTGGCGCCGGTGACGAGGATGACCTTGCCAGAAAGACTCAGCTTCATGATTTCTTGAACTTCTTTTCGAGTTCCTTGACCTTCACCGCCTCATGCGACTTCAGCGAGGCTAGCGCCGCTTCCGCGAGCACGAGGGCCTGGCGTCCGTCGTCGGCGCTGACCGGCATCCGCTTCTTGCCCTTCAGCGCCGCCAGAAACGCGGCGAGCTCCGCCTTGTATGCCTCGGCATAGCGCTCGAGGAAGAAGTAGAGCGGCTTGTCGGTCGAGATCGACTTCTCGTTCGCGAGCTCGACCGAGGTCTGCACGTGGTTGCTCGCCATCAGGCGGCCCTTCGACCCGTGCACCTCGATGCGCTGGTCGTAGCCATAGGTGGCACGGCGGCTGTTGTTGATGTGGCAAAGCTTCCCGGAAGCGGTGCGCATCACCACCATGGCCGAGTCGATGTCGCCGAGCTTGCCGACCTGCGGGTCGACCAGCGCGCTTCCGGTGGCGAACAGCTCGACCGGCTCCTCGCCGAGCAGCCAGCGTGCCATGTCGAAATCGTGGATGGTCATGTCGCGGAACTGGCCGCCGGAGACCTTGAGATAGGAGAGCGGCGGCAGGCCGGGATCGCGGCTGGAGATGATCACCTGCTCGACGACGCCGATCTCGCCCTCGGCGACGCGGTTGTGCAGCGCGCGGAAGGAGGGATCGAAGCGGCGGTTGAAGCCGACGAACATCGGCACCCGCGCCTTCTCGACCTCGGCCAGGCACTGATCGACGCGCTTCAGCGACAGGTCGATCGGCTTCTCGCAGAAGATCGCCTTGCCGGCCTTGGCGGCGCGGATGGCGAGATCGGCGTGCGTGTCGGTCGATGACGCGATGATGACGGCGTGGACCCGCGGGTCGCCGAGCGCGGTCTTGGCATCCGTGACCTGCGCCCCGGTCCGAGCGGCAATCGCTTTCGCCGCCGCCTCGTTGACGTCCACGATGTAGAGGAGCTTCGCGTCCCCGCTGCGGGCCAGATCGTCGGCATGAATGGCGCCGATCCGACCGGCGCCGAACTGGGCGATATTGATCATAGGTCCACCTCGTCCCGGAGCCCCCTGGCCCCCGTCGGGTGCGGGGATCATCCCCAAAACGGCTTCTAGGTCAAGGTGTTCGGACTAACCCTCCCGGAGGAGTGAAATTTCTCTTTAGAGAACAAATAATGAACATATCCCGGATCGGCGAATCCCCCGTAACCCGTCCCGCGAACTCGGGCTATCTTCCCCGCCCCGCCTTTCCCTGGAGACCGCCCGCATGGTCGAGGCCTTCATCTGCGATGCCGTCCGCACGCCCATCGGCCGCTTCGGCGGCTCGCTTGCCCAGGTCCGTACCGACGACCTCGGGACCATCCCCCTGAAGGCCTTGATGGAGCGCAACCCGAAGGTCGACTGGCAGGCGCTGGACGAGGTGCTCTATGGCTGCGTCAATCAGGCGGGCGAGGACAACCGCAACGTCGCCCGCATGGCCCTCCTGCTCGCCGGGCTGCCGTCGAGCGTGCCGGGCGCCACGATCAACCGCCTCTGCGGCTCGGGCCTCGACGCCGTCGGCTCGGCCGCCCGCGCGATCAGGACCGGCGAGGCCGAGCTGACGATCGCAGGTGGCGTCGAGAGCATGAGCCGCTCCCCCTTCGTCATGCCGAAGGCGACCGAGGCCTTCTCGCGCAACGCCGAGATCTACGACACGACCATCGGCTGGCGCTTCGTCAACAAGCTGATGAAGGAGAGGTACGGCGTCGACTCCATGCCGGAGACCGCCGAAAACGTCGCCGTCGATTATCAGATCAACCGCGCTGACCAGGACGGCTTCGCGCTTCGCAGCCAGGCCCGCGCCTCGGCTGCGATCGAGGCCGGCAGATTCGCCGAGGAGATTGTCAAGGTGACGATCCCCGCACGGAAAGGCGATCCGGTCATCGTCGCCCGCGACGAGCATCCACGCGCCACCTCGATCGAGGCGCTGGCCAAGCTGCCCGCGCCGTTCCGCAAAGACGGCACCGTCACCGCCGGCAACGCCTCGGGCGTCAATGACGGCGCCTGCGCGCTGATCGTCGCGTCGGAGGCGGCGGCGAAGAAGCACGGGCTGACGCCGCGCGCGCGCATCCTCGGCATGGCGACCGCGGGCGTCGAGCCGCGCGTGATGGGCATCGGTCCGGCCCCGGCGTCCCAGAAGCTGCTGACCCGGCTGGGCCTGAAGATCGGCGATATCGACGTGATCGAGCTCAACGAGGCCTTCGCCGCGCAGGCGCTTGCCGTCACGCGCCAGCTCGGCCTTACCGACGACGCCGAGCATGTGAACCCGAATGGCGGCGCCATCGCGCTCGGCCATCCGCTCGGCGCCTCGGGCGCGCGGCTGGCGACGACCGCGAGCTACGAGCTGCAGCGCCGTGGCGCCAAGCGCGCGCTCTGCACCATGTGCATCGGCGTCGGCCAGGGCATCGCGCTGGTGATCGAGCGCGTGTGAGGCCTACGCCTTCGTCACCCGCACGATCGCGTCCTTGCGCTTCAGCACGTCGGGCTGCAGCTCGGTTCCGAGGCCGGGACCGGTCATCGGGTACACAAAACCCTTGTCGAGCTTCGGCAGCACGGTGACGAGGTCGCGATACCAGGTCGCGAGATAGGCGCGGACGACTTCCTGGAACACGGCGTTGGAGAGGTGCATCGAGAGATGCACCGAAGCCGTCAGCACCACCGGGCCGGTGCAGTCATGCGGCGTGATCGGCTTGGAGAAGGCTTCCGCCATGGCGCCGATCTTGCGTGCCTCCGAAAGACCGCCGCACCAGCCGATATCGAGCATGACGACGTCGACGGCTTCCTGCACGAGGAGGTCGCGGAACTGCGTGCGCGTCGCCAGCGTCTCGCTGGCGCAGACTGGAAGACCGGAGAGCCGGCGGTATTCGGCGAGCGCCGGGATCGTATCCATCTTGATCGGGTCCTCCGACCACAGCGGGTTGAGCGGCTTCAGGCCGCGCGCGATCTTGAGCGCGGCGGTCAGCCCCCACATCGAATGCAGCTCGGCCGCGACCTCGATCCTGTCGCCAACGGCCTTGCGGATGCGCTCGAAGGGCTCCAGCGCCACCTTCAGATCGGCCGCCGCGATATCGAGCCCGCCGGTGCGCGCGGCGAAGGGATCGATCGGCCAGATCTTCATCGCCTGGAAGCCTTCCTCGATCAGGCTCTGGGCGAGCTCCTCCGGCCGGTGTACGAAGTTCATCTGGTCGTCATAGGGGCCGTTCGGCGCCGGCGCCGGCTCCCATGGCACGTATTCGGTCCGCGTCGCGCCCTTGGCGTTGTAGCTGTAGCCGGCGCAGGTGTTGTAGGCGCGGATCTTGTCGCGGCTCTGGCCGCCGAGAAGCTGGTGGATCGGCTTCCCCGTCGCCTTGCCGAAGACGTCCCAGAGCGCGATGTCGATCGCGGAGGCCGAGCGCACCTCGGCCGAGGTGGCGCCGTAGCCGAGATAATTCTGCAGCAGGTGCCGGGAGTGCTTCTCGATCGCCAGCGGATCGGCGCCGAGCAGATATGGCGCGACCTGGTCGTGGATATAGGCCGCGACCGTATCGGCGCCACGGAAGCTCTCGCCGAGGCCGATCAGCCCCTCGTCGGTGTGGACGCGAACCCACAGGAGGTTACGACGGTCCGGAACCTGGACCGTTTCGAGCGCGGTGACCTTCATGGAACCCCCGGCGATCAGGCGGCGCGAGCGAGGCGGCGCGCGCGGCTGCGAATATAGGTCCAGGCGAGCGAGGAAGCGATGCGATGCAGCCGTCCCTGGGGGGCGAGACCGATCGCCTTGAACGCCATGGCGAGGCCGCGCTCGACATGCGGGCGGCGATAGTAGCTGTAGGCTCGGCGCGCATAGGCGCGATTCGAGGCGGCGCGGTCATAGGGACCGTTCTCGTTGGCGGCGTGATAGGCGAAGGCGAGCTCGTCGTCCTCGGACTCGCCGATCCGTCCGGCGGCGACGCGGAGCCGCCCCCAGAATCCCAGCCTCTCGCGCGCGATGTAGCGGTCGAGGTGGGTGTAGAAGAGCTTGTAGTGGCGATGCTCGTCGGCGGCGATCTTGCGGCAGATCGCCTGCAGCACGGGCTCCTCGCATTGCTCGGCGAGCGCCGTGTAGTAGGAGCTGGTCCCGACCTCGACCATGCAGCGCGCGACGAGCTCGCCGGCGCGGCTGCCGCGCACCGACTGGGCAGCATCGAGCGGCAGCTTGATCACTTGCGCGAAGCGGGCGAAGGCGCCGTCGAAATCGAAGGACGGATCGGCCAGCCGGGCCCAGCGGCCGAGCGCCATGCCGTGTTGAACCTCTTCCGTGCCCCAGACGCGCGCGGCTTCCTGCATCTCGGGATCGTCGGCGAAGACGTTGCAGAGATATGTGGCGTAGTCGCCGCCGTTGCGCTCGACCAGGCTCGCGGCCTTCGCGACGGCCAGCAGGTCCGGATCGAACCTGGCGGGATCGAAACGGTCCCAGGGAATATCGTCGAGGGTCCAGCGGGACATGGCTGAAATATGAAGGGCCGCCTTTGCGCGAGCAAGGCGGCCCCCGGAAGAATTCAGGGATATCGGGCGGTTATGCCGCGGCCTTGAGCTTCGCTTCGGCGACCTCGATGGCACCCAGGACCTGCGCCTTCTCGGCGTCGGACTTGGCGGCGGCGAGATCGTCCTTGAGATCCTTGAGCTTCGCTTCGACTTGGCCGCGATCGATGTCGGCGACCGGCATCGCCTCTTCGGCCAGCACGGTCAGCCGCTCCGGCGTCACCTCGGCGAAGCCGCCGGCGACGAAGATGCGCTGCTTGACCTTGCCGCCCTCGTAGACCTCGAGCACGCCAGGCTTGAGCGTCGAGATGAACGGCGCATGCCGGGGCATCGCCGCGAACAGGCCTTCCGTCCCCGGCACCACCACCATCTCGGCCCGCTCGGAGAAGACCAGCTTCTCCGGCGTGACCAGCTCGAACTCGGTCGTCTCGGCCATCTTCAGGCGACCTCAGCCGCCATCTTCTTGGCCTTGGCAACGGCCTCGTCGATGGTGCCGACCATGTAGAACGCCGCCTCCGGCAGGTCGTCGTACTGGCCGGCGACGATGCCCTTGAAGCCCTTGATCGTGTCCTCGAGGCTGACCAGCACGCCCGGCGTGCCGGTGAAGACCTCGGCGACATGGAAGGGCTGGGAGAGGAAGCGCTGGATCTTGCGGGCGCGGGCGACGGTGAGCTTGTCCTCTTCCGAGAGCTCGTCCATGCCCAGGATCGCGATGATGTCCTGCAGGGACTTGTAGGTCTGCAGCACGCGCTGAACGTCGCGAGCTACCTTGTAGTGCTCTTCGCCGACGACGCGCGGGTCGAGAATGCGCGAGGTCGAGTCGAGCGGGTCGACCGCCGGGAAGATGCCGAGCTCGGCGATCTGGCGCGAGAGCACCGTCGTCGCGTCAAGGTGCGAGAACGAGGTCGCCGGTGCCGGGTCGGTCAAGTCGTCGGCAGGCACGTAGATCGCCTGCACCGAGGTGATCGAGCCCTTCTTGGTGGAGGTGATGCGCTCCTGCAGCGTGCCCATGTCGGTCGACAGCGTCGGCTGGTAGCCGACCGCCGACGGGATGCGGCCGAGAAGCGCCGACACCTCGGAGCCTGCCTGGGTGAAGCGGAAGATGTTGTCGATGAAGAGGAGCACGTCCTGGCCCTCTTCGTCGCGGAAGTACTCGGCCAGCGTCAGGCCGGTGAGGCCGACGCGGGCGCGCGCGCCCGGCGGCTCGTTCATCTGGCCGTACACCAGCGCCACCTTCGACCCCGGGCCGTCGAGCTTGATGACGCCCGACTCGATCATCTCGTGATAGAGGTCGTTGCCTTCGCGCGTGCGCTCGCCGACGCCGGCGAACACCGACACGCCGCCATGCGCCTTCGCGACGTTGTTGATCAGCTCCATGATCGTCACGGTCTTGCCGACGCCGGCGCCGCCGAACAGACCGATCTTGCCGCCCTTGGCGTAGGGCGCCAGCAGGTCGACGACCTTGATGCCGGTGACCAGCACCTCGGTTTCCGTCGACTGCTCGACGAACTCCGGCGCCTGGCGGTGAATCGGCAGCGTCTTCTCGGAGCTGACCGCGCCGCGCTCGTCCACGGGCTCGCCGACGACGTTGATGATGCGCCCGAGGGTGGCCGGTCCGACCGGAACCGAGATCGCCGCACCGGTGTCCGTCGCCTCCTGGCCGCGGACCAGACCGTCGGTCGAGTCCATCGCGATGGTGCGGACGGTGTTCTCGCCGAGATGCTGCGCGACCTCGAGCACCAGGGCCTTGCCCTGGTTGTCGACCTTGAGCGCGTTCAGGATCGCGGGCAGCTCGCCGTCGAACTGCACGTCGACGACCGCGCCGATGATCTGCTTGATCTTGCCGATGGTGTTCGTCGCCATTGGGGTACTGCTCCTCGGACGAAATTCAGTGACGCGTCAGACGGCTTCCGCACCGGAGATGATCTCGATCAGCTCCTTGGTGATGGTGGCCTGGCGCGAGCGGTTATAGGTGATGGTCAGCTTGCCGATCATTTCGCCGGCGTTGCGCGTCGCATTGTCCATCGCGGTCATGCGCGCACCCTGCTCGGAGGCGGCATTCTCGAGCAGCGCACGGAACACCTGGACGGAGAGATTCCGCGGCAAGAGGGCCTTCAGGATCTCTTCCTCGTCCGGCTCGTACTCGTAGATCGCCTGGCCGGCGCCGGTCTGCGCCGCATCGACGGGCGGCAGCGAAACCGGGATCAGCTGCTGGGTGGTGACGATCTGCGAGATCACGGAACGGAAGCGGTTGTACACGATCGTGCAGACGTCGAACTCGCCGGCCTCGAACATCTCGAGGATCTTGCGCGCGACCGCGTCGGCTTCGGTGAAGGCCAGCCGCTTCTTGCCGATGTCCTCGAAGGTCTGGCCGATCAGGCGGCTGTAGTCGCGGCGGAGCTGATCGCGTCCCTTGCGCCCGACGGTCATGACCTTGACGGTCTTGCCCTCGGATTCGAGCTTGCGGATGATCTGGCGCGCCTGGCGGACGATCGTGGAGTTGAAGCCGCCGCAGAGGCCGCGGTCGGCGGTCGCCACGACCAGGAGATGCACCTTGTCGGAGCCGGTGCCGGCCAGCAGCTTCGGCGCGCCCGGGCTGTTGGCCATGCCGCGCCCGATCGAGGCGACCATGCGCTCCAAGCGCTCGGTGTAGGGTCGCGCCGCCAGCGCGGCTTCCTGGGCCCGGCGCAGCTTGGCGCCGGCCACCAGCTTCATGGCCGCCGTGATCTTTTGCGTCGACTTGACGCTGTTGATCCGGAGCCGAAGGTCCTTGAGGCTAGGCATTGCGCTCTATCCGCCGGGGCCTAAGCGAAGCTCTTCGCGTAGGCTTCGACCAGAGTCTTCAGCTTTTCCTCGGTCTCCGGCGTGATCTCGCGCTTGTCGCGGATCGACGACAGGATCTCGGCGCCGGAGGTGCGGACCTGGGCCAGGAGACCCTGCTCGAAGCGGACGACGTCGCCCGTGGGCACGCGGTCGAGATAGCCACGGACGCCGGCGAAGATCGACACCACCTGCTCCTCGACCGGCATAGGCTGATACTGGCCCTGCTTCAGAAGCTCGGTCAGGCGAGCCCCGCGCGCCAGCAGGCGCTGGGTCGAGGCGTCGAGGTCGGAGGCGAACTGCGCGAAGGCCGCCATCTCGCGGTACTGCGCCAGCTCGAGCTTGATGCGGCCGGCGACCTGCTTCATCGCCTTGATCTGCGCGGCCGAGCCGACTCGGCTGACCGAGAGACCGACGTTAATAGCCGGACGGATGCCGCGATAGAAGAGGCCGGTCTCGAGGAAGATCTGACCGTCGGTGATCGAGATGACGTTCGTCGGAATGTAGGCCGAGACGTCGCCTGCCTGGGTTTCGATCACCGGCAGCGCCGTCAGCGAGCCGTTGCCGTTCTTGTCGTTCAGTTTCGCCGCGCGCTCAAGCAGGCGGCTGTGCAGATAGAAGACGTCGCCCGGATAGGCTTCGCGGCCCGGCGGGCGGCGGAGCAGCAGCGACATCTGGCGGTAGGCCACGGCCTGTTTGGACAGGTCGTCGTAGAAAATGACCGCATGCATCCCGTTGTCGCGGAAGAACTCGCCCATGGCGCAGGCGGTGTAGGGCGCGAGGAACTGCAGCGGCGCCGGCTCCGACGCCGTCGCCGAAACGACGATCGAGTATTCGAGCGCGCCGTAGTCCTGCAGCGTCTTGACGATCTGCGCGACAGTCGAGCGCTTCTGGCCGATGGCAACGTAGATGCAATAAAGCTTCTTCGACTCGTCGGTACCGGCGTTCACCTTCTTCTGATTGAGGATGGTGTCGATGATCACCGCGGTCTTGCCGGTCTGGCGGTCGCCGATGATCAGCTCGCGCTGGCCGCGGCCGACCGGAACCAGGCTGTCGATGGCCTTGAGGCCGGTCTGCATCGGCTCATGCACCGACTTGCGCGGGATGATGCCGGGCGCCTTCACCTCGACGCGGGTGCGCTGCACATTGGTCAGCGGGCCCTTGCCGTCGATCGGATTGCCGAGCGCGTCGACGACGCGGCCCAGCAGGCCCTTGCCGACGGGGCAGTCGACGATCGTCGAGGTGCGCTTGACGACGTCGCCTTCCTTGATGTCGCGGTCCTCGCCGAAGATCACGACGCCGACATTGTCGCTCTCGAGGTTGAGCGCCATGCCGCGGATCCCGCCGGGGAACTCCACCATCTCGCCGGCCTGGACCTTGTCGAGACCGTGGACGCGGGCAATGCCGTCACCGACCGAGAGCACGGTGCCGACCTCGGCGACCTCGGCTTCGGTGCCGAAGCTCGCGATCTGCTGCTTCAGGATCGAGGAAATTTCGGCAGCACGGAGTTCCATCAGCCAACCCCTTTCATGGCAAGACGCAGGCGACGCAGCTTGGTCGCGAGCGAGGTATCGATCATGCGTGAACCCACCCGGACGACGAGGCCGCCGATCAGCGACTGATCGACCTTGAGGTCGATAGACACCTTCGAGCCGACCACCGACTTCAGCGCCTCTTCGAGCGCCTGCGTCTGGGCGGGAGTGAGAGCAACGGCGGAAGTGACGTCGGCGGTCGCTTCGCCGCGGCGGCGCGCGAGCTCGGCCAGGAACGCCGCGATCACCGCGGGGAGCGCGAACAGCCGCCGGTTCTGAGCCAGCGTGCCGAGGAAGCGCTTGGAAAGATCGTGGAAGCCGGCCTTCTCGGCCAGCGCCGTTGCCGCCTTCGCCTGATCGGAGCGCCCGAGGACGGGGCTCCGGATCAGCCGGACGAAGTCCTGCGAGGAGGCCATCATGGCCTTCACCGCCTTCAGATCGACTGCGACCTGATCGAGAGCCTTCGCCTCGTCGGCCAGCTCGTAAAGAGCCGACGCATAACGCTCAGCGATCAAGCCCGTGGTCTCCGTGGCCACCGGTTTGCGTCTCCGCTTCCGCCTAGTGGAACGAGGGCCCGAGGGCCCGCGAAATCCGAGTAAATCCCCCGCCCGCCGCGCATGCCTCAAGGGCATCGCGGCGGCCGGTGTCTAGCATATGGTCTGGGGGTGCGCAACAAGCCGGGACCGCGCCAAAACGGCGCGCCACGAATGCTCGAACAATGAGCTAACAGATTGGTAATCCTGGCGTCGCAGCGAACCATCTGATATTGCTCGCCCGGACGAAGCGGAGGGCTTTGGTTGGCCGTCGAGCTCCTCATCCAGGGCGCGCTGAGCGGCCTCGCCATTGCTGCTCCCGTCGGGCCCATCAACGTCCTTTGTATTCGCCGAACGCTTGTCGACGGCTTCGGCCTCGGGCTAGCCTCGGGGCTGGGCGCGGCGGTTGCCGATACGCTTTTCGGCGCCATCGCGGCCTTCGGGGTCGCTTCGGTCATGACGTTTCTCGTGCGCTGGGAGGGCGTCCTTTGCCTTCTCGGCGGTGTCGTACTCGTGCTGCTAGGATGTCGCGGTCTGCGTTCCGCCCCGCCGGCCTATGAAGGCCGCGTCAGCGGGGTTGGCTTCTTCGGCGCCTTCGCTTCGACCTTCGGGATGACCATCGCCAATCCGATGACGGTGCTCTCGTTTCTTGCGGTTTTTGCTGCCATCGGCATCGGCGCCACCGAGTATGGCGCAGCGATGATGCTGGTTCTTGGCTTGTTCCTTGGATCGGCGTCCTGGTGGCTCGGGCTCTCGGGTGTGGTTTCGGCGATCCGGCATGCGCTTTCCGAGCGGACGCTGGTCTGGATTCATCGCGGCGCCTCGGTCGCCATCCTGGCCTTCGGTGTCTGGGCGCTTGGGCGTTCCGCCCAGATCCTCTGGGTCTAGAGCCTAGAGACCGGGCAGACGCGCAATGGCGAGCACCTACAACTTCAAGGCTCTGTCGATCCTGCTGATCGACGATGCCAAGCCGATGGCTGATCTCCTCGGCTCGATCTTGAAGGAACTCGGCGTCGGCAAGATCACGGTCCACACCGACGCCAAGAGGTCGATGGAGCTTCTGGATTCGGTCGCCACGCTGCAGACCCAAGGCACGCCAGCCATCGACATCGTCATCTCCGACTGGCGCATGGAGCCGACATCGGGAATCGAACTCCTCAAGTGGATCCGCAACCACAACTCCGACGGCATCCGCTTCATGCCGTTCATCATGCTGACCGCCTATTCGGACCATGCGCGCGTCATGGCCGCGCGCGATGCCGGTGCAAACGAGGTGCTGGCGAAACCGGTTTCAGTCCATAATCTGGTGCGTCGACTGCTTTCGGTGATCGAGAATCCGCGCCCGTTCGTCGCCTGCTCGACCTATTTCGGGCCGGATCGGCGGCGCAAGAGCATCCCGATCAACTTCCCGGACCGGCGCAAGACGTCGCCGCACTGAAGGGTTCGCCATGTCCGACAAGCCGCAGCTGATCCGTCCGCGAAATACCATGCTGGAGCGGCTGGGCGGCCGTCCGGGCGTCCCGGGCAAGATCGACGAGGCGCTGCTCAAGAAGGCGGAAGACCGCATCGCCGAGGTCGGCGCCTCCTATCCGGACCGCGTGAAGGCGGATCTCGAGAAGCTCGTCGCGCTCGCCAACCAGGCCGCGACCGACGCCGATCGCCGCGCCGAGGCGATCACCGGCATCAACCTGATCGTCCACGAGATCCGCGGCGAAGGCGCCACCTTCGGCTATCCGCTGCTGACCAAGTTCGCGAGCTCGCTCTTCAAGTTCACCGACGGCCTGACCAGCCCCAACGAGCGGCAGCTCGCCCTCATCAAGGCGCATGTCGACGTGATGACGGCGGTGGTGAAGGGCGGCATCAAGGGCGACGGCGGACCGCTGGGCGCGCAGATCGACCAGAGCCTGGCGATGGCGATCGAGAAGTACGCCGCGCACAAGCCGTAAAACGAAACGGGCGCCCGAAGGCGCCCGCGCTTACATCAGAAGATCGGTTGGTCAGGCAGCCTTGGCGGCCTGGGCCTTCTTGATCCGGCGCTTCAGGCGCTGGGCGTCCTCGGGCAGCTTGGCGTCGCGGGTCGACAGCAGATACTGATCGAGGCCGCCGTTGTGCTCGATGGACCGAAGCCCATGAGCGCTCACGCGCAGACGGACCGGCTGGCCGAGCAGGTCGGAGAGCAATGTCACCTCCTGCAGGTTCGGCAGGTAGCGCCGCTTGGTCTTGTTGTTGGCGTGGCTGACATTGTTGCCAACCAGAACGCCCTTGCCGGTGATGTCGCAGCGTCTTGCCATGGCACGGGTCCGACCGAATGAAAGGTGAGACGCCGGGTTTGAGCCCAGCGCCGAGGCGCGGGGTTGTACCCAAGCCCTTCCGGGCCGTCAAGCGCCGGGCCGGAACGCCCTGAGAAGCTCGCCAGCCGCCTCGCCGGGCGTGGCGCGGCCATTGGCCACAGCCTGCTCGAGAGGCCCAAGCCGCGCCGCCACCTCGGGATCGGCCCGGAGCGCGGCGATCAGCCCCTCCTCGACCTCACGCCACATCCAGCGCCGCGCCTGGACAGCCCGCTTGGCCGCCAAACCCATGGCGCCCAAGGCCTCGCGGTGCCGGAGGACCGCCTGCCAGACCTCGGCGATGCCCTGGCCGGTGACGGATGAGCAGGTGAGCACAGCCGGCCGCCAATCCGACCCGCCGCCGAGGATGGCAAGGGCCGCCGCATAGTCGGCGCGGGCGCGCCCGGCGGCCGGCTTCAGATCTCCATCGGCCTTGGTGACCGCCAGGAGGTCAGCAAGCTCGACGATGCCCTTCTTGATGCCCTGCAACTCGTCGCCGCCGCCCGGAGCCAGCAGCAGGAGGAAGCTGTCGGTCATCTCGGCGACGGCGGTCTCGGACTGGCCGACACCGACCGTCTCGACCAGCGCCACTTCGTAGCCGGCCGCTTCCATGATCAGAAGCGTCTCGCGGCTGCGCCGGGCGACACCGCCGAGCGCACCGCCGGAGGGCGATGGCCGGATGAAGGCGTTGGGATGGCGCGACAATCGCTCCATCCGCGTCTTGTCGCCGAGGATCGACCCACCGGAGACTTCTGAGGACGGATCGACGGCGAGGACTGCGACCCTGCGCCCCTCTTCGGCGAGGTGCAGCCCGAGCGCCTCGATGAAGCTCGACTTGCCCACGCCGGGCGCGCCCGAGACGCCGACCCGCGCCGCCCGTCCTGTCGCCGACAGGAGCCGGGAAAGCAGCGCATCGGCCTGAGCGCGATGATCGGGCCGCGTCGACTCGACCAGGGTCAGCGCCTGAGCCAACGCGCGCCGGTCGCCGTTGCGCACGGCTTCCGCGAGACGCGTCACGGCTGCAGGTGCGGGCTCATCCGCCATCGGCGATCACACCCCACCGGCCGGCTTGACCGTCCGCCACAGGAAGTCGGTCTCGCTGATCACGTTGTTGTAGTGCCGGGCCGCGTGATTGAGCTCCGCATGGGAGATCTCGCCGCGTTGGAAGCGCTCCAGCCAATCCTTCTCGACGGTGTGCTCGACGGATTCGAGCCGGAAGTCGACACCTGTGATCAGGCCCAGCGGCGTGTTGGAGAAGCCGCGCTTCCGGTCCTCGAAATTGGCACCCTGGTCGAATAGCCGGAGTGTTCCTTCGAGGATCGGCCGGACATGGGTCGGGTCAGTGAGAAACGCGTCATGGCGCGGGTGTGGAACGGTGATCGCTACCTTTGCTCCGTTCGCGCAGACCCGCCAGAGCTCCTTGATCACGGAGAGAAACGTCTCGGAGTTCCGCCCGAGATGTTCGAGCACGTGCTTCAGCCTCACTTCCTCGGCGGAAGAATCGCCCCAGGGCCAGGGAACGCGCTCGAGATCGACGATCCGGTCGACGCCCGCACCCGGATGCAGGTCGACATTGACCCAGCCGGCGAGAATGTCCGATCCGCATCCGAGATTGAGCTTCACCGTCCGCCGGACCTCCTCCGCGTCTCAGCCAATCTAGTCAGATCTCGGGAATGCGTATACACACGCGCGCCTGCAAGCCGAGAGCACATCATGTCCCTCAAGCCCGCCGCTCAACGCGTCGAAGACCTGCTGGCCGCTCAGGGCATGGCCGGTCGCGTCGTCGAGTTCCCGGAGTCGACGCGGAGTTCCGCCGAAGCCGCCTCGGCGATCGGCTGCACGCTCGCGCAGATCGCGAAGTCGTTGGTGTTCAAGGCGGCGAGCGGGCGCCCGGTGCTGGTCGTTGCTTCGGGCATCAACCGGATCGACGAGAAGAAGGTGAAGGCCGAGATCGGCCAGAAGATCGGTCGCGCCGATGCCGCCTATGTGCGCGAGCGTACCGGCTACGCCATCGGGGGCGTGGCTCCGCTCGGCCATTCCGAATCCCCGATCGTGCTGATCGACCGCGACCTGCTCGCGCTCGATCCGATCTGGGCCGCCGCCGGCACGCCGAACGCGGTGTTCCGCTTGAGCGCCGACGAGCTAGTCCGCATCTCCGGCGGCACCGTCGCCGACGTAAAGCAGGAAGCCTAAAGAAAGCTGTACGGGTCGATGTCGATCTGCACGCGTGCGGTGCCAGGCACCTTCACGCGCGCGAGCCAGTCGACGACGATCGGCTGCACGCGGACCGCACGGTCGGCCTTGAGCAACAGCCGGCGACGATGGCGACCACGCAGCAGCGCGAGCGGCGCCGGCGCCGGTCCCAGCACCTGGATCCCCTCTCCCGTCGGCGCGGACTTGCCGAGGGCACGCGCGACCGCATCGACGACCTGCGGATCGTGGCTGGAGATAACGAGGCCGACAAGACGCCCATAGGGCGGCATGCCGGCCGCCTCGCGCTCGGCCGCCTCGACCGCGAGGAAACGGTCGCGATCGCCCGAGGCGAGCGCCGCCATCACGCGACTCTCCGGCTGCCAGGTCTGCAGGAGCACGCGCCCCGGGCGCTCGTGCCGTCCGGCGCGGCCGGCAACCTGATGCAGGAGTTGATAGGTACGTTCCGCCGCTCGCAGATCGCCGCCTTCGAGGCCGAGATCGGCATCGACGACGCCGACCAAGGTCAGCTTGGGGAAGTTGTGGCCCTTGGCCACCATCTGCGTGCCGATCACGACGTCGACCTCGCCGTCGCGGATCGAGCGCACCAGCTCCGCGGCCTGCGCCGGACCGCCGATCGTGTCGCTGGTCATCACAGTGAACCGGGCTTCGGGCAGGACGGTAAGCAGCTCCTCGGCGAGCCGCTCGACCCCGGGGCCGCAAGCGGCGAAGGCGTCATCGGCACCGCAGGAAGAACAGGCGGGCGGACGACGCGAAGAGTGGCCGCAATGATGGCACTGCAGCCGTCCGGCCAGCCGATGCTCGACCAGCCAAGTCGAGCAGTTGGGGCAGGCGAGCCGCGTGCCGCAGGCGCGGCACAAGGTCAGCGGCGCGTAGCCTCGGCGATTGAGGAACAAGAGCGATTGCTCGCCGGCAGCGAGGGTCTCATGCAGCGCTTGCACGAGAGGCGGGCTCAAGAAGTGCTGCGAGGGCGGCTTGTCGCGACGCAGATCGATCGTGCGGATGTCGGGCAGCTGCGCGCCCGCATGACGGTCGGGCAGATGCAGCCGCCGGTATCGTCCAGTCGTCTCGTTCACGTGGCTTTCGAGCGAAGGCGTCGCCGAGGACAGCACGATCGGAAAGCGGCCGAGCTGGGCGCGTACCACCGCCATGTCGCGCGCGTGGTAGTGAACCCCGTCCTCCTGCTTGAAGGCGGGATCGTGCTCCTCGTCGACGACGATGAGGCCGAGATCCGGATAAGGCAGGAACAGCGCCGAACGCGCGCCGACCACGACCGGTGCCTTGCCCTCGGCGATCGCGCGCCAGGTGATACGGCGCTCGGCCTGCGTCAGGTCCGAATGCCATACCGCCGGCTTCACGCCGAAGCGGGACTCAAAACGCCCGAGCCACTCCGCCGACAGCGCGATCTCCGGCAGCAGCACCAGCGCCTGCCGGTCGCGGCGAAGACACTCGGCGACCGCCTCGAAATAGACCTCGGTCTTGCCGCTGCCGGTGACGCCGTCGAGCAGGGTCACGGAGAACGCATCCTCGGCGAGGCGCTGGCACATCTCGGTCGATGCTGCTGCCTGGTCCGTGGAGAGGGTTCGGCCCGGCCGGTCGACATCCGGCATCTCGAAGGGTGGTCCCGGCGGGAGCTCAACCTTTTCGATGATCCCGTCCTTCTCCATCGCCTTGAGCACGCCGGCGCCGACACCCGCTTCGCGTGCAAGGTCGGGCGGAAGCCAGGCGACGCCTTCTGCAAGAAGCTCGATGACGCGCTTTCGCTGCGCCGTCACACGCTCACCGGGCTCCGGCATACGTGAGAAGCGGTATCCCGTTGCGAGCCGCGGCGGGACCAGCGCCGACGGCACGCTCATCGCCATGCGGAGCACGGCCCCCGGCGGCGAAAGCGTGTATGCGGCGACCCAGTCGACGAAGCGCAGGACGGCTTCCGGCAGCGACGGGGCGTCCTCCAGGTGCTCGACCACGGGCTTCAGCCTGGCTTCGGCGACATCGTCGGTGCCCTTGCCCCAGACCACGCCGAGAAGTTCGCGCGGTCCCAGCGGCACGATGACGAACTCGCCCCTCTGGAGCGTCATCTCCTCCGGCACCAAATAATCGTAAGGGCCGGCCAGGGGCAGCGGCAGCAGGACCGAGACCCGGGCTCCACCCCCAATGGCTTGTGTGCTGGCGTCGTCAGCCATCATGAGGTAGATTTCACACTAGATTCCGGGGCCGCAAATGAAGTTCTTCGTCGATACCGCCGACATCGCCGAGATTCGGGAGCTGGCCGCGACCGGCCTCCTCGACGGTGTCACCACCAATCCATCGCTCATCCAGAAGAGCGGCCGCAAGATGCTCGACGTGATCGCCGAGATCTGTGCCGCGGTCGAGGGGCCGGTTTCGGCCGAGGTGACCGCGACCGACCACGCGGCCATGCTGGCCGAGGGCCGCAAGCTCGCCAAGATCGCCAAGAACGTCGCGGTCAAGGTGCCGCTGACGCCGGACGGGCTCAAGACCTGCCGCGTGCTCGCCGACGAGGGCACCAAGGTCAATGTCACGCTCTGCTTCTCTCCGGCCCAGGCCCTGCTCGCGGCCAAGGCGCGCGCGGCCTTCATCTCGCCCTTCGTCGGCCGGCTCGACGACATCGGCCAGGACGGCATGGGGCTGATCGCCGACATCGTCCAGATCTATCGCAGCTACCCTGCCTTCAAGACCGAGGTGCTGGTCGCCTCGATCCGCCACCCGATCCATGTGATCGAGTCGGCCAAGCTCGGCGCCGATGTGGCGACCTTGCCACCGGCGGTGCTGCGCTCGCTCTTCAACCATCCGCTAACCGACAAGGGTCTCGCCGCCTTCCTCGCCGACTGGAAGAAGACAGGACAATCGATCCTCTGATGTCCACCGCACGCCCCAACGAAACGCTCGACGCCGCAGAAGTCACCGAATATCTGCGCCGGCATCCGGACTTCCTCCTGAACCATCCGGATGCGGTGCTCGCCCTGATGGCGCCTGGCCGCGAGATGAGCGAAGGCGTGGTCGACCTGCAGAAGGTGATGCTCGATCGGCAGCGTAGCGAGCTTGGCCGGCTGAAGACGACGCAGCGCAAGCTGATCGCCACCAACCGCGTCAACCTGCAGACCCAGGGCCGTGTCCACTCGGCGGTCCTGGCGATGATCGAGGCGCCGAGCCTGGAGCATCTCGTCCACACCGTGACGCAGGATCTGGCGCTGATCCTGGATCTCGACGTCGTCGCCTTCGCGGTCGAGGCGGCCGATGCCAAGATCACGGCCGGCCATGTCCTCGGAATCACCCGGCTTCCCGCCAGCAGCGTCGATCGCCTGATCGGCGAGGGTCGTGACACGCGGTTGCGTCCGGAAGGACAGGGCGAGGCCGAGATCTTCGGTGCCGCCGCCGGCCTCGTGCGTTCCGATGCGCTGATCCGGATCAAGGTGAGCGCCGAGGCGCCGGTCGGGCTGATCGCCTTCGGCTCCCGGCGCGAAAGCACTTTCCATCCGAGCCAGGGCACCGAGCTTCTGGCTTTCCTCGCCCGTGCGCTGGAGATCTCGGTCCGGTCATGGCTGAGGTCGCCGACCTGACCGTCGCCCGCGCCGTCGCGGACTGGCGCGCCTGGCTCGCTCATGAACGACGCGCTTCGCGGCACACGCTCGATGCCTATGAACGCGATCTTGCGCAGTTTCTGGGTTTCCTGACCGGCCATCTCGGCCAGGAGGCGAGCCTTGCCGATCTCGCCGCGCTCAAGCCCGGCGATTTCCGGGCCTTCCTCGCCGCCGAGCAGGCGCGCGGCCGCGCCAAGACCTCCGCCGCGCGCTCGCTCTCGGTGATCCGTAACTTCTTTCGCTTCCTCGGCCGCCGTGGCCTTGCCGAAAACCCGAAACTCGCCACCATCCGCACGCCGAAGCGCCCGCAATCGGTGCCGAAGGCGCTGACCATCCCCGAAGCCTCCGAGCTTCTCGACGCGATCGAAAGCGAAGGCAGCGAGCCCTGGCATGGCGCCCGCGATGCCGCCGTGCTCGCACTTCTCTACGGCGCCGGCCTCCGTCTCGGCGAAGCGCTCGCGATCACGCGCCGCGAGGCGCCGACGGAGCAAGGCTCGCTCACCGTCCTCGGCAAGGGCCGTAAGTCGCGCGCGGTGCCGATCCTGCCGCTTGTCGCCGAGACCGTCGCCGCATATGTCGCGCTCTGCCCGCACAATCCGGGACCGGACGGTCCGCTGTTCCTCGGTGCGCGCGGTGGGCCGCTGCATCCGCGCCTGGTGCAAGGCGCCGTGGCGAAGCTTCGCCGCGGCCTCGGCCTGCCGGAGACGGCAACGCCGCATGCGCTTCGGCACAGCTTCGCGACCCACCTCCTCGCGGAAGGCGCCGATCTCCGCGCCATCCAGGAGCTGCTGGGCCACGCTTCGCTGGCGACGACCCAGCGCTACACCAAGGTCGACCTCACCCGCCTTCTCGAGGTCCACCGCGCCGCTCATCCGCGGTCGTGAACACCCAAGCGCCTGGCGAGACGATCGGCGCCGTCCTGAGACGGCTGACCGACCCCGCCGGTGGCGAGCGGCTGACGCTCGACGAGGCGATCGAGATCCTCGGCGACCGCGGCTACGGGCTCGCCATGCTGCTGCTGTCGCTGCCGATGGCGCTGCCGATCTCCGCGATCCCCGGCATCTCGACCGTTTTCGGCGTTCCGCTGATCCTGATCGCAGCCCAGCTCATGCAGGGCCGCCACCGGCCTTGGCTGCCGCGCTGGCTCGGCGCCAAATCCTTCTCGCGCGCCGAGCTCGCGCGCATCCTGGACAAGGCCCTGCCCTGGCTCGAGCGCGCCGAGAGGCTCGTGCGCCCGCGGCTCGGCCTCCTCGTGACCTTTGCCGCCGAGCGCCTGATCGGCCTGATCTGCGTCATCATGGCCGCGCTGATGGCGCTGCCGATCGTGCTCGGCAACCAGCCGCCGGCGATCGCCATCAGTCTTTTCGCGCTGGCGCTGATCGGCCGCGACGGGCTCTTCGTCATCCTCGGCCTTGTGACCGCGATCGTGGCGGTGTTCCTGGTCGCGGCCGTGCTCGGCGCTTTCGTCGCCGGAGTCTGGCTCGCGATCCACGAGCTGTTCGGCTGATCCGTGCCAGTATGACGCCATGCCTACCCTGGAAGACATCCAGGCCGCTCTCACGGACGCGCTTCGCAAGCACTAGGCCGGCCGGATAGACGAGGCAGTCCGCGTCTATGTCACCGTGCTCGCGGCGGTGCCGGCGAATGCTGACGCGCATCACTTGCGCGGGCTTGCCCTCTTCCAGCGCGGCGGGCATCCGCGCGCCGCTGCCTCGATCGGCCGGGCGCTTGCCATCGATCCGACGCAGGCAGCGTTTCACCTGAATCTGGCACAGGTCACCGCGGCGCAACGCCGGCCGGCCGTGGCGGCTGCCTCGACACGCCGCGGCCTCAGCCTCGCGCCGGACAATCCGCAGGCCTATTACAATCTCGCTCTCGCGGTTGACGAGACGGGTGACATGCGAGATGCGGCCAAGAACCTGCGGCGAAGCGTGCATATCGATCGAACCTCTCCGGTCGTGCTCGCGACACTGGCGGCGCTTCTTCAGAATATCGGTGTACGAGACGCGTCCGTCGCCAACGCCAAACGGGCGCTCGTTCTGTCTCCTGACAATGCGGCGATCCATAATTGCCTTGCCGTTTCGCTCAAGGATCTGGGCTTGGCGACGTCTTCCGTGCGGACGTTCCGTCGAGCGCTCGCCTTGAAACAGAGCTCCGAGTTTCGGCGCAACCTTCTGCTCACGCTGCACTACCTCGACGATCTCGATCCAACGACAGTCGAGGCCGAGCACAAACCTTGGGCGGCCCGGCTCACCAGCGCACACAGCGTGCCCGCCGACATCGACCGGACGCCCGACCGCCGGCTCTCCATCGGGTATCTGTCGGGCGACATCAGAGGTCACGTCGTCGGGCGGAATCTCATCGGCCTGATCGAGGGTCACGATCGAGGACGTTTCAGCGTGACGATGTATTCGAACGTGGCCCGCCCGGATTCGATGACAGCGCGATTCCGTGCCGCGGCGGATCGCTGGCGAGACGTTCGCCACCTTTCGGATCATGACGCCGCTCGCCAGATCGCTGAAGACCGAATCGACATCCTGGTCTGCTGCGCCGGACAGGTCGGTGAGAATCGACTCGATGTTGCAAGCCGTAAGCCGGCTCCGATCCAGGCAAGCCTCTATGACGTCACCTCCACCGGGTTGGCCGCGATCGACTACTGGATGACCGATGCTCGTCTTCATCCTCCGGAAGCGACGGAACGGTTCACTGAGACGCTGTTCCGCCTCCCCTGCCTCTATCTCCATCAACCGATCGAGGGTGCACCCGAACCAGGCCCGATACCCGAAAGCCTGAGCGGCATCATCACCTTCGGCTCCTGCAACAACCCGGCGAAGCTCTCACCGAAAACGATCGCGGCATGGGCGGCGGTCATGCGCACCGTCCCGGGTTCGCGTCTGGCACTTTGGTACTTCGACGCGTTCCAGGTCGCGAGCCTGCGCGGCCGTCTCGCCCGCGACTTCGCCAGCCACGGCATCGACCGCGATCGCCTGCTCCTCGAAGGCAGCGATCAGGGAACGAAGGATCAGCACCTCCGATTCCTGCAGCGTATCGACATCGGCCTCGATCCGCTGCCGTTCAACGGCGCCACGACCACCTTCGAGCAGCTGTGGATGGGCATTCCCGTCGTCACCCTGGCCGGTGACCGCTTCACCGCGCGCGTCGGCGCCAGCACGCTGGGCGCTCTCGGGCTCGATCGCCTCGTCGCCCACGACATCGACGACATGGTCCGCATTGCCGCCGCGCTCGCAGCCGACAGGAAGCAGAGGGAAGAACTGCGCGCCACGCTCCGATCGCGCGTCAGCTCATCGATCCTCTGCGACAGGATCGCGCACGCCCGATCGGTCGAAGACGCCTACACGACGATGTGGAGGCGCTTCGTCGCCGGCTAGATGTGGATCGCGCGCCCGGCGACGCCAAGCGCGGCTTCCTTGACCGTCTCGTTCACCGTCGGGTGGCCGTGGCAGGTGCGCGCGATGTCCTCGGCCGAGCCGCCGAACTCCATCGCCACCGCGCATTCGTGGATCATGCCGCCGGCCTCGCCGCCGATGATGTGCACGCCCAGCACACGGTCGGTCTTGGCATCGGCGAGGATCTTCACGAAGCCGTCGGTCATGCCGTTGGCGCGGGCGCGAGCATTGGCGGTGAACGGGAATTTTCCGGCCTTGTAGTCGACGCCGGCAGCCTTCAGCTCCTCCTCGGTCTTGCCGACCGAGGCCACTTCCGGCCATGTGTAGACGATGCCGGGGATCACGTCGTAGTTCACGTGTCCGGCCTGACCGGCGAGGATCTCGGCGAGCGCGATGCCCTCATCCTCGGCCTTGTGCGCCAGCATCGGCCCGGCGATCACGTCGCCGATCGCGTAGATGCCGGGCACGTTGGTCTGGAAGTGCTTGTCGGTCTTCACGCGTCCGCGCTCGTCGAGCGCGACGCCGACGGCTTCGAGGCCGAGGCCTTGAGTGAACGGCCGGCGCCCGACCGAGACCAGCACGACATCGGCTTCCATCGTCTCCGCGGCACCGCCGGCGGCGGGCTCGAGCGTGAGCGTCACGCCTTTCTTGTCGGCCTTGGCCGAGGTCACCTTGGTCGAGAGCTTGAAGGCGAGACCCTGCTTGGCAAGGATCCGCTGGAACTGCTTGGAGACCTCGCCATCCATGCCGGGCGTGATGCGGTCGAGGAACTCGACCACCGTCACCTTGGCGCCGAGGCGCTGCCAGACCGATCCCAGCTCCAGGCCGATGTAGCCGCCGCCGATGACCACCATGGTCTTCGGCACCTTGTTCAGCACGAGGCCGCCGGTCGAGGAGATGATCTGCTTCTCGTTGATCTCGATGCCCTTCAGCGGCATCACCTCGGAGCCGGTGGCGACGATGATGTGCTTGGCTTCCAGCGTGTCGGTGCCGCCGGCGTTCAGCGCCACCTCGACCTTGCCCAGCGCCGTGATCTTCCCGGTGCCGGCGACATGCGTGATCTTGTTCTTCTTGAACAGGAAGGCGACGCCCTTGACCGTCGCGTCAACCACTTTGTCCTTGTGGCCCAGCATCTTTTGCAGATCGAGCGCGACGTCCTTCACCTGGACGCCGAAATTGCCGAGCTCGTGCTGGGCCTCGTGGAACTTCTCGGAGGCGACGAGCAGCGCCTTCGAGGGGATGCAGCCGACATTGAGGCAGGTGCCGCCGAGCGTCTCGCGTTTCTCGACGCAGGCGACCTTCATGCCGAGCTGGGCGGCGCGGATGGCGCAGACATAGCCGCCCGGCCCCGAGCCGATGACGACGACGTCGAAGGACTGGGCCATGGATCAGACCTCGAGAAGGAGGCGCTGCGGGTCCTCGATCGCTTCCTTGACGCGCACCAGGAAGGTCACGGCCTCGCGGCCGTCGATGATGCGGTGGTCGTAGGAGAGGGCGAGATACATCATCGGGCGCACCTCGACCTTGCCGCCGATCGCCATCGGCCGCTGCTGGATCTTGTGCATGCCGAGGATGCCGGACTGCGGCGGGTTGAGGATCGGCGTCGACAGTAGCGAGCCGTAGACGCCGCCATTCGAGATGGTGAAGGTGCCGCCGGTCAGGTCCTCGATCGAGAGCTTGCCGTCGCGGGCCTTCTTGCCGAGCGCGTTGATGGTTTTCTCGATATCGGCGAAGCCCATCTGGTCGGCATCGCGCACCACCGGCACGACCAGGCCCTGCTCGGTGCCGACGGCGACGCCGATGTCGTAGTGGTTCTTGTAGATGATGTCGTCGCCGTCGATCTCCGCATTGACCGCCGGCAGCTCCTTCAAGCCCGCGAGGCAGGCCTTCACGAAGAAGCTCATGAAACCGAGCTTCACGCCGTGGCGCTTCTCGAAGTGTTCCTTGTAGGATTCGCGTAGCGCCATGACATGAGTCATGTCCACCTCGTTGAAGGTGGTGAGCATGGCGGCTGTGTTCTGCGCCTGCTTGAGACGCTCGGCGATGCGCTTCCTCAGGCGGGTCATCTTCACGCGTTCTTCACGCGGCCCGAGATCGCGTGGCTTGTGCGGAGCAGCAGGTGCCGCGGCCGCAGCAGGCTTCGATTCGAGCGCCGCGATCACGTCGCCCTTGGTCAGGCGCCCGTCCTTCCCGGAGCCGGCGATCGTCGACGGGTCGACCTTGGTCTCCTCGACCATCTTGCGGACGGACGGCGAGAGAGGCTGGACCGCAGCGGCAGGCTTGGCGGCCGGCGCGGGAGCGGACGGTTTCGCGGCCGGTGCAGAAGCCGCAGCCGGCTTGGCCGCGGGCTTCGCCGCAGCCCCGCCCGCGCCCTCGGTGATCGTGCCGAGCAGGCCGCCGACCTCGACAGTCGCACCGGCCGGCGCGGCGATGTCGCCGAGCGTGCCGGCGGCGGTCGCGTTGACCTCGAGCGTCACCTTGTCGGTCTCGAGCTCGACCAGCGGCTCGTCGCGGGCGACGGCGTCGCCGACGTTCTTCAGCCATTTGGCGACGGTCGCCTCGGTCACGGATTCGCCCAGCGCGGGTACCTTGATCTCGGTCGCCATGATCGCCTCTTGGTTCTTCTGATCTTCTAGGCCTTCAGCGTGAGCGCCTGGTTGAGGAGCTCGGCTTCCTCGCGATTATGCCGGCGCAGCAGGCCGGTCGCGGTCGCGGCCGCCGTCGGGCGCCCGACATAGATAGGCCGCCCCGCCTTGAGGCCGGCCTCGCCCATGCACTGCTCGATGCGGCGGTCGACGAAGAACCAGGCGCCGGCATTCTCCGGCTCTTCCTGGCACCAGACGACATCCGCCTTTGGGAAGCGCTGCAGCTCCTTGGTCAGCGCGTTGAACGGAAACGGATAGAGCTGCTCGAGGCGCATCAGGTAGATGTCCTTGACGCCGCGCTTCTCCCGCTCCGCGTAGAGGTCGTAGTAGATCTTGCCGGAGCAGAGCACGATCCGCTTGATCTTCTCATCGGCGACCACCTCGCCGTCATCCCAGAGGAGACGGTGGAAGGTCGAGCCGGGGCCCATCTCCGAGAGCTTCGAGACCACCATCTTGTGCCGGAGCAGCGACTTCGGCGACATGACGATGAGCGGCTTGCGATAGGGCCGGCGCAGCTGACGGCGAAGCGCGTGGAAGTAATTGGCGGGCGTCGTGCAGTTGACGACCTGCAGGTTGTCTTCGCCGCAGAGCTGGAGGAAGCGCTCGAGGCGCGCCGAGGAGTGCTCCGGCCCCGCGCCCTCGTAACCATGCGGCAGCAGCATCACCAGGCCCGACATGCGCAGCCACTTGATCTCGCCGGCGGCGATGAACTGGTCGATGATGATCTGCGCGCCGTTGACGAAGTCGCCGAACTGCGCCTCCCAGAGAACGAGCGAGTTGGGATCGGCAAGCGAGTAGCCGTATTCGAAGCCCAGGACCGCCTGCTCGGAGAGCGGGCTGTCATGCACTTCGAAGGTCGCCTGCCCCTCGCGGATGTTGTTCAGTGGGATGTAGCGCTGCTCGGTCTTCTGGTCGACCAGAACGGCGTGGCGATGGCTGAAGGTACCGCGGCCCGAATCCTGGCCCGAAAGCCGGACCGGCACGCCTTCGATCGCGAGCGTGCCGAAGGCGAGCGCCTCGCCCATCGCCCAGTCGATGCCCTCGCCGGTCTCGATCATCTTCTTCTTTGCTTCGAGCTGGCGCACGAGCTTCGAGTTTACCTGGAAGCCCTCGGGGAAGCGCGAGAGCGCCGCGCCGACCTCCTTCAGGGCCGCCATCTCGACCGCGGTGTCGCCGCGGCGGTCGTCGTTGGCGGCGAGGCCGAGACCCAGCCACTTGCCTTCGAGCCAGTCGGCCTTGTTCGGGCGATAGGCGGTCGCGGCCTGGAACTCGGTCTCCAGCATGTCGCGGAACTCCGCGTTCATGCCCTCGGCCTCTTCCTTGGTGACGACGCCTTCCTCGATCAGCCGCCTCTCGTAGATTTCGCGCGAGGTCGGCTGCGTCGCGATCTTCTTGTACATAAGCGGCTGGGTGAACATCGGCTCGTCGGATTCGTTGTGGCCGAAGCGCCGGTAGCAGAACATGTCGATGACGACGTCCGAACCGAATTGCTGGCGGTACTCGATGGCGATGCGCGAGACATGCACCACCGCCTCCGGGTCGTCGCCGTTGACGTGGAAGATCGGCGCATCGACCATCTTCGCCACGTCCGACGGATAGGGCGAGGACCGGGAGAAGCTCGGCGCCGTGGTGAAGCCGATCTGGTTGTTGACGATGAAGTGCAGCGTGCCGCCAGTCTTGTAGCCCTTGAGCTCGGAGAGCATCAGCGTCTCCGGCACCAGACCCTGGCCGGCGAAGGCCGCGTCGCCATGGAGGAGCAGCGGCAGGACCAGCTTGCGATCCTTGTCGCCGAGCTGCTGCTGCTTCGCCCGGGCCTTGCCTTCGACGACGGGGTTCACCGCCTCGAGATGCGAGGGGTTGGCGGTCAGCGACAGGTGCACGACGTTGCCGTCGAACTCGCGGTCCGAGGACGTGCCCATGTGGTACTTCACGTCGCCCGAGCCCTGCACCTCCTCGGGGTTCGCCGGGTTGCCCTGGAACTCCGAGAACAGCGCCTTGAACGGCTTGCTCATGAAGTTGGTGAGCACGTTGAGGCGGCCGCGATGCGGCATGCCGATCACGACGTCCTTGAGGCCGAGCTGGCCACCGCGCTTGAGGATCTGCTCGAGGCCCGGGATCAGCGCCTCGCCGCCGTCGAGACCGAAGCGCTTGGTGCCGACCCATTTGACGCCGCAGAAGCGCTCGAAGGTCTCGGCCGCGATCATGCGACCGAGGATCGCCTTCTTGCCGCGAGGCGTGAAATCGGTGTGGTTGCGCTCGCCCTCGATGCGCTCCTGGATCCAGGCGCGGCGCGCCGGATCGGTGATGTGCATGTACTCGACGCCGACATTGCCGCAGTAGGTCGCCTGCGCCGCCGCGAGGATCTGCTTGAGCGGCGCCGCCTCGAATCCCAGCTGCCCGGCGACGAAGATCGACCGGTCGAAATCGGCGTCGCCGAAGCCGTAGGTCGAGGGATCGAGCTCCGGGTGGTATTTCGGCTTCTCGAGGCCCAGCGGGTCGAGATTGGCGGCCAAGTGGCCGCGCTCGCGATACGCGCGGATCAGCATCAGCGCGCGGAAGGAGTCGACGGCCGCGGCGCGGACCTCGGTCTCGCTGGCGCCCTTCTTGACGACTCCGGCCGCGGCCATGTCGTGGCCGTTGCCGATGATGCGGCTGGACCGCGGCTTCCACGAAGCGCCTTTGACTTCGGAGACGACGGCCGCCGGCTCGTCGGTGAGCGCGCCGAACAGCGTGCGCCAGCTCTCGTCGACCGAATTCGGGTCTTCGATAAAGCGCTCGTGCATCTCGGCGATGAACGGCGCGTTCGCTCCGCTGAGGAAGGTTGCTTCTAATCCGCCTGCCATATCGTCCTCGACGCGACCGGCCTTTAAGGACCGTCGCGCTCCCTTAGGTGGGGCCGATATCAGGCCCCCTTCAAGACCTCGACCATGGTGGAGCCGAGCGCTGCGGGCGACTCGGTAACCCGGATGCCGGCGGAGCGCATCGCCTCGATCTTGTCGCCGGCGCCTCCCTTGCCGCCGGAGATGATCGCCCCGGCATGGCCCATGCGCCGGCCGGGCGGTGCAGTGAGTCCGGCGATGAACCCGACCATCGGCTTTTTCTTCTTGGCCTTCTTGAGGAAGTCCGCCGCGTCCTCTTCGGCGGTGCCGCCGATCTCGCCGATCATGATGATGCCCTGGGTCGCGTCATCCCCTAAGAACATGTCGAGGCAGTCGATGAAGTTGGTGCCGTTGACCGGATCGCCGCCGATCCCGATGCAGGTCGTCTGGCCGAGGCCCGCGGCCGTGGTCTGGCCGACCGCTTCGTAAGTGAGCGTGCCGGAGCGCGAGACGATGCCGATCTTGCCGGGCTTGTGGATGTGCCCGGGCATGATGCCGATCTTGCACTCGCCGGGCGTGATCACGCCGGGGCAGTTGGGGCCGATCAGCCGCGTCTTCGAGCCCGAGAGCGCCCGCTTGACCTTGACCATGTCGAGGACCGGGATGCCCTCGGTGATGCAGATGACGAGCGGGAGCCCGGCGTCGATCGCCTCCAGGATCGCGTCCGCGGCGAAGGGCGGCGGCACGTAGATCACGGAAGCGTCGGCCTTGGTCTCGGCCACGGCCTGGTCGACCGTGTCGAAGACCGGCAGGTTGAGGTGCTTGGTGCCGCCCTTGCCGGGCGTCACGCCGCCGACCATCTTGGTGCCGTAGGCGATCGCCTGCTCGGAATGGAAGGTGCCCTGGGCGCCGGTGAAGCCCTGGCAGATGACGCGCGTATCGCGTCCGACGAGGACCGCCATCAGGCCGCCTCCTTCACTGCCTTGACCACCTTCTCGGCGGCGTCGGCCAGATTGTCACCGGTGATGATCGGCAGGCCCGACTGGGCCAGGATCTTCTTTCCGAGCTCGACATTGGTGCCTTCGAGGCGGCAGACCAGCGGCACGTTGAGACTGACCTCGCGCGCCGCGGCGACGATGCCCTCGGCGATCACGTCGCAGCGCATGATGCCGCCGAAGATGTTGACCAGCACGCCTTCGACATTCGCATCCGAGAGGAGGATCTTGAAGGCCTGGGTCACGCGTTCCTTGGTGGCGCCGCCGCCGACATCGAGGAAGTTCGCCGGCGCGCCGCCATAGAGCTTGATGATGTCCATCGTCGCCATGGCGAGGCCGGCGCCGTTGACCATGCAGCCGATGTTGCCGTCGAGCTTGATGTAGTTGAGCTCGTACTGGTGCGCCTCGCGCTCGAGCGCGTCCTCCTCGTCGAGGTCGCGAAGCTCCTCGATGTCCTTGTGGCGGAAGAGCGCGTTGTCGTCGAAGTTCATCTTGGCGTCGAGCGCCAGCACCTGGCCGGCGCCGGTGACCACCAGCGGGTTGATCTCGACCAGCGAGGCGTCGAGCTCGTTGAAGGCCTTGTAGAGCGAGGTCATGAACTTGACCGCCGATCCCACCTGCGGCCCTTCGAGCTTGAGGCCGTATGCGAGCTTGCGCGCATGGAAGCCGGAAAAGCCGGAGGCCGGATCGATCGTCACCCTGATGATCTTCTCCGGATGCTTCTCGGCCACTTCCTCGATGTCCATGCCGCCTTCGGTCGAGGCCATCATGACGAGCCGGCTGGCCTTCCGGTCGAGCAGCATGCCGAGGTAGAGCTCGCGCTTGATGTCGCAGCCTTCCTCGACATAGACGCGCTTCACTTCCTTGCCCTTGGGTCCCGTCTGCGGCGTGACCAGCGTCATCCCCAGCATCTTCTGGGCCGTCGCCTTCACGTCGTCGATCGACTTGACCACCTTGATGCCGCCGCCCTTGCCGCGGCCGCCGGCGTGGATCTGCGACTTCACCACATAGACGGGTCCCGGAAGCACCTGCGCCGCCTTGACCGCCTCGTCGGGCGTGTAGGCGACACCGCCCTTCGGCACGGCGACGCCGTATTTGGCGAGCAGCTGCTTCGCCTGGTACTCGTGGATGTTCATGCAAGAGCGTCCACTTGAGTGAAGGGGATCAGGCGGCCGGCAGCTTCTTGACGACGTCGACCAGGGTCTTCACGGCGTTGACCGAGTGGTCGAACATCTTCTTCTCATCGGCATTGAGCGAGATCTCGACGATCTTCTCGACGCCGCCGGCGCCGATCACCACCGGCACGCCGACATAGACGTCGTTGATGCCGTACTGGCCGGTCAGGTTCACCGCGCAGGGCAGCACGCGCTTCTTGTCCTTGAGGTAGGCCTCCGCCATCTGGATCGCCGAGGCCGCCGGCGCGTAGAAGGCCGAGCCGGTCTTGAGCAATCCCACGATCTCGGCACCGCCGTCGCGGGTGCGCTGCACGATCTTGTCGATGCGCTCCTGCGTCGACCAGCCCATCTTGATCAGGTCGGGGACCGGGATGCCGGCGACGGTGGAGTAGCGGATCAGCGGCACCATGGTGTCGCCATGGCCGCCGAGCACGAAGGCGGTCACGTCCTCGACCGAGACCTTGAATTCCTCGGCGAGGAAGTAGCGGAAGCGCGCCGAGTCGAGCACGCCGGCCATGCCGACGACCTTGTTCGCGGGCAGGCCGCTCTTCTGCTGCATCACCCACACCATGACGTCGAGCGGGTTGGTGATGACGATGACGAAGGCGTTCGGGCAATGCGCCTTCACGCCGGCCGCCACCTGGGTGATCACCTTGGTGTTGATGCCGATCAGGTCGTCGCGGCTCATGCCGGGCTTGCGGGCGACGCCCGCGGTGATGATCACCACGTCCGATCCCGCGATCGCGGCATAGTCGTTGGTGCCGGCGAGCCTGGAATCGAAGCCTCGACCGGGCTCAGCTGGGCGAGATCGAGCGCCTTGCCCTGGGGCACGCCTTCGACCACGTCGAAGAGGACGATGTCGCCCAGGTCCTTCATCCCGGCGAGGAGCGCCAGCGTGCCGCCGATATTGCCGGCGCCGACGAGCGCGATCTTGTTGCGAGCCATCTCGAGTCCCCCCAAAGGATCGAAGTGCAGGAAGTCTAGCGGATTTAAGGGGCTAACTACCCTCATTTGATGCGTTGAGCAAGGCTCGTGGCATGCCTCCCCAAGTTTATGACCAGGGTGTAAAGTATTGGTAAACCTGGGGGACAGATGGGCTTTCGGGTCCATATCGGGCATCCGGCGCTGCTCCGGCTCTACGACTATTGGATAAGCCAGCGGACCGGCGGGGCGGCCCCGCTCCGGCGCAATATCGACCCGGTCGCCATTCCCCAACTGCTGCCGAACCTGATCATTGCCGAGCGCACCGAGGACGGCGACCTCCGCTACCGGCTGGTCGGGACCCGCATCGTCGAGGCGCATGGCCTCGACTATACCGGCTGGCGGCTCTCCGACCTGACCGGCGGCGACGGGCTGGCGCTGGCACGCGAACTCTACGCCCCGGTCATGGCCGAGGGCCTGCCGGTCTACTCAGAAGGCCCCTTCCAATGGCCGGGCGGCGAGTACCGCTGGACGCGGCGGCTGCACCTGCCGCTGAGCGCCGATGGCAGCGCCATCGACATGGCGCTGGCCGGCCAGGTCTTCGATCCGAAGCCGCCCGCGCCCGGCATGCCGATGATCAGGCCGGCGACCGCGGCCGAGATCGCCGAGGACGCCGCTATTTGAGGTGCGCCTATTTCAGATGCGGCTGCGCCTGGTACTCGGCGGACTGCATCTCTTCCAGCCGCGAGACCGTGCGCTGGAATTCGAACGCGCCTTCGCCCATCGGGTAGAGAAGCTCGGGATCGGTGGCCGCCGAGGAGATCAGGTTCACCTTCCGCTCATAGAGCGCGTCGATCAGGGTGACGAAGCGCTTGGCCTTGTCGCGGCTCTCGGCATTCATCTCAGGAATGCCTTCCAGGATCACGGTGTGATAGCGGCGCGCGATGGCGAGATAGTCACCGGCGCCGAGCGCCTGCTCGCAGAGATCGGCGAAACCGAACCAGGCGACGCCCTCGGCCGTGCGGGGCACCGGGACGATGCGCCCTTTCACGGTGATCTGCTCGGCGTGCGCCAGAACGCCCAGGGTCAGCCGGCGGAACGCCTCTTCCAGCGCCTCATGCGCCTCGGGCCCGTTGGGCTTGTGGTAGACCGCCATGCGTCCGAGCCGCGCGAGGCGATAGTCCGTCCGACCATCCAGCGATAGAACATCGAGCTTCTGCTGGATGAGCTTGATGAAGGGCACGAACAGCTCGCGCTGCAGCCCGCCCTTGTAGAGATCGTCGGGCGGCCGGTTGGAAGTGGCCACCACGACGACGTTGAGCTCGAACAGCGCGAAGAAGAGACGACCCAGGATCATCGCGTCGGCGATGTCATGGACCTGGAACTCATCGAAGCAGAGCAGCTTCGCCTCGTCGGCGATCTGGCGTGCCAGCGGCCGGATCGGCTCCGAGGTCTTGGACACCTTGTTGGTCTGGCGCCAGCGATGGATGCGCTCGTGGCATTCCTGCATGAACTCGTGGAAATGCACGCGGCGCTTCTTCGCGATGCGCACCTGCGCGAAGAACAGATCCATCAGCATCGACTTGCCGCGGCCGACGCCGCCCCAGAGATAGACGCCGCGCGGCACCTCGGTCGGCTTCTTGCCGAAGAGACGCGCGCCCCATCCCGTGCCCCCGCCGCCTTCCGATTGCGTCAGCTCCTCGTCCAAGCGGTCGAGGCGCCGGGCGATCTCGGCTTGGTCAGGGTCCGGTTTCAGCTTGCCGGAGGCGACCTGGGCATCTAACCCGGCCGATACTTCGGCATAGGAGGCCGCTGTCATGTGTGCCTGATAGCGCGCCTTGGAACTTCGCTCAACTCTCCGCCTTTCAGACCTTGGTATCGGGAAGCGCGCAACCCATCTCCGACGAGGAGAAAAAAGCCATGACCGAGTCCAGGATCATCCCCTGCCCGAGCTGCGACACGCTCAATCGTGTGCCCGTCGACCGGCTCGCGGAAGGCGGCAAATGCGGAAGCTGCGGCAAGGCGTTGTTCCCCGGGAAGCCGGTCGCGCTGTCGACCGCGCGCTTCGACAAGCACGCGGCCTCGGCGGACCTGCCGCTCGTCGTCGATTTCTGGGCGCAATGGTGCGGACCCTGCCGGGCGATGGCCCCGACCTTCGAAGCGGCAGCCGCGGAAATCGAGCCCGAGGCCCGACTCGCCAAGGTCGACACGGACGCCGAGCCGGCCCTCGCCCAGCGCTATCGCATCCAGGCGATCCCGACGCTGATCCTGTTCAAGGGCGGCCGCGAGATCGCGCGCCAGTCGGGCGCGATGGGCGCCGGCGATCTCCGCCGCTGGATCGGCCAGAACCTCGGCTGAGACCTATTGCGCGGCGCGGGCGGTGCCGCGCTCGGTCCGCGCCGTCTCCTCCATCTGGCGGCGCGCGCGGATCGCTTCCGCCATGAGGCCCGACGCGTTCTCGGTCGCGACATCGGCCCAGCCGACGACGCTGCCGGCCTTGACCGCGCGCTTGAGCTTGAGGCCATGCGCGAGGCCGATCGGCAACGCGCCCTCGCTGAGCGAGCGTTCCGCCGGCAGGCATTTGCCCCAGACCGTGTAGCCGCCCTCGCCGTCGAGAACCTCGCCGGCGGCGAGATCGCGCTTGGCGGTCGCGACCGCATCCGCGCGGAAGCCGGTGGCGACGCCGGTCGGCTCGCGGCGCAACGCGGCGGAAGCGACCGAGATGCCGAGCTCGAGGCCGATCAGGTGATAGGGCTTGTACATCGCGGTGTAGCGGCCGGTGCCATCGGTCACGAGCCCGTACTGCTTGAAGCAGTCGCGAACATAGCCGGTGGCGCCCTCGAAGACGACATAGACGCCCCAGCGGAGATCGCGGAAGACCGGGCGGCCGTCGCGCTCGAGCGAGGAGATCACCTCGACCTTGCCTTTGCCCTCGAGCACGCCGCCATGCGACTTCGGCCTGAGCACATGGGCGAGATCGTCGACGCCGCAGGGCGGAAACAGGAGCCCGTCGGAGGGCGCCGAGAGGCCGGTGGCGTTGGCGACCGCCGTCATCTCGATCGCCGACTTGGTGCCGTCGATGAAGGAGTTGAACATCTGCGCATTGAGCTCGCCGCTCGCCACCTGCTCGCGGGAGAAGCCGTAGTGCTGCCACACCGATTCCGGCGTCGAGCCGTGATAGATCGGCAGGTACTTGGTGCCCTTGCCGGCCGCCGTCACCTCGAAGCCGGAAGCGCGCGCCCAGTCGACCATCTCGGCGATCAGGGCCGGCTGGTCGCCATAGGCGAGCGAATAGACGACGCCGGCCTTCTCGGCTTCGCGCGCCAGCATGGGGCCGACCAGCGCATCGGCTTCGACGTTCACCATGACGACGTGCTTGCCGGAAGCGAAGGCGGCGCGCGCATGGGCGATGCCGGCCGGCGGCGAGCCGGTGGCGTCGATGATCACCTCGATGCCGTCACCCGCGATCATCGTCATCGAATCTTCGGTGAGCCAGGTCGTGCCCCTGGCGACGGCATCGGCGAGCGAGGAAGCGGCGAACTGCTCGGGCTTCCAGCCGACGCGGGTCAGCGATGCCGCGGCGCGATCGCGCTTCAGATCGGCGATCGCGGCGATGTGCATCCCCGGCGTGGTCAGCGCCTGGGCCAGGAACATCGAGCCGAACTTGCCGGCGCCGATCAGGCCGACGCGCACCGGCTTCCCGGCGGCGGCGCGCTTGTTGAGGAGAGCGTAGAGGTTCATGGCGCTACTCCGCCGCCTTCCGGCGGAACTGCATCAGGCAATCGTCGGCCAGCGTCTCGATCGGCGTGAAGTCGCGATGCGCGATGTATTCCGGCCGCTTGAAGCGGCGGATCGCGTTGTCGACGCGATTGGCGCTGACATAGACGATCAGCCGGTCCCAGGGCGACATGTTCGAGGTCGAGCCGTGGACGAGGTTGCCGTGGAAGAAGAGCGCGGTGCCCGGCCCGCCCTTCGGCGCGACGATGCCGCCGCGCTCGACCAGCTTCCGGATCGTCGCGTGGTCGATGGTCCAGAGCGGGTAGCTGGTGGTGGTCAGGTCGTGGCCGGCCTTGAGCACGCCTTCGCGATGGCTGCCGGGGATGAACATCAGGGGCCCGTTGAACTCGTTCACCTCGTCGAGAAAGATCGCGAGGTTCATCGCGTGGCAGTTCGGCATGTCGTCGTCGTTCTTCCAGGTGCCGTAGTCCTGGTGCCACTGCCAGACATCGCCGTCGAAGGCGGCCTTGCCGTTGATCTTGTGCTGATGGATGTAGACTGGCCCGCCCAGGAGCTGAACCGCCGGATCGATCATGCGCGGATGGCGCGAGAGCGCGCGGTAGACCGGGTTGTAGGTGTGCGCGGCGAAATTGGTGCGGACCACGTCGCCGGTCTTCTCGCGCACATTCTCCGGCCGCCGCTCGGCATAGAGCTGAGGCACCTCGCCCTTGAGGATCGCGACTTCTTCCTTCGAGAAGAGATCCGGGTAGACCAGGAACCCCTGCTCCTGGAAACGGGCGACGTCGGCGGCGGGCAGCTTCATGGTCGGCGTCCTGAGGAAGGGGCGGCGAGGAAGACGTTACCCGGCTTGGGCCCCCCGTTCACCCGGGAACCCCGCCGCCGCGCCCACCTCTGACCAGTAGCCCGCATCCTGTCAAAAACCGGCCTCCCTGGCAAGGACTAAATTCCGCATAGTGACGATTTTTTACCTTGAAATTTTCGGATGGCCGCACCAGCGATGCCTTCAAGGCGCAATGTCCCTTTCGTCCCTCTCTCCCGCGTCGTACGCGGGGGAGGGGGTACAAAGAACCCCTCCGGCCGCTGCTCAACATGCTCTCGCCTCTCCGATGAATGTGAGATGCTGCGCGCAAGAGTTGCGGTGGGGCGGCTTCATGTCGAGGAAGCGTATCGACGTCGGGTTCGGCGCGAGTACCGTGAGCAAGGATCACGATACCGCTGCGGCCGAGCATGACGCCTGGTTTCGGCGTCGGGTGCAGGCCGGGCTTGATGACGCAACCGCGGGGCGGCTTGTGCCGGGCGAGGAGGTCGAAGCCGAGTTCGCCGCTCGCAGGAAGGCATCGAGGCGCCGGATCGCCACCGGATGACGCCGGAAGAGTTCAAGGACAAGTGGCGGAACACGCCGCTGACCGAGCGACAATCCTACCAGTCGCATTTCAACGACCTCTGCAAGCTGCTCGACGTGCCGGCGCCCTATGAGGTGGATACCGAGGGCGCGAACTACTGCTTCGAGAAGGGCGCGGAGAAGACGACCGGCCGCCAGGGCTGGGCGGATGTGTGGAAGCGCGGCTGCTTCGGCTGGGAATACAAGAAGAAGCATGCCGACCTGACCGCGGCCTATGCCCAGCTCCAGCAATACGCCCCGGCGCTGGAGAACCCGCCGCTGCTGATCGTCTGCGACACGCAGCGCTTCGTCATCCACACGAACTTCACCAACACGCCGCGCGTCACCCACTGTGAATCGGCGTGGAATATTGACCCCGTTTTGGGGGTGATCGGCGTTGAATATTGACCCCCTGATTTTGTTGGTGATCGGCAAGCTGCCCGTTTTTGGTGAGACGGGTGGCGGGGATGTTGACAGT
>VGEH01000005.1 GCA_016869375.1 Alphaproteobacteria bacterium | reverse complement strand
ATAAGTGACCTCGCTCACCCCGATCTGGCGGATGACATCAGCGATATCCTGGCCCTGTGAGATCAAGACATCGGCTTGTCGGAGTTTCGAAACGATCTCTTCAGGCTTGTGCCTCTTCTTCGGCATTGCAGTCCTCCTTCTTGTCAAAAGACATAGTTCAGGGTGGACCACTTTTCAGGGGGAGGACCAGTCTCCATAGGCCGGCCGGGCGGACTCCGGCAGAGCGACCAGATCCCATTCGATCGGGCCGCTGCACGCCGCCTCCAGGTCGCACCATCTCGGCCCGTCGGCGGTGATGAGCAGGTTCTTAAGATGCGCGTCGCCATGGATCGGCACCGTCTTGTACGAGCGGGCATCGAGGAGAGCGCGGGTCCGGGCATGATCCTCGCGAATGAAGCCTGTGTCGTCCCGGCCGAGCCCGGGAAAGGCATCCGGCTTCGAGAGGCGTCGCGTGCAGTCTACGAACTCCTGCGTGAAGGAGGGGAGCGTGCCGGGAAAATCCGCCAGCGCCTCGTGGAGCTGGCGCAGCGTGCGGGCGCCTTCGGCGGCATCCGCGTCATCCGCCGGCCGATGAGCGATCAGAGGCCAGAGCGTCAGGCCGACGTCTCCACGATGGTAAGGTCCCGGCGGCGGCGCGGTGAGGGGCGCGATCGCCGGTGCACCCTTCGCCCTGAGATGGCGGCCGGCGGCGACTCGCGCTCGAGCTTGGTTTTGAGCCAGTCGGCGAGAGGCCGGGGGCTGACCCGTGCCACCAGCGGCAGCGGATCGAAATGCACGAGCGTGTTGATGCGGTCCTTCAGCACGACGGCGCGGCCGTACTCCAAGCGCAGCTCCGCCACGACCGATGATGTGGCTTCCAAAGCGCCACGATGCTTCTCGGCGCGTAGCATGTGAAGTCTATTCGCCGTCGCGAGAAATGATCCGTCCGGCACGAGCTTTCTGTCGGGCGAGGATCCCATCGCGCAATTGCTGGAAAAGGCCGCGCGGCAACATGCCGTAGGCGTATCGGCCTGGTTCGCCCGGAATGGGTCGCAGGTCGTATCCCGGCCAGGCGAAGCGGTTCAATTCGTCGAGACGGAGCCAGTGCCGGCCGCTGTCCAAGCCGAGATCTCGGCATGTCGCCGCTGGCATTTCGATGGACGCCTCCGGATCGTCAGGAGGCTGATGCGTGATCGGTGCGACGATGGTGTCGATCTCGCCGTTCGCATCGCGACGCGTTGCGACGACGATCGCGCAGGGGCGATCCTTGGACCCTTCCGTTGCGCCTTTCGCCTCTTCGTTGCTCCATAGAAAACCGTAGCGGATCACCAGGCCCGGCCGCGGGACGGGAAGGCTCATCTCGGCTCAGCGCCGTACTCCGCCGATCCGATGGCTGCGACCACGTCTTCGGGGAGCTCGCCGACCACAAGGGACTGCGTCTCCTTACGCTTGAGCTTTTCGTAATGCGCTGCTTCGCTCGCCGACAGATACGCCCCGATCACGCGCCCATGGCTGGTCACGCGGATGATCTTCTCCGCGATGGCTTCCTCCCGGTAGCGCGCGAAATTTCGCGAGAACTCCGTGGCGGGGACATCGCGTGGCTCGGCCATATGACCCTCCTGTATTACGTAAAATACGTATTTTACGTAAACTAGCAATGGCAGGATAAAAATCTACTAGACGCGGAAAATAGTCCTTGACGCCGACCCCGGTTTTTGACAGGATCCGCGTTACTGGGTCGAGGTGGGTGAGGCGGCGGTCCCCGGGCCTTCACGACAAGGCGCGGCGGGCCTGGGTCACGTACCAGTCGGTGAACTGAATAAGAGTGCGCTCGTTCTCGGGCGAGTAGGGGCCGGACTGGTAGCCCTCGGAGTTGACGCCGCGCTGGTTGTTCTCGACGAGCCAGAGATCCTGGTCATTCGTTGTTTGCCAGAGCTGGGTCAGGCGGGCGAGGTCGTAGTCGGCGCCTTCGACCGCGTCCTTGTTCACGACCCACTTCATATGAACCAGCGTCTCTTCCGGTCCCTTCGGCCAGCACCAGAAGAGGAAGGCGTAGTCGCCGACCGCATGCGCGAAACTGTTGGGATCGAGGGCGAAGCGCAGCGAGCCGATGTTGCCGTCGCCGACATTGCCCAGCAGCTTCTTCACCGCCGGCTGGCCGTCGAGCGTGAAGGAGCGCGCGCCGCCCCTTAGGGCGAAGCGGTTCGCTTCGAAGCCTTCATGAATGAAGGGGCCGGTCGGCAGGCCCTTGGCCTCGCACGCCTCGATGAAGGCCGTCGTCGCCGGCTCGTCGGTGCGATGCTTCTTCTTCGGAATGTCGGGAAAGCACTTCATCAGCTCGGGATGGCGCGCATGGCAGTGGTAGCACTCGCGGGCATTCTCCATCACGAGCTTCCAGTTGCCCTTCTCCACGATCGTCGCCTCATGGGCGATCTTCGCCTCGGCGAGCTGATGCGGCGCGAGCAGAGGCTCGAATCCCTCCTTGATCGGCGCGAAATCGGGCGGGCTGTCGGCGAGGCAGATGAAGATCGTTCCGGCGACCACCTCCAGATGGATCGGCTTCAGCCCATGGCTCGACTTGTCGAAATCCGCCGGCATGCCGCCGGCCGCGAGCAGCTGGCCGTCGAGCCCGTAGGTCCATTGATGATAGGGACAGACGAGCCGGCCGACGCGTCCTTGCGTCTCCTGGCAGATCTCGGCCCCGCGATGCCGGCAGGTGTTGAAGAATCCGCGGATCTGGCCGTCGGCGGCGCGCACCAGCACCACCGAGCTGCGGCCGATCTTGAGCGTCACATAGCCGGTGGGTTTCGGCAGGTCGATCTCGAGCCCGGCGAACAGCCAGCGCCGGCCGAAGATCGCATCCAAGTCGAATTCGTGGAATTCGGGGTCGCGGTAGAAGGCCTGCGGCAGCGTGTGCCCGGGCTTTCTCTGCTCCAGAAGCGCTCTGATCCTGCTTACGTCGTACCGCATCTTCCACCCAAGTCGCCGGCGCCTTGCGCTCTTCCGACCCGGTTCCTAGGCTAGGCCCAAGCATGCCGTTGCGACCGCTCAAATCCGACATTCCATGAACCGCCAGCCCTTGCACGAAATCGGCGAGGCCGACATCGCCGCCTATGAGCGCGACGGTGTCGTCTGTCTCCGCCGCATGTTCGACCGCGGCTGGATCGACTTCATGGCCGATGCCGTCGCCGAGGCGATGGCCAAGCCCGGCCCGCATGGCGAGAAATACACCAAGCCCGGCAATCCGGGCGGCTTCTTCGGCGATCTCGACATGTGGCAGCGGCTGCCGGGCTTCCGCCGCTTCGTCTTCGAGTCGCCGGCGGCCGCCATCGCCGGGCGCGTCATGGGCTCGGCCAAGGTGAACTTCTTCTACGACCAGCTCCTGGTGAAGGAGCCGGGCACGGGCGAGCGCACGCCCTGGCACCAGGACCAGCCCTACTGGGCGGTCTCCGGCCGCCAGGTCTGCTCGATCTGGCTTTCTTTCGATCCGGTACCGCAGCCGACGGCCGTCGAGTATGTCCGCGGCTCGCATGACTGGAACCGCACCTTTCTGCCCTACCATTTCAACGACGGCAGCCCCTATCGCGAGCGCGCGCTGGAGGCGATGCCGGACATCGATGCGGACCGCTCGGCCTACGACATCGTCGCCTATGAGATGGAGCCCGGCGACTGCCTCGTCTTCCAGGCGATGATCGTGCATGGCGCGCCCGGCAATGCCTCGATGACGCATCGGCGCCGGGCGCTGGCGACGCGCTGGACCGGCGACGATGCGCGCTACTGCGTCCATTCCGGCGAGGTTGCGATCCCGACTTCCGATCCCGGCCTCAAGCATGGCGATCCGATGGATTGCGCTCTGTTCCCGCGCGTATGGCCTTCACCCTCGATCTGAAACGAGACCTCCATGAACGATGCGACGCAGCGCCGGCTGACCTCCCTCGACGTCTTCGCCTTCAAGAGTGCGGCCGATGCGCAGATCTCGCCGGACGGTCGACAGATCATGTACGTGCACACGGTCCGCGACATCTCGATCGACGAGAAGGTCAACACGCTGATGGTCTCGGCCGACCGCACGATCTGGTCGGAGATGCCGGAGTCGAAAGGCTGCCTCGTCGCGCGCTGGGCCCCCGACAGCCGCCGCGTCGCCATGCTGCGCAAGTCCGGCGGCAAGACCGCCGTGGTCATCCGGGATGCGGTCGGCGGCGCGACCAAGATCGTGCATGAGAGCACCGCGCCGATGCGCGAGCTCGTCTGGTCCCCGGACGGCACGCGCGTCGCCTTCCAGATGCGCATCGACGAGCCGCTGCCGTCCTGGCTCGGCCTCGCCGCCGCGCCCGCAGGCGCCACCTGGTCGCCGCCGGTGAAGGTCACCGAGCGAACCTTCTGGCGCCACGACTCCTATGGCGAATGGCCGGAGGGCTACTATCAGATCCTGGTCGTCGCGGCCGACGGCTCGGCGCCGGCGAAGCAGGTGACCACCGGCATCTGGTGGAACGGCATGCCGCATCTGAATCCGCCCGGCCTTGTCTGGTCGGCGGATTCGAGCGAGGTGCTGTTCACCGGCTCCAACCGCGCCGACTGGGACAGGAAGCCCTCCGACACCGACATCCATGCCGCCCGCGCCGACGGCAGCGGCACGCGGCAGGTGACAAGGCAGTCGGGCCGCATCAGCCATCCCGCGGTGTCGCCGGACGGCAAGTCGCTCGCCTACACCGTCGCCGACGACAGCAGCTTCTCCTTCAAGCGCCGCCGTCTCTGGGTGATGCCGATGGCGGGCGGCGCGGCGAAGGAGATCCTGTCCGGCTTCGACCGCTCGATCGAGGACGTCGCCTGGAGCGCCGACGGCAAGGACCTGCTCGTCACCTATGAAGCCGAGGGTCGGCGCGAGATCGCGCGCGTCACGCTCGACGGCAAGGTCACGCCGATCGCGGAAGATTTGGGCGCCTCGATCGAGATGCCTTATGCCAGCGGCGGCTTCTCCGCCTCGGGCGACGGCACCGTCGCCTATGTGCGCTCCGCCGTCGACGTACCGGCCGAGATCGCGGTGATCCCGCCTTCGGGTCCGGCGCGTACGATCAGCCAGATCAACGCCGACCTCGCGCGCGACATCAACGGCTTCCACGGCGCCGAGATGTTCTGGGTCGAGGGCGGCGAGGGCCGCAAGGTGCAGTGCTGGCTGATGAAGCCGAAAGGCAAAGGCCCGCACCCGATGATCCTCGAGATCCATGGCGGCCCCTACGCGCAGTATGGCAACCGCTTCTCGATCAAGTACCAGCTGCTTGCTGCGGCGGGATACGCGGTGCTGTTCACCAACCCCTGCGGCTCGACCGGCTATGGCGAGGCCTTCGCCAACGCGCTGCACGACCGTTTCCCCGGTCCCGACTACGACGACATGATGGCGGCGGTCGATGTCGCCTCGGCCAGGCCGGACATCGACGAGAAGAACCTCTTCGTCACCGGCGTCAGCGGCGGCGGCGTGCTCACCCTGTGGTGCGTCACGCACACGCATCGCTTCCGCGCCGCCTGCTCGATCAAGCCGGTGGTGGCGTGGGAGAGCTGGCTGCTGACCGCCGATATGGGCATCACCAACGGCCTGGTCTGGATGGGCAACGAGATGCCCTGGGAGAATCCCGGCAAGTATCGCGCGCGCTCGCCGCTCGCCTTCGCGCATATGGCGAAGACGCCGACCATGCTGATGGCGGGCGAGGCTGATTCGCGCACGCCGCCGACCGAGGCCTATCAGATGTACTCGGCCTTCAAGCTCGCCGGGGTCGAGACCTCGCTCGTCCGCTTCCCCAATACGAGCCATTCGTCGTGGGTCATGCGGCCTTCTCTGTTCGCGGCGGAAGTTTCCATCATGCTCGGCTGGTTCGAGCGCTTCAGGGTGAAGAACTGATAATGCTCAGCGTCGATAATCGTTTCTCGCGTACCTATGCCGAGGCCCGGCATCGCTTCCATCTTGCGGCCGAGATCAACGGCTCCAAGGTCAAGGTCTACAAGCATCCGCTGACCGGGCCCAAGGGCGAGGAGATGGCGAGCGACGTCGTCTGGCTCGGCAAGCTCGACGCCAAGGCCGTCATGGTCGTCACATCGGGCGTGCACGGGCCGGAGCTGTTCTGCGGCTCGGGCGCGCAGATCGATGCGCTCCTCGACCTCGACATCACGCGCTACGGCGATGTCGCGATGCTGCTGGTGCATGCGGTCAACCCCTACGGTACCGCCTGGCTCAGGCGGACCAACGAGGACAACATCGACATCAACCGCAACTTCGCCGACTTCACCAAGCCGCGTCCGGTCAATCCCGGCTATGAGGAGCTCGCCGACGATTTCGTGCCCCGCGATGCCAGCGAGGCGACATGGAAGGCGGCCGATGCGCGCATCAAGGCCTATGGCGAGAAGCATGGCCTGCCGGCGCTGGCGATCGCGCAGTCGGGCGGCCAGTACACCCGGCCCGACGGCTGGTTCTACGGCGGCACCGGCCCGACCTGGTCGCGCAAGACCATGGAGTCGATCGTCTCCGACTACAATCTGAAGAACCGCAAGCTCGTCGCCGCAGTCGACTTCCACACCGGCGCCGGCCCCTTCGGCTATTGCGAGCCGATCTATTCCGGCGACCCCGCGCATCCCGGCCGCGACCGGCTGCAGCGCTGGATTGGCCCGGCGATGACGATCCAGCGCGACGGCAAGTCGGCGACCCCGCCGCAGCAGGGCTTGAGCTCCGAGCTGTGGGAGAAGAGGTGCGGACTGAACTCAGGCTATGTCAGCTTCGAATACGGCACCGTGCCGCATCATGAGGTGATCAACTCGCTGCGCGCCGAGCATGTCCTGCACAAGCAGGGCAAGAACGACTGGCACGACGCCTCGGTGCAGGCGGTCAAGCAGCGCCTGCTCAACGCCTTCGCTCCCGACCATGCCTCCTGGCGCGAGATGGTGGTGAGCCAAGCCCGCTACCTCTTCGACCGCATCGCCCGCGGCCTCGCCGCCGAAGCCTGATTCAGAGAGCCACGTCTATGCCTACGCCTCTGCGCACCGATCAGATCGACAACATCTTCACGCACTGGAATGCAGCGGGTCAGCCGGGCGGCGCGCTGGCCCTGGTCCGCGGCGGCGAGATCGTGCATTCGCGCTGCTTCGGCCTTGCCAGCCTCGAGCTCGGCGTGCCGGTCAGCCTTAAGTCGCGCTTCCACATCGCCTCGATCACCAAGACCTTCGTCGGCGCCTCCTCGGCGCTGCTGGCCGAGCGCGGCAAGCTTGATCTCGACGGCGATGTGCGGAAGATCCTGCCGGAGCTCAAGGTCGACCAGCCGGTACCGGTCCGCCGCTTGCTCGGCATGACCAGCGGTCTTCGCGATTCCTGGGAGCTGATGCAGCTCTCCGGCGTCTTCACCGACCAGGCGCGTTCGCTCGACGACTATCTCGACATCGCGTTCAACCAGCGCCAGTTCAGCTGGCCGGTCGGCACGCGCAACGTCTACACCAACATCAACTTCATCTTCATGGCGCTGGTGATCGAGCGCGTGAGCGGGAGGCCGTTCATGCAGTTCCTGACCGAGGATCTGCTGACGCCGCTCGGCATCTCTGCCATCCGCATGCGCGACGAGCCCTATGACGTTGCCGAGGATCTGGCGAATTCCTACCTGCCGCAGGCCGATGGAAGCTGGAAGCGGGGCGTGTTCTCGATCGGCCTCGGCGGCGCCGGCGGGCTGATCAGCAACGCGCCGGATCTCGTCCGCTGGATGGGCATGTTCCGCGCCGGCGGCATTGGCAAGGAGAAGTTCATCCATCACATGGCGGCACCCGGAGCGCTCTCGAACGGCAAGCCGACCAACTACGGCCTCGGCCTCAGCGTCCGGAAGTATCGCGGCCTCGATCTCTGGACCCATGGCGGCGGACTCCCAGGCTTCCGCTCGGTCTTCGCCTACATGCGCGGCGTCGATTTCGGCATGGTGCTGCTCTGCAACCGCGACGACGCCGACACCTATCGCCGTTTCACCGAGGTCGCCGACATCGCGCTCGCCGACGAGTTCAAGGAAGCCTCGCCATCGGCGCTCGGCAAGGAGCGCATGAAGGCCGTTTCCATCCCGGGCGTGCCGCTCTCACGGCTCGAAGGGCGCTACATCGATCGCGAGTCCGGCGAGATCCTGACGCTCAAGGTGCGCGAGGGCGGGATCGAGGCCGACAAGCACGGCCATGCGCTGATGCTGCGGCCGGTCGGCGCAAACCGCTTCCTGGAGAACTGGTCCAACATCGACACCGTCATGGAGGTCGAGGCCGGCACCGCCGGCGCGCCGGTGATTCGCATGGATTTCGGCGGCCAGACCTGCGCCTTCGATCCGGCACCGGTCTACGAACCTTCGGCCGCGGCGCTGGATGCCGTCGTCGGCCGTTACGCCAGCCAGGAGCTCGGCACCACGTTCGAAGTGAAGCGCGGCAAGGACGGCCTGGTGCTCAAGCTCGGCCCCGGCTTCCAGCGGAGAGGCCTGGTGCCGCTGGAGCCGCTCGGCCCCGACCGCTTCGTCGGCGTCACCGAGCTCTGGCAGAGCTGGCGCGTCGTTCATGCGGTGCGCGTGATCCGCGACGGCACGCGCGTCGCCGGCCTCCTGATCAGCTCCGATCGCATGAAGGACGTCAGGCTCGACCGAACGGAATAGGAACGGACGTCGCTTTCCCGCCCGATGTCGCCATTGGAAGGGAAGCGGTCGGGGCCAAGCGGCCGGGCGCCCGCCGCCATGCAATTGATGGGATGTGGGCGATGGTCGGGGACGCATGGCCGAAGCGGTGAGCCGCGACAGCGGGCGGGGGTTATCGGCGTCGATCGAGCTCTCGCCCAAAGGCGTGATCAAGGATCCGTCGGCGCTGAGGGCCGTCCCGGAAGGGACGCGGATCTATCTGGTCGACAGCGGCGAGACGCTGGTCGCGGAATGGGCCAGCGCCTGCCGGAACCTCGTCGACGCCGGTCTCCGTGCCGTGCCTCATATCGCCTGCCGGCGCCTGAAAGGCCTGGAGGAGATCGAGAATCGTCTCCACGCGATGGCGGAGGTGGGGGTCGACGACGCGCTGGTCATCGGCGGCGACATTCCGCGGCCGCTCGGCCCGTTCGGCTCGTCGATGGACGTGCTCGCGACCGGGCTGTTCGAGCAGCACGGCATCCGCCATATCGGTGTCGCCGGGCATCCGGAGGGTTCGCCCGACATCCCGCCGGCCGTCGTCGTCGACGCCTTGCATTGGAAGATCGCCTTCGCTGCTCGCACCGGCATCCAGGTCCGGCTGGTCACCCAGTTCGGTTTCGATCCGAACCTGTCGATCCTCTGGGCCAATCGCCTGCGCGACGAGGGCGTGCGCCTGCCGATCCATCTCGGCGTCGCCGGCCCGACCTCGATGACGAAGCTGCTCAAATTCGCTGCGCTCTGCGGCGTGCGCACCTCTATGTCCTTCGCCCTCAAGCGGGGCGCGGCGCTGGCCTCGCTCCTCGGCAATTACGAGCCGGAGGCACATGTGCGGGTGATCGAGCAGCGCGTCCTTGCCGGCGAAGCCCCTTTGATCCGGCAGCTTCATGTCTATGCTTTCGGCGGGCTCGCGGCCGCGACGACCTGGCTGACCGAACGAGGCTCGTGGACGAGCCGCAGGAGTGTTTAAGTGACCGATACCGTTCTGCACTCGGCGACCAAGACCGCCATCATCGGCTTCAGCCAGCCTTTCTGCGTGATCGGCGAGCGCATCAATCCCACGGGGCGCAAGAAGCTCGCGGCCGAGATGCTGGCCGGCGATTTCTCGACCGTGACCGCCGATGCCCTGGCGCAGGTCGCCGCCGGTGCGCTGGTGCTCGACGTGAATGCCGGCGTGACCGCCGTCGATCCCAACCTCACCGAGCCGCCGCTGCTGGCAAAAACGGTCGAGCTGGTCCAGTCGCTGGTCGATGTGCCGCTGTCGATCGACAGCTCGGTGCCGGCGGCGCTGGCGGCGGGTCTCGCCGTCGCCAGGGGCCGGCCGCTGGTGAATTCGGTCACCGGCGAGGAGGACCGGCTCGAGACCATCCTGCCGCTGGTGAAGAAGTACAACGTGCCGGTGGTTGCGATCTCCAATGACGAGACCGGCATCAGCTACGACCCCGATGTCCGCTTCGCCGTCGCCAAGAAGATCGTCGAGCGCGCCGCCGATCACGGCATCAAGGCGGCCGACATCGTCGTCGACCCGCTGGTGATGCCGATCGGCGCGCTCAACAGTGCCGGCTCGCAGGTCTTCCGTCTGGTTCGGCGGCTGCGCGAGGAGCTCAAGGTCAACACCACCTGCGGCGCCTCCAACATCTCCTTTGGCATCCCCAACCGGCGGGTGATGAACGCGCATTTCCTGTCCATGGCCGCTGCCATCGGCATGACCAGCGCGATCATGAACCCGCTGCACAAGGAGGACATGGACGCGATCCGCGCCGCCAACACGCTGAACGGCTTCGATCCCGACTGCATGAGCTGGCTCCGGGCCAACCGTGACCCGGCCGCGGCCGCAGCCGGAGAGGGGGGCGGGCGCCGTCGCGGAAGGCGGGGCGGCGGCGATGCCGGGGCGGTTGCGCGGCCGGAGTGAATTGCCGTATTGCCGGTGGGCTAATCGACGTGCAGGGGATCTGAGTGAAGACCGAATATCGTGTGATCGTGATCGGCGGCGGCGTCGTCGGCGCCAGCGTGCTCTACCACCTGACCAAGCTCGGCTGGACCGACATCGCGCTGCTCGAGAAGCACGAGCTGACCTCGGGCTCGACCTGGCATGCGGCGGCCAGCGTCCATACCTACAACTCGGACGCCAACGTTTCGCGCCTGCAAAAGTACACGATCGATCTCTATCGCGAGATCGAGCAGATCTCCGGCCAGAGCTGCGGTATCCACGCGACCGGCAACATGGTCGTCGCGGCGACCGAGGAGATCTTCGACAACCTCAAGCTCATGCACTCGCGTGCCAAGTATCTCGGCATGGAGACGCACCTGATCTCGCCTGATGAGGCGACGAAGCTGAACCCGCTGCTCGCTCCGAGCCAGTTCGTCGGCGCGCTGCATCGCCTCGACGGCGGCCATGTCGATCCGAACGGCGTCACCCACGCCTATGCCATCGCCGCGCGCAAGGCCGGCGCCGAGGTGCACCGCTTCACCCAGGTGAAGGAACTGAAGCAGCGCCGCGACGGCTCCTGGGACGTGATCACCGACAAGGGCACTGTGCATGCCGAGCATGTCGTCAACGCCGCCGGCCTCTGGGCGCGCGAGGTCGGCCGCATGGCCGGCATCGAGCTGCCGGTGCTGGCGATGGAGCACATGTATGTGGTGACGGAGGAGATCCCCGAGGTCGTGGCGCATGGCCGCGAGGTCCTGCCGACGACCGACTATTTCGGCGAGATCTACATGCGCCAGGAAGGCAGGGGCGTGCTGCTCGGCACCTATGAGAGGGACTGCCGGGTGTGGTCGCCGCACACCACGCCCTGGGATTTCTCGATGGCGCTGCTGCCGGACGATCTCGACCGGCTCACGCCGCATCTCGAGATCGGCTTCAAGCATTTCCCCGCGGTCGGCCGTGCCGGCATCAAGAAGGTCGTCAACGGGCCCTTCACCTTCGCCCCTGACGGCAATCCGCTGGTCGGGCCGGTCAGGGGTTTGAGGAACTACTGGTCGGCCTGCGGTGTCATGGCGGGCTTCGCCCAAGGCGGCGGCGTCGGCCTCGCGCTCTCGCGCTGGATGGTGGAGGGCGATCCGGGTTCCGACATCTTCGCCATGGATGTCTCGCGCTTCGGCAGGTACGCGACGCACCAGTACACGCTGATCAAGGTGCCGGAGAACTACAGCCGGCGGTTCCGCATCGCCTATCCGAACGAGGAGATGCCGGCGGCGCGTCCGCTGCGCCGCTCGCCGGTCTACGATCGCCTCAAGGATGCCGGCGCGGTGTTCGGCGCCAATTTCGGCCTCGAGGTCGCGCTCTGGTATGCGCCGAAGGGCATGGAGCCGGTCGAGAATCCGACTTATCGCCGCTCCAACGCCTTCCCGATCGTGAAGGAGGAGTGCCACGCGGTTCGCAACGCGGTCGGCCTGATGGAGGTCACCGGCTTCGGCAAATACGAGGTCGCCGGTCCCGATGCCGAAGCGTGGTTGAACAAGGTCCTCTCGAACAAGATGCCGAAGCCAGGCCGCATGGTGCTGGCACCGATGCTGAACCCACGCGGCACGATCATCGGCGACTTCTCGGTGGCACGCCTTGCCGAGGATCGCTTCCTGATGATCGGCTCCGGCGTCGCCGAGATCTATCACATGCGCTGGTTCGAGAAGCATCCGCCGCCCGCCGGCACTTATATCCGACCGCTGCCGCATGCGCTGACCGGCTTCATGGTCGCCGGCCCGAAATCGCGCGAGCTTCTGCAGAAGCTGGTCTTCGAGGACGTCTCGGCCCAGGCCTTCAAGTTCTTCGCCGCGCGCGAGATGGTGGTGGGCCTGGCGCCCTGCACCGTGCTCCGCGCCAGCTACACCGGCGATCTTGGTTACGAGATCTGGACCACGCCCGACTATCAGGTGACGCTCTACGACGCGCTGGTCGAGGCCGGCAAGGATCTCGGCCTTCGCCATTTCGGCAACCGCGCGCTGATGTCGCTGCGTCTGGAGAAGGCCTATGGCGCCTTCTTCCGCGAGTTCCGGCCGGACTACACGCCGATGGAAAGCGGCCTCGACCGCTTCGTCGCCTATGACAAGCCGGACTTCATCGGCCGCGAGGCGGCGCTTAAGGATCGCGTGACGCCGCCGGCGAAGAAACTGGTGCCGCTGATCGTGGATACCGATGTCGAGGTGGTCGGCTACGAGAGCGTGCTCAAGGGCGACGATGCTGTCGGCCAGGTGACCTCCGGCGGCTATGCGCATTGGGCCGGGAAGAGCATGGCCATGGCCTATGTGAAGCCCGAGCTCGCCAAGGATGGCGAGAAGCTTTCCGTGCTGATCTTCGGCAAGGCCTGCCCGGCGGTGGTGCAGACCCAGCCGCTCTTCGATGCCAATGGCGGGCGCCAGCGCGGATGAGCGAGCTCATCGCCAATGCCCGCATGTACTCGGTCGCGCCTGAGGCGGCGGCTGCGTGGAAGCGGCTGTTCACGTGGTTGCAGGAAAAATCCGGCATCGGCATGACGGTGATCGACCACGCTTTCCCGGCCTCGCTCGACGAGCTGTGGTCCAGGAAGGATCTGGCCTGCACCTTCATGTGCGGCTGGCCGTTCATGCGCTACGGCGCGATCCATCAGGTGGTCGCAGCACCAATCCCGAGCGCCGCCTATGCCAAGGGCCGGCCGGTCTATTGCTCGCACTTCGTCGTTCGCGATGACGCACCGTTCAAGACGCTCGAAGACACCTTCGGCCATCGCTTCGCCTACACGATCCCGGATTCGCACTCCGGCTACAACGCACCGCGCCATCATCTGCTGTCCTATCGCAAGGGCGGCACCAAAACGCTGTACCGCGAGATCGTCGGTCCCCTGCGCACACCGCGGCTGATGGTCGAGGCGATCGTCGAGGGCAAGACCGATGTCGGCCCGCTCGACTCGTTCGCCTATGCGTTGCTGCGCCGGCACTGGCCGGAGGTGGCGGGACGTACCCGGATCATCGCCTCGACCGATGTCGTACCGATCCCGGCGTTCATGGCCTCGCAAGGCGCGTCGCCCGATATCGTCAGACGGCTTGGCGAGACGCTCGCGACGTTCGGAGACGATCCGGCGCAGGCCGGCTTGCGCGAGGATCTCTGCATCCTGGGTTTCGCCCGCATTCCCGAGGCGGGCTACCAGATCACTGAGGATTGGGCGCAGACGGCCGAGACGCGAGGCCTGGCGCAGATCACCTGATGCTGACGCTGCTGCGCGCGATCGAGGCTGTCTATCGCGAAGCCAAGGATGGTCCGCTGGCGGCGGCAAGCGCGCGGATCGCCGGCCTCAAGGCGCGTGACCTCAGGCCGGGTTGGAGCAGCCGGAAGCCGGTCGCGAGCTTCGTCAGGGAAGCGGTCGACCTCGGCCGTCGCGGACCGTTGGCCGAGATTGCGGAGGCCTTTGCAGCAGTCGAGCCGCTGGCGACCTGGCTGCAGAACCCGAACTACTCGGTCGAGAACATGGGGCCGGGCTATGTCGACCGCTACGGCTATGTCGAGCTGATCGGACCCGGCCGTCCGGTCGAGAGCGCCGACCTGCTCGTCGGCCTGCTGATGCTGGGACCGGAGATGCACTACCCCGATCACGCGCATCCGGCCGAGGAGATCTATCACGTCGTCGCCGGCCATGCGGAATGGTGGCGGGAGGGCGAGGGATGGCACCGCAAGCCGCCCGGCTCGGTCATTCACCACACACCGATGACCCGCCACGCGATGCGGACACGCGACGAGCCGCTGCTGGCGCTCTACTGCTGGACCGGCGATGTCGAGGTCTACGCGACGATGACGGAGACGAGCGCATGAGCGAGATCAAGGGGCAATGCCTCTGCGGCGCCATCCGTTTCCGCCTGACCGGCGAGCGCCGGAATGTCGTCGTTTGCCATTGCGGCCAGTGCCGCCGTTGGCACGGCCATGTCGGCGCTTATACCCGGGTGGCGCAGAGCGATCTCAAGGTCGAGGGTGAGGTCGCGTGGTTCCGCTCCTCCGAGCGTGCTCGGCGCGGCTTCTGTCGCGACTGCGGGTCGAGCCTGTTCTGGGAGAGGACGGACTCAGACCAGGTTTCGATTACCGCCGGGACCCTCGAAGAGCCGACGGGTCTCAGGATCGTCCTGCAGATCTTTGCCGAGGACGCCGGCGACTATTACGAGGTCGACGACCGCATCTCGGTCAGGCCGCCTGGCGCGACCGGGACCTGACCGCCGAGGTCCAGGTGGCAGGCGATGCGATGGTCGCCGAACTGGCGGACCGGCGGCGGCGTCGTATCGCAGAGCCCGGCGATGCGGCTCGGGCAGCGGCTGGCGAAGGCGCAGCCGACGATGATCTCGGTCGGGCTCGGCATCATGCCTTCGAGCGCCGCTGACGGCGGAGCGGCATCTGGATCGGGCGTCGGCGCGGCGCGCAGCAAGGCTTCGGTGTAGGGGTGGAAGGGCGGGCTGAAGACCTGTTCCACCGGACCGTACTCGACGACGCGGCCGAGATACATGACGGCAACCCAGTCCGCCATGTGCCGGACCAGCGCCAGGTCGTGGGAGATCAGCACGAGGCCGAGCTGCGACTGCTCGAGCAGCTCGCCGAGGAGATTGAGGATCGCCGCCTGGACCGAGACGTCGAGCGCCGAGACGGGCTCGTCGGCGACGACGAGCTCGGGGTTGCCGGCAAGCGCACGGGCGATGGCGACACGCTGGCGCTGGCCCCCCGAAAGCTGATGCGGCATGCGTTCGGCCATCTCGGCCGGCAGCCGCACTTGCGCCAGGAGGCTGGAGACCTCGGCCTTGGCATCGCCGCTGGCGAGGTTGCGCAGCATGCGAAGCGGACGCGAAAGCGCGTAGGCGATGGAGTGGCTGGGGTTGAGCGTGGAGTCCGGATTCTGGAACACCATCTGGATCTGGCGGCGGATCTCGGGCGGGCGGTCGTCGACCTTCAGCTTGGTCAGATCCGTCTCGCCGAGCTTGACCTCGCCCGAGGTGCCGGCGAGCAGGCCGGAGACGATACGTGCCAGGGTCGACTTGCCGCAGCCGGACTCGCCGACGATCGCCAGCGTCTCGCCGGCGCGGGCGTCGAGATCGACATCGGTCACGGCACGGACGACGCCCTTCTTCTCGCCGCCGAAGAAGCTGCTCAGCTTGTACTCCTTGCTGAGCTTGCGGACGCGCAAGACGATCGGCGCGTTGCTGCCGGCCGCCGTGGCGACGGTGTCGTGCTCGTCCTTGACGCTGGCGCGGATGGCGTCGAGCCTGGCGCAACGAGCGAGATGGTCGCCGCCGAGATCGACCATCGCAATCGGCCGTTCTTCGCATTCATGGCGGACGGCGAAGCTGCAGCGGGGGACAAAGGCGCAGCCGATGCGCGAGCGGTCGCCGGCCCCGATGGTCCCCTCAATCGGCCGCAGCTTGCCGCGGCGCCCGCCGCCGCTCAGGCGGGGGAGCGCGCCGAGCAGGCCGCGCGTATAGGGATGCGCCGGGCCGCGGAACACCGTGCCGATCTGGCCGGTCTCCACCATGCGGCCGGCATAGAGCACGCCGATGCGATCGCAGATGCGCGCGACCGTGCCGAGATTGTGGCTGATGAACAGGATGGCGGTGCCGAACTTGGCGCGAAGGTCGCGGACGAGCTCGAGGATCGCCGCCTCGATGGTGACGTCGAGGCCGGTGGTCGGCTCGTCCATGATCAGGAGCGCGGGCTCGGCCATCAGCGCCATGGCGATGACGACGCGCTGCTGCTGGCCGCCGGAGAGCTGGTGCGGGTAGCGCTCCATCATCGCCTCGGCGGCGGGGAGCCGGACCTCTTCCAGCATCTGCACGGCACGGCTGAAAGCGGCCTTCTCGTCGGTCTCGCCGTGGAGCAGCGGGACTTCCATGAGCTGCTTGCCGATCGGCATCACCGGGTTCAGGCTCGACATCGGGTCCTGGTAGACCATGGCGATGCGGTTGCCGCGGATGCGCGAGAGCTCTTGGTCGGAGAGCCCGGCGGTGTCGCGGCCTTCGACGCGGATATGGCCCTCGATCACGCTCATGCCGCGCGGCAGGTAGCGCATGGTGGCGAGCGCCACCGTCGACTTGCCGCAGCCGGATTCGCCGACCAGGCCCAGCGCTTCGCCCGCGCCGATCGAGAAGCTGACGTCGTTCAGGATGATCTGCCGGCCGGCCCGCCCGTCATAGGCGATCGAGACATGCTCGAACGCGAGGATCTCAGCCATCGAGCGAGGCTTCGCGGAGCCCTGTCGCGAGGAAGTTGGCGCCGATGACAAGCGAGGAGATGGCGAGCGACGGGATGATCGTCATGTGCGGCCACACGAAGATCATGCCGTAGGCTTCCTTGACCATGCCGCCCCAGTCCGGGGTCGGCGGCGGCAGGCCGACGCCGAGGAAGCCCAGCACGCCGATCGCGATCGTCGTGTAGCCGAGCCGGAGGAAGAAATCGACGATCAGGGGCCCCCGCGCATTCGGCAGGATCTCGACGAACATGATGAAGAGCGCGCTCTCGCCGCGCATGCGGGCGGCGGCGACATAGTCGCGGTTCTTGATGTCGAGGGTCACGCCGCGGACGATGCGCGCGATGATGGGCGCCGAGGAGAGCGTGATCACCGCAATGATGTTGAAGGCCGAGGCGCCGAACTTCGCGATGATGATCAGGTAGAGGATGATCTTGGGGAATGCCAGCAGGGTGTCGCCGACCCGCATGATGATCGCGTCGACGATGCCGCCGCGATACCCGGCGAGAAGGCCGAGGAAGGTGCCGAGGATCACCGCGCCGAGCACGGCGGTCGGCGCGACCGTCAGCACCGTGCGCGCCCCCCAGATCAGTCGCGAGAGGATGTCGCGGCCGAGATGATCGACGCCGAGCCAGTGCTGGGCGGAAGGGTAGGGATCGGCGATCAGCTCCGGGTCTATCTTGGTCGGCGAGTAGGGGGCGACCCAGGGCGCGAAGATCGCCAGCAGAGTCCAGGTGAGCAGGATGGCGCCGCCGATCGTACCGATCGGCGAGCGCGTCAGGATGTCGTAGATCCTCCGGAAGAGGCCGGCGGGAGTCGATTGCGCCGAATCGCGGATGACGCCGACGCGTCCGGCCGGGACGTCGTGGATGATTTCCGTCATACGCGGATCCTCGGATCCAGCGCCATGTAGCCGAGATCGCCGAAGAGCTGGGTCAGCATGGTGACGCTGACCGCGATGAGCGTGCCGGCCTCCAGCACGGCGATGTCCTTGGCCAGCGCCGCCTCGAGCATCAGCCGGCCGAAGCCGGGATAGGCGAACAGGGTCTCGACCACGACGAGGCCGGAGACCAGATAGTTGAGCTGCAGCAGGATCACGGTGAAGGGCGTGATCAGCGCGTTGCGCAGCGCGTGCTTGGCGACGACGTTGCGGAAGGAATTGCCTTTGAGCAGGGCGGTGCGGATATAGGGCTGGCGCATGACCTCGACCATCGAGGAACGCACCATCGCGATCAGGTATCCGGCGTCATAGAACGTGACGACCAGGACCGGCAGGACGAACTGCATCCAGATCGCCCATCCGGAGTCGGCGCGGAGCGGCGAGGTGCCGGGCAAGACGCCGAGCCAGACGACGAAAATGCCGAGTAGAAACACGCCCATGGCGAATTCCGGGATCGAGGCGCACATCGAGGAGAAGACAGAAACGGCGCGGTCGAACCAGCCGCGCTCGCGCATGCCGGCGAGCACGCCGAGCAGGACCGAGAGCGGCACGATCACGGCGAAGGAGATGGCGGCCAGCAGCAGCGTATTCCCGAGGCGGTCCCAGATGAGCGTCGAGACGGGCTGCCGGTAGTAGATGGAGTCGCCGAAGTCCCCGGTCAGCGCCCTGCCCATGTATTCGAAGTAGCGAACGATGGCGGGGCGATCCAAGCCCATCTCGCGGGTCAGGTGGTCGACCTGGCTCTGCGAGGCGTAGGGTCCGAGGATCTTTCGCGTGACGTCGCCGGGCGACAGCTCGTTCAGGGCGAAGACGAGGAACGACACCGCGAACAGCGTCAGCGCCATGTTCAAGAGCTGCTTCGCCGAATATCGCAGCATCACCGCTCCGGGCGGTTGGCGTTAACGGGCTGAACAAGGCCGGCGGCCCCTGCGGACGAGTTGTACGTCCGCAGGGCGAAGCCGCCGGGATCACGCCTTAGGCGTCGATCCAGAGGTCCTTGATGTCGATGTAGATGCTCGGATGGATCTTGTAGCCTTTGATCTTCTTGTCCGAGTAGTTGAACACCGCGCGCCACAGCGGGACTACGACCGGACCCTCATCGAGCATGATGCGCTGGATCTTGGCCATGACCTCGCGGCGCTTGGTGACGTCAAGATAGCCCTCGGCCTCGGTGATCAGCTTGTCGAACTCGGCGTTCGACCAGGCGGCCTCGTTCCAGGCAGCGCCCGTGCGGTAGGCGAGGCCGAGGACCATGGTGCCGAGCGGGCGGTGCGCCCAGGTGGTGAAGCCGAACGGGACCTTGGTCCAGTTCTCCCAGTACTGGGCCGAGGGCATCACGTTGATCTTGGCGCGAATGCCGGCTGCCTTCCACTGCTCGACCATGGTCTGGACCGCCAGGAGTTCCCAGTCCGGCTGGGGGCGGCAATCGATCTGGCAGTCGATGCCGTTCGGATGACCGGCCTCGGCCAGCAGGGCCTTCGCTTTGGCGATGTCCTGCTTCATGAAGCCGATATTCGCGTACTCCGGATGCACCGGGGCGACGTGATGGTGCTCGCCAGGCTTGCCGAGACCACGATAGGCGGCCTTGAGCACCGCCTCTGTATCAGTTGCATGACGCAGCGCCTGGCGCACCCGCTTGTCGTCGAAGGGCTTGATCGGATGCGTACGCGCGACGGCCGTATAACCGCTGTCGACCGTGTTGACCTGGACATGCGGCAGCCGCTCGACCGTCGGCAGGGTCGAGATCGCGCCCTGATAGATCATGTCGACCTGCTTGGAGGCGAGCGCCGAAACCTGCGCCGCCGCATCGTCGCCGAGATCGATGATCTCGAAGCGGTCGACGTTCGGGCCCATGCCGCTCCAGTGCGGAGTCTTCGTGGCGACGTAGAGCGAGCGCTTGCCGACCTCGTGCTCGACGAGCTCGTAGGCGCCGGTGCCGTCGCTGCCGATGCCGAATTTGCCGCCGTCCTCGGGCGAGCAGATCAGGAGCGGATAGTGATAGAGCGCCTCCGGGATCGCCAGGTTGGCGGTCTGGCCGTTCAGCTTCACGGTGAAGTCGTCGACCTTCTGGATCGCATTCGCATCCCAGAGCTTGACCGACTTGCGCGGGTTGCCCTTGGCGTCCTTCTGGCCGTCGTCGAACTCGGACAGGATGAAACCCTTGAGCAGGCCGACGACCGAGGAGCCGGTCTTGTCGTCGAGCACGCGCTTCAGGTTCCAGATCGCGTCGTCGGCGGTGAACTGCCGGCCCTTCCGCCACTTGACGTCGCGGCGGAGCTGCAGCGTCCATGTCTTGAGGTCGGGGGTAGCTTCCCACTTCTGGACGAGCGAGGGCCGGGTCACGTTGTCGATGCCGGTGACTGCCAGGTAGTCGAGCGTCTGGCGGGCCGAGTTCGCCGACTCGATCCAGGAATAGGTGTGCGGGCTCGAGATGTCCTGCACGCGCATGCCGAGGCGGATGGTCCCGCCCTTCTTCGGCGCGCCCTGTGCCATCGCCGGGGCGGAAAGGCCGACCATGCTGTAGGCCGCCGGCGCGGCGACGCCAAGCAGGACGGCGATGCGCAGGAACTCGCGGCGGTCGAGCTTGCCGTCGGCGTACTCGCGGCCAGCCCTCTCGACGATCGGATGAAGCTTGTCGGACATGGTCATCTCCCCGTTGGGCTGCGCATTCCGCCCTATGAGTGGCGGTTCCGGCGCAGCGGCGATCGAAAACGAACAGTTTGTCCGTCGAGGCTAGTCCAGCGCCCCCGAGGGGCGCAAGCCCGCGGCGTTTCCGGAATGGTCGCGCAGCGACCATCGCTGTCGCGATTGCGCCCCCGTTGCCCGTTGACTTTGGTAGCTTCGGCCCGTCGACTGTTCGATGCATCCTGCTCACGAGACCCGATGATCCCGACCATCGACGTTACGCCCCTTTTCGGCCCGCCGTCGCATTACCGTGAGGAGGTCGATCGCCGGATCCTGGCGGCCGCCGGCGAGGTCGGGTTCCTGGCGGTCTCGGGCCTGCCCCGGGAGATCCCGCATGGGGCGGAGGTCCGCGCTGGTCTTCTAAAAATCTTCACATTGCCCGACACCGAGAAGCGCGGGCTCTGGCGGCGGAAATTCGATCCGGCGCGGCCGAACGTTTATCACGGCTGGTTCCCGCTCCAGACCGGCGCGATGACCTACAAGGAAGGCATCGACATGGGGCCGGACGTCGCCGACCCGGCCTTCGTCCCCGATCCGAGCGATCCGCTGACCGAGCCGACGCCCCTGCCGGAGGAGGCGCGGCTCCCGGGCTGGCGCGCCGACGTCACCCGCTACTACCGCGGCATGGAGCGCCTCGGCGGCGTGTTGATGCAGTCGGTCGCGCGCGGCCTCGGCCTGCCTGAGTCGCATTTCGACGCCTCCTTCGCCGGCGGCAACTCGACGCTCCGCCTGATCCGCTACCCGGTGCGTCCGCCCGAGTCCTTCGTCGGCGGCGACATGAGCACGATCCAGGTCGACCACCAGGGTCGGCAGCGTCACCTGATCGGCGGCGCCCATGTCGATTCCGGCTTCGTCACGCTGCTGGCCCAGGACGGCATCGAGGGCCTGCAGGCGCGGGCGGCGAATGGCGAGTGGATCGACGTGCCGCCGGCCGAAGGCACGCTCGCGATCAATTTCGGCGGCGTGCTCGAACGCTGGACCGGCGGGCGGATCAAGGCGACCGAGCATCGGGTCATCGGTCCGGGGCGGGAGCGTTTCTCCATCCCTTTCTTCTACGAGCCGCGCGTCGACGCGGTGATCGCCCCGCTACCGCTTTCCGGCATCGCGCCCTTCGAACCGTTCCTCTACGGCGATCATCTGTGGGCGGCGATGATGCGCTTCGTCGAGTTCCGCGGGCTCGAGGCGATGCGGGCGCCACGGGGTATCAAGGCGGCCGAGTGATCTGGGGGAAGTCATGAAGTCTCATGTGCGCGTCGCCGTGATCGGCGGCGGCGTCGTCGGCTGCAGCGTGCTTTTCCATCTGGCCAAGGCCGGGTGGATAGACATCTGCTTGATCGAGCGCCTGGAACTGACCTCGGGGTCGAGCTGGCACGCCGCCGGCGGTTTCCACACGCTCAACGGCGATCCCAATGTCGCCAAGCTGCAGAGCTACACGGTGCAGCTCTACGAGGAGATCGAGCGGATCTCCGGCCAGTCCTGCGGGCTGCACATCACCGGCGGCATGATGCTGGCCGGCACGCCCGAGCGCATGGACTTCCTGAAGCTCGCTCATGCCAAGGGCCGCTATCTCGGCATGGACACCGAGATCATCGACGCCGCCGAAGCCAAGCGCCGGCTGCCGCTGATCGACGAGAAGTACTTCATCGGCGCCATGTACGACCCGCTGGAAGGGCATCTCGACCCGTCGGGCACCACGCACGCCTATGCCAAGGCGGCGCGGACCTTCGGTGCCGAGATCTATCGCCAGACGCGCGTGATCGAGCTGAACCCGCGCGCCGAGGGCGGCTGGGACGTCGTCACCGACAAGGGCGCCATCGTCGCCGAGCATGTCGTCAATGCCGGCGGCCTCTGGGCGCGCGAGGTCGGCCGCATGGTCGGCATCGAGCTTCCGGTGCTGGCGATGGAACATCACTACATCGTCACCGAGGATTCGCCCGAGGTCGCCGAGGTCGAGGCCAAGACCGGCAAGGAGCTGGTCCACGTCATCGACTTCGAGGGCGAGCTCTATCTCCGCCAGGAAGGGAAGGGGATACTGCTCGGCAGCTACGAGCGCGAGGGCGTGCCGTGGATGCCGGACACGACCTCCTGGGATTTCGGGCCGGAGCTCCTCCAGGAGAACCTGGACCGGATCTCCGCCAGCCTGGACACCGCCTTCAAGCATTTCCCGGCGATCAGCCGCGCCGGCGTCAAGCGCGTGGTCAACGGGCCTTTCACCTTCACGCCCGACGGCAATCCGCTGGTCGGGCCGGTCCGCGGCCTCAAGAACTACTGGGTCGCCTGCGGCGTCATGGCGGGGTTCAGCCAGGGTGGCGGTGTCGGGCTCGCTCTGTCCAACTGGATGATCCATGGCGATCCCGGCTTCGACGTCTGGGGCATGGACGTCTCGCGCTACGGCGACTGGGCGACCATGGCCTATACCAACGCCAAGGTGCGGGAGAACTACTCGCGGCGCTTCCGCATCCGCTTCCCCAACGAGGAACTGCCGGCGGCGCGGCCGCTGCGGACCGTGCCGATCCATGGCGAACTGGTCGCCGAGAACGCCGTATTCGGCGCCTCCTACGGCCTCGAATATCCGCTGTGGTTCGCGCCGAAAGGCACGCCAGCCGAGGAGACCGTCACCTACCGCCGCTCCAACGCCTTTCCGGTCGTCGCGGCCGAATGCAGGGCGGTCCGGAGCAGTGTCGGCCTGATCGAGACATCGAGCTACGGCCGCTACGAGGTGAAAGGGCCGGATGCAGCCGCCTTCCTCGAAGGCATCCTCGCCAACCGCATGCCCGCCAAGGGCAAGATTGCCTTGGCGCCGATGCTGAAAGAGCAGGGAAAACTGATCGGCGACTTCACCGTCGGCCGACTGGGGAAGCAACGTTTCTTCATCATCGGCTCCGGCCCGGCCGAGGCCTATCACCTCCGCTGGTTCGAGCGGCAGCGCGGCAACAGCAATGTTTCGATCCGGCCGATGACCGCGGCGCTGTCCGGCCTCGCCATCGCCGGCCCCAAGGCACGAGATCTGCTGGGCCGGCTGGTGCGCGAAGAGCTGTCGTCGAACGCCTTTCCGTTCCTGTCGATCCGCGAGATGTCGGTCGGCATGGTGCCGTGCATCGTCTCGCGCATCAGCTTCACCGGCGAGCTCGGCTACGAGATCTGGTGCGCGCCGGACCATCAGCGCCTGCTCTACCGGACGCTTCTCGATGCCGGTCGCGACCTTGGGGTCGTGCAGTTCGGCACGCATGCGCTGCTCTCGCTGCGGCTGGAGAAGAGCTACGGCACCTGGGCACGGGAGTACCGGCCGATCTACGGGCCGGAAGAGGCGGGCATGCGGCGCTTCGTGCGTCTGGAGAAGAAGGACTTCATCGGCCGCGCCGCTGCCGAGGCGGAGCGGAAGTCCGGAGGCGAGCGCAGGCTCGTGCTCTTCGATGTCGACGCCGGAGACGGCGATGCCTTCGGCGACGAGCCGATCTGGCATGGCGGCAAGGTCGTCGGCTGGATCACCTCGGGCGGGTACGGCCACACGGTGAAGAAGTCGTTGGCCCTTGGTTACGTGCCGAAGGAGCTCGCTGCTGCGACGTCCGGCTTCGAGATCGAGATCATCGGCGAGCGCCGCCCGGCGCGGATCCTGAAGGACCCGCCCTACGATCCGGCCGGCGCGAAAATGCGTGCCTAAACGATCCCGCGCTGGGTGATCTCGGTCTTGCGCCTGGCGACGAAGGCGTCGATCGCTTCCTTCTTGCCCTGATCGAGCGGCGGCTCGACATAGCTTTCGAGCAGCTTCTTCCACACGACGTTGGCGCGCTGGGTCGCATTGAGCGCGCCGGCCTCCTGCCAGGACTGGAAGTTCCGCCAGTCGGCGATCAGGTGCGTGTGGAAGGCGTGCTCGTAGCGCGCCATGGTGTGGGTGGCGCCGAAGAAATGCCCGCCGGGCGGCACCTCCTTGAGCGCCTCGAAGGCGAGGGCATCGTCGGAGAGATCCATCGGCTTCAGCCACGCCGCCATCGCGTGGAGCGCTTCGGCGTCGACGATGACCTTCTCATAGGAGGCGACGAGGCCGCCTTCGAGCCAGCCGGTGCCGTGATGCATGAAATGGACATGCGACATGATGCAGGCCCAGATCGACATCAGCGATTCATGCGTCGACTGCGCGTCGACGCAGTTCGACGCGTTCACGTTGCTCGACCGGTAGGGCAGGCCCCAGCGCCGCGCGATCTGGCCGCCGATGATGGTCGAGCGGACATATTCCGGCGTGCCGAAGGCCGGTGCCCCCGACTTCATGTCGACGTTGGAGGTGAAGCCGCCGAAGATCACCGGCGTTCCCGGCCTCAAGAGCTGGATCAGCGCGATCACCGCCAGCGCCTCGGCGGTCTGCTGAGCCAGCGCCCCGGCGATGGTGACCGGGCTCATCGCGCCGGCCAGCGTGAAGGGCGTGACGATGCAGGGCTGGCCGTGCTCGGTCATCGCCATCAATCCGGCGATCATCTCCTTGTCGACGCGGCGCGGCGAGTTGACGTTGATGACCGTCATCAGCGTCGGCTCGGCCTTCAGCTGCTCGTGCGTGATGCCGCGGGCGAGACAGATCATCTCGATCGCGTCCGTGATGCGCTCGCGCCCGATGCCGCGGCCGATGAAGCAGCGGTCGGTGAGGAAAGTATGCGCGCGGTAGAGGTCGAGATGGCGGGAGTCGGCGGGGAGGTCGAGCGCCTCGGTCAGCGTGCCGCCGGCGTGGTGCACGCAGGTCAGCATCTGGTTCAGCTTGATCAGGTTGACGACGTCCTGATAGGTGCCCGGGCGGCGGCCGTTGTCGAGGTCGGAGACGTTCGGCGGGCTGCCGACCGGGCCGACATTGATCGTGTTGTCGCCGATGACGAGGTTGCGCTCAGGATTGCGGGCGAAGAGCCGGAACTGCCGCGGCGCCTTGGCGATGGTCTCCTTGAGCATGGCGCGGTCGAAACGCACCAGCTTGGTCGAGCGGTCGACCTTGCAGCCGGCCTTCTCGAAAGCGTCGAGGGCTTCGTCGTTCAGGAACTCGATGCCGAGTTCTTCCAGCACGCGGAGCGCGGTGTCGTCGATGCGGCGCACGCCGTCCTCGTCGAGCAGCTCGAGCGGCGGCATCGGGTTGCGGATCGGCGCCCAGGGCGGCTGCGGCACGCCCGCGCTCGCCTCGGCCTTGCGGCGGGCCCGGCGCTCGCCGGCTCCGCGTTCGACGGTGCGTTCTGCGGTCATCGTTCGCCCATCCTCTTCTCTTTCGGTCGCAGCGGCTCCTCGGCGAAATCGACGATCGCCGGGGTAAGCTCGCCGAGACCGACAAATCGGTACTCGTAGTCCAGGCCGAGCCGTTTCGCCGCGGCCTCCGCCTCTTGCTTCAAGCGCGGATCGTCTGTCTGTGCCAGGTAGACGACCTTCTCGTAATGGCCGAAATAGGCGTCGCGCAGCTCGGGATGACGATCCAGGCCGAGGCCTTCGATCACCAGCGTCTCGAATTGGCGCGCCAGGAAGTCGGTCAAGAAGAAGGCCCGCATGTCCTCTTCGGCGCGCCGGTCGAAGGCGGAAACGCCAGAGAAGAACGCGTAACAATGCGCGCCGGGCAGGCGCTGCAGGCCCTCTTCGTCGAGGACCTTGTCGAGCTCGCCGCCGGTGCCGCAATCGGCATAGCCGATCAGGATGTCGTCGTACTCGTCGCGATGCTCGCGGACCGCGGCGCGGACGGCTTCGGGGATCCTTTCCGGTCGGTTGTGCAGGCTCGCCGGTAGGCAGTGCAGCGTGACGTGATGCAGATGGTTGGCGGCGATCACCGCGTTCACCTCGCGCGCGAGGGCGCCGCAGGCAAGGACGAGCTGACGCCGCGTCGTTCCCGTGGCGGCGTCCTCAGGCATCAGCTGGCGGCGCGCTGGTTGTGCTTGCGCATCATGTACTGCTTGGCGGTCTCGACGGCGACGGCGGCGTCACGGCAATAGCTGTCGGCGCCGATCGCCTTGGCAAAGTCCTCGTTCAGCGGCGCGCCGCCGACGAGCACGACGATGTCGTCGCGGATGCCCTTCTCCTTGAGCGCGTCGATGACGACCTTCATGTAGGGCATGGTCGTGGTCAGCAGCGCCGACATGCCGAGGATGTCCGGCTTGTGCTCGGCGATGGCGTCCAGGTACTTCTCGACCGCATTGTTGATGCCGAGGTCGATGACCTCGAAGCCGGCGCCCTCCATCATCATGGTGACGAGGTTCTTGCCGATGTCGTGGATGTCGCCCTTGACCGTGCCGATCACCATCTTGCCGATCGGTGGCGCGCCGGTCTCGGCCAGCAGCGGCTTCAGGATAGCCATGCCGGCCTTCATCGCATTAGCCGACATCAGCACTTCCGGCACGAACAGGATGCCGTCGCGGAAATCGATGCCGACGATCCGCATGCCTTCGACCAGCGCCTCGGTCAGGACCCGGTAGGGTTCCCATTTGCGCTTCAGCAGGATATGGACGCCCTCCTCGATCTCCTCCTTGAGACCGTCATAGAGGTCGTCGTGCATCTGCTTGACGAGCTCCTCGTCGCTCAGCTCGTCCAGGATGATGTCGTCGCCGTCGGCCATGGCCTTCAAGTCCTTAAGATCGCGTAAACCTTTGATCTCTAAACCTCTTCCCAGGGGAAGCTGTCAAGCCGCCGGGCGCTGCCGGCGCCGATCACGACCTGGGTCTCGAGCTTGATGCATTCGCGCCCGCCTTCCTCGCCGATCAGGCTCTCGACGCAGACCACCATGTTCTCTTCGAAGGTCCCGTCATAGGCGCGGGCGAAATCGGGATGCAGCGGGATCGACGGCCATTCATCGGCCAGGCCGACGCCATGCATCACCACGGAGTAGCGGCGGGAGAGGTACTTCTCCGGGATCTTCCAGGACTTTTCGTTGAACTCCCGGAAGCTCATCCCTGCCTTGAGGATCGAGAGGTTGTGGTCGATCTGCTCGCGCGCTGCGCCGTAAAGCGTGCGCTGCTCGTTGCTCATCCGCGTATGGCCGATGGTCCAGGAGCGCGAAAGGTCGGCGCAGTAGCCGTAGGGGCCGATCAGATCGGTGTCGAAGGCGAGGATGTCGCCTTCCTGGCAGACATGGTCCGAGCATTCCTGGAACCAGGGATTGGTGCGCGGCCCGGAGGCGAGAAGCCGCGTCTCGACCCACTCGCCGCCGGAGCGGATGTTCTCGAAATGCATCTCGGCCCAGATCTCATTCTCCGTGCGTCCCGGCTCGGAGCGCTCGTACATGCGCGCCATCGACGCTTCGCAGACCCGCACGGTCCAGCTCATCAGCTCGAGCTCGGCCGGGTTCTTGATGCAGCGCGCGATCTCGGTCAGCTCCTGGCCTTCGACCAGGGTGATGCCGCGCTTGCGGAGCGCATCGACGCCTAAGGGTTCCAGCTTGTCGACGGCGAGGCGCTTGTTGCCGCCGCCATGCTGGCGGACCACGTCGGCGATCTCATCAGCCCACTTCTCGCAGCGCTCGACGACGTTGCTGCCCGCGGAGAAGTAGAACCAGGAGATCGCGGGACGGATCTCGTCGATGGTCTCGATGCCCTTGGCGACGTGCTCGGAGCCCTTGTATTCGAAATCGATCGTCGGCCCGTCGGTGCAGACCATCGCGTAATGCGAGGGGTTGTGCGTCATCCACAGCTGCATGTTGGAGACGTCGAGGGCGTAGCGGATGTTGACCGGGTCGTAGAGCAGGATCGCGGCGCAGTCGTGGCGTCGGAGCTGCTCGCGGAGGCGGCCGAGGCGGTAGGCGCGGGCGTCCTTGAGCGTCGCCAGCGGAATCGGGCTCTTCAGCGGCTTGTCGGCCCCGTCGGGATTGAGATAGGCGCGTTTCCGCGGGTCCTTGAAGACTTCAGCCATCGCTCGCTTTCGGCCCCGGGAGCGGGGTCGGCTTTGGGCCAAGCCTAGTCGCGTTCCGATGCCGATTCACCGCATTTGCGACCATCATGAGGCCGGGGGCGACATCGCCCCCACGCCCTCAGGCGCTCCGCCGCCGTCCGGCCCGGCGTTTCGGCTCGGCGGTCGTATCGGCCGGCGGCGCGGTCAGGGGACCGATGCACTGGATCACCTTCGCCAGGTCGGGGCGTTCGCCCGGCTGGTGCGTATCGAGGGCCTGACGCATGGCGGCGAGATGATCGGCCGAGGTTCCGCAGCAGCCGCCGACAATGCGGGCGCCGGTGTCCAGCGCAAGTCTGGCGTACTCGGCCATGACGGCCGGCGTGCCGGTGTATTCGACCTGGGTCCCGACGAATTTCGGGATGCCGCAATTGCCCTTGGCGATGACCAACGCATCGGGCGCCGCCTCGGTGATCTGCATGACGGAATAGATCAGGTCGGACGCGCCGACGCCGCAATTGGCGCCGATCGCGATCGGCTTCGGCTCAAGGCCTTTGAGGAAGGCGGCAACCGCTTCGGGCGTCGCACCCATCATTGTGCGCCCGGCGGTGTCGAAGGTCGCGGTCACGGTATAGGGCATGCCGACCTTGATCGCGGCGGCGGCGGCGGCACGCATCTCCTCGATCGCCGACATGGTCTCGATCCAGGCGACGTCGGCCCCGCCGGCCTTCAGGCCTTCGATCTGCTCGACGAAGACCTCGACGGCGTCGTCCTCGCTCAAGGGGCCGAGCGGAATCAGCAGGTCGCCCGTCGGGCCGACCGAGCCGGCAACGATCACCGGCCGTCCTGCCTTGTCGGCGACGGAGCGGGCGATCTCGGCGCCCAGCCGGTTCAACTCGCGGGTGCGACCTTCCGCCTTGTGCAGCATCAGGCGGCGCCTGTTGCACCCGAAGGTGTTCGTGAGGATGATGTCGGCCCCGGCGTCGACGAAGCTCTGGTGCAGCGTGCGGATCTTCTCCGGCTGTGTCTCGTTCCAGAGCTCGGGCGCATCCCCCGACAAGAGGCCCATCTCGAACAGGTTGGTTCCGGTCGCGCCATCGGCAAGCAGACGGCCCTTGGTCTTCAGAAGCTCTTCGAAACGGCTCGACATCCATTCCTCGCAGATCGTACGGAACAGGACATAGTCTGAATGGCGCAGCGTATCACCATCTTTTGGCGCGACATCCCCGCGCAGGTCATTGTGCGGCAAGGGCGTACGGCCGAAAAGCGCGAACTGTCCGAGCGCTTTGCCAAGGCGATCGACGTCGCCGCAATGAAGTCGGGCGCCCGCTCGGCCGATGCCTATACCGAGGAATACCGCCGCGTGTCGGAGGAGTGCGGAAGCGATCTCAAAGCCGAGCTCGAGACGGCGATCGCCGCGCTCGAGGCGGAGTATGACGACGAAAAGCTGAAGGCTCTTGTCGCCAACGGCGGTCGCGCGGAATAGACCGGTGCCGGATACTCCAGCCAAGACCGACGACGCGCTCGTCATCTTCATGCCGAGCGGCAGGCGTGGGCGCTTCGCCGCCGGCACGCCTGTGCTCGATGCGGCGCGCTCGCTCGGCGTCTACATCGAGTCGGTCTGCGGCGGCCGCGGCCTCTGCGGGCGCTGCCAGGTCGAGGTGGCCGAAGGCGTCTTCGCCAAGCACGGCATCACCTCGCGCGCCGACAGCCTGACCGGGCGTTCCGAGACCGAGCAGCGCTACGCCGATATCCGATCGCTGCCGGCCGGTCGGCGCCTGAGCTGCGCGGCGAAGATCCTGGGCGACATCGTCATCGATGTGCCGGCCGATGTCGCGGTGAACACCCAGGTCGTCCGCAAGCGCGCGGAGACACGGGTCATCGTTCGCGACCTTGCCACGCATCTTCACTACATCGAGATCGATCCGCCGGACATGGCAGTCCCGAATGGCGATCTCGATCGCGTCATCGCGCATCTCGGCGAGAAATGGGGCATCGCCGACGTGCTGATCGATGTGGCGATCCTGCCCGACGTGCAGCCGGCCCTGATCAAGGGCGGGTACAAGGCGACCGTCGCCGTGCATCAGGATGGCGGACGGCCGCGCGTCGTCGGCGTCTGGCCTGGCTATCGCGAGCGGCTGTTCGGCGTCGCCGTCGATATCGGCTCGACCACGATCGCCTGCCATCTCGTCGACCTGATGTCTGGTAGGACCGTCGCGTCGGCCGGCACCGCGAACCCGCAGATCCGCTTCGGCGAAGACCTGATGTCGCGCGTGTCCTATGTGATGATGAACCCGGACGGCCGGGGCGCGCTTACCGATGCCGTGCGCGATGCCGTCAACACGCTGATCGGCCGCGTTGCCGGGCAGGGCGCCGTCGCACAGGAAGAAATCGTCGAGGCGGTGCTGGTCGGCAACCCGATCATGCATCACCTCTATCTCGGCATCGATCCGACGCCGCTGGGCCAGGCGCCGTTCCCGCTCGCCGTCTCGCAGGCGCTCGACCTGCGTGCGCAGGGTCTCGGCCTGCCGATCCTGAAGTCCGGCCGCGCCTACATCCTGCCGTGCATCGCCGGCCATGTCGGCGCCGACGCGGCGGCGGTGACCCTGGCCGAAGCGCCGCATAAGGTGCAGGAGATCACGCTGGTCATCGATGTCGGCACGAATGCCGAGATCGTGCTCGGCAGCGCCGACCGTTTGCTTGCCGCAAGCTCGCCGACGGGACCGGCCTTCGAGGGGGCGCAGATCTCCTCCGGTCAGCGCGCCGCGCCGGGTGCGATCGAACGCGTGCGCGTCGATCTGGAGACCCTGGAGCCGCGGATCAAGGTCATCGACGTTAACCAATGGTCGGACGAGGAAGGCTTCGATATCGGGGTCGACCGTGTCGGCGTCACCGGCATCTGCGGCTCGGGCATCATCGAGGCGGTGGCGGAGCTGTTCCTGGCCGGCGTCATCACTCATGACGGCATGATCGACGGGTCGCTCGCCGCACGGACGCCGCGCATCGTCCCGGACGGGCGTACCTTCTCCTATGTGCTGCGCACCGAGCCGGTCGAGATCAAGGTGACGCAGAACGACGTGCGAGCGATCCAGCTCGCCAAGGCGGCGCTCTATGCAGGGTGCAAGCTCTTGATGGACAAGCTCGGCATCGACAAGGTCGACCGCATCAAGCTCGCCGGCGCCTTCGGCAGCCATATCGACCCGAAGCACGCGATGATCATCGGCCTCGTGCCGGACTGCGCGCTCGACAAGGTCTCGGCGGTCGGCAACGCCGCCGGTACTGGTGCCCGCATGGCGCTGCTCAACCGCGGCCATCGCCGCGAGATCGAGGGGCTCGTCCGCCGGATCGAGAAGATCGAGACCGCGGTCGAGCCGCGCTTCCAGGAGCATTTCGTCAACGCGATCGGCTTCCCCAATCGCGTCGACGTATTCCCGAACCTGGCGGCGGCGGTGAAGCTCCCCGAGCGGAAGGAGACGGTGGCGGCGGGCGGCGAGGGAAGGCGGAGACGACGCAGGGAGTAGTCAGTAAGGCGTCCCATCCTTGTGCACGAAGCGGCCGTCGCTGTTGGCGCTCTTCATGTCGACGTCTGAGCAGGTGGTCATGTCGTCGGGCGCGCGCGAGCCGACCTCCAGATAGACCGCCATCGCGTCGGACCGGTTGATCAGGTGATGGCCATTGCCGCTGTTCTTCGGAAACGCCGCGCAGTCGCCGGCGCGCAGCAGCGTCTCGCCGCCATCCTCGACGAGGACGAGGTCGCCTTCGAGCACATAGACGAACTCGTCCTCATGCGAGTGCCAGTGACGCTGGCTCGACCAGTTTCCGGGCGGCAGGCGCATCAGGTTGACGCCGAAATCGGTGAGCCCTCCGGTATTGCCGAGGCGCTGCCGGATGCGCTCGGCGCAAGGCGCGTCGAAGGGAGCGGGATAGCCGGCGCCTTTGCGTTCCGGTACGGCGGCGAGGTCGATCTTGGGCACAGGTGGTCCAACCGTCAGTTGTTCGACTTCACGACGCCCTCGACCAGCGTACGCCTGGTCGCCGCCTCGTCGAGCTCGAAGCCGAGGCCGGGCGCTTCGCCGAGAACGAGATTCCCCTCGCGGTCGACATCGGCCGGCTGGGTCAGCATGAAGTCGCGCCGCTCGACCGTCCATTCCGGCGGATCCCAGGGGAATTCGAGATAGCTGGGATCGGTCGTGCTGGCGACGAGATGGGCGTTGGCGAGAAGCCCGATGCCGTTGCCCCATGTATGCGGGGTGAAGGTGATGTTGTTGGCGTTCGCCATCGCCGCGATCTTGGCTAAGCCTGTGATGCCGCCGATCGAGACGACGTCCGGCTGCAGCACGTCGAGGCAGCCCTCCTGGATCACGTCTCGCAGCTCGCTCATCTCGCGATTGAGCTCGCCGCCGGCGATGCGGATGTCGAGCGCGTCGCGGAGCTTCCGCATGCCCTGGCGGTCGGCGCGGTGCAGCGGCTCTTCCATCCAGTAGACTCCGAGCCGTTCCAGCTCGCGCCCGACGGTCAGCGCGTCCTTCAATGTCCAGGCGGCCATCGTGTCCCACGGGAAGCGCCAGCCCTGATTGCAGTCGACCATCAGCTCGATCCGGTTGCCGACGCGGGCGCGCACGGCTTCGAGCGCGGCGATGTCGGATCGCCAGGAGCCGCGGCGGAAGCGGATCTTCATGGCCTTGAAGCCACGCGCGATCGCGCGCTCGGAAAGCTCGGCGAGTGCCTTGGGATCGCGCAGCGTGCCGGAGGAGGCATAGCAGGGAAGGCGGTTGGAAAGCCCGCCGAGGAGCCGCCAGCATGGCTGCCCCGCCACCTTGCCGGCGAGATCCCAGAGCGCGAGGTCGAGCGGCCAGGCGCGGCCGTAGTGGAAGGTGATGTGGTCGATCACGCGGAAATGGCGTTCGAGCTGGAGCGGGTCCTGGCCGATGAACAGGTGCTCGTGCCCGGCGAAGCCCAGCATGTAGTCGCCAGAGCCGATGCCGGTCAGGCCTTCGTCGGTGTGGACGCGGACGATGGTCGCATCGAATTTCAGCCGCGGCCGCGACGACCAGCTCGGATTGAAGGGCGGGTCCAGGGGCAGCTGGTGCTGGGTGATCTCGATCGCGGTGATCTTCATCTTATGTCAGCTCGCGGTGAGGACGGCGCGGGCGAGATCGCGGAGGTCGCGGTCGGTCGACGGACGTGCCGAGGATTTCCGCATCGCGTCGTTCTCCGGCAGCGCCATCTCCTCGGCCAGGCGTTCCGGCGTGATGCCGGGGAGCTCGTCGGCGAGCGTCACCTTCATGCCGACGACGCGGATCAAGTCGTCGACGAGGTCGGGCAGGGCTTTCGCGTCGCGTGATCCGCCCATTGCAGCGGCGACATCGGCGAAGGCGCTCTCGCTCGCCGGCAGGCTCCACGGCAGCGAAGCGCGTAGGCCGAGGCCGGCGGCCCTGCCGTGATGGACCTTGCCGAGGCTGCCCAGCGCATGCGCGATGTTGTGCGCGATCGCGGTGCCGGTGTTGTTGATGGCGATGCCGGCATAGCAGGAGGCGACCAGCATGCCTTCACGCGCTTCCAGGTTCTGCGGGGCGCGGACGGCCGTCGGGAGATGACGCGCCACCAGACGGATCGCGGCATGGGCGATCACGTCGTTGGCCTCGAAGCGGTTGGCATTGGTGCAGGACTCGACCGCATGAACCAGGGCGTCGATGCCGGTGGCGGCGGTCAGAGGTGCGGGCAGGGAAATGGTCAGACTCGCATCGAGGATCGCCTTGCGCGTCGCGAGCTCCGGTCCCCAGGCCCAGGCTTTCTTGCCGGCGGCGTTGGCGAAGATCGCGGTGAGCGTGGTCTCGGAGCCGGTGCCGGCAGTGGTTGGCACGCAGAGGACCGGCAGCGGCTTCGCCGGCAGCGGGTTGGCGCAGAAAGCGTAGTGCTCGACGCCGGCTGGCGCGCTTGCGATCGCCGCGACCAGCTTGGCGACGTCGAGGGCGGAGCCGCCGCCGATGCCGATGACAGCCTCGACGTCATGCGTTCGGGCAAGCTTCGCCGCGTCGTCGATCTGAGCCGCGGTCGGCTCGCCGGCGAAGCCGTCCCACAGGGCCAACTCATGATTGGTGGTAGCCAGCGCCTTGCGGACGCGCTTGGCGACCCCGCCCTGGGAGAGCACGCGGTCGATCACCAGGAGCACGCGCTTGGGCGCTTCCTTGAGGCCGGCCAGGTCGGCGCCGATCTTGTCGATCCGGCCGACACCGACGGCGATTTCCGGAACGGGGTACAGGGTTTTCATGGTCGGGTCTGGAGCAAGGTGGCTAGAGGCGCGACGTTGCACTACCTTGCGGCCGCGCGGGCGAGAATGACGAGGGGCACACTATGACCGAGCCGTCGGAACGGCAAGGCGGCGAGGGCCGGGAACGGCGCGGCGGGCGTGCACGCCATGCCGGGAGAGCCGCGGAAGTCGCCGCGGGCGGCGATGCGTTTCCCTTTCGCCAGCCGCGTCGGCGCTTCCCGCCGGTCGAGATCCTGAGTGCCGACGAGCTCGAGGCGATCCACAACGCGTCCCTGACGATCCTCGAAGAGATCGGCATGGATTTCCTCGACCCGGACGCCATCGCCTTGCTTGCCAAAGCCGGCGCCAGGACCACGCCAGGACAGCAGCGCGTACGCTTCGACCGCGCTTTCATCGAGGAGAAGATCGCGACGGCGCCGAGCACCTTCACGCTGCATGCGCGCAACCCGGCGCACAATCTCGATTTCGGCGGCGACAAGGTGATCTTCGCGCAGGTCGCAAGTGCCCCCAATTGCTCGGATGCCGACAAGGGCCGCCGGCCCGGCAATCACGAGGATTTCCGCAACCTGGTGAAGCTGGCGCAGAGCTTCAACATCATCCACATGACCGGCGGCTACCCGGTCGAGCCCGTCGACCTGCATGCCTCGATCCGGCATCTCGACTGCCTCTCGGATCTCGCCAAGCTCACCGACAAGGCGTTTCACGCCTATTCTCTCGGCCGCCAGCGCAACCGCGACGCGCTGGAGATCGTGCGGCTCGCCCGTGGCATCTCAGAGGAGCAGCTCGAGCGCGAGCCCTCGCTGATCACGGTGATCAACTCCTCGTCGCCGCTCCGGCTCGATGCGCCGATGCTCCAGGGCATCATGGAGATGTCGTCGCGGAACCAGGTCATCATCATGACCCCGTTCACGCTCGCCGGCGCGATGGCCCCCGTGACCGTCGCCGGCGCGCTGGCGCAGCAGAACGCCGAGGCGCTGGCGGGCATCGCGCTTACCCAGATCGTCCGTCCCGGCGCGCCGGTGGTCTATGGCGGCTTCACCTCGAATGTCGACATGAAGTCGGGGGCGCCTGCTTTCGGTACGCCCGAGTACATGAAGGCAGCCACGGTCGGCGGCCAGCTCGCGCGCCGCTACAAGCTGCCCTATCGAACCTCGAACACCTGCGCCGCCAACACGGTCGATGCGCAGGCGGCGTATGAGTCCGTCTTCTCGCTCTGGGGTGCGGTGATGGGCGGCGGCAACTTCATCCTGCACTCGGCCGGATGGATGGAGGGCGGCCTCACCGCCTCCTTCGAGAAGACCATCGTCGACGTCGATCTGCTGCAGATGGTCTCGCAATATCTCGACCCGCTGGAGATCAGCGAGGAGACGCTGGCCCTGGATGCGATCCGCGAGGTCGGGCCGGGCGGTCACTACTTCGGCGCCGTGCATACCCAGAGCCGCTACAAGACGGCCTTCTATTCGCCGCTGGTTTCCGACTGGCGGAATTTCGAGAGCTGGCGCGAGGCCGGATCGCCGACGGCGATGGAAAAGTCCAACCGCCTCTGGAAGGAAACGCTCGCCCGCTACCAGCCGCCGCCGATGGACCCGGCAGCCGCCGAAGCGCTCGACGCCTTCGTCGCGAGTCGCAAGGCCGAAGGCGGTGTGAAGACCGATTTCTAGTCGTTCGCGCCTGCGAAGAGACGCTGAAATCATTAACCAATTTTGTGTGACGCCGTGCACAGCTTGGGACGACGTCTATTAGATATTATTTTTACTAAAGTATTGGCGACGTCCAGAAAGGACGCCCTTGGAACTGAAGAAGCCTAAGCCGGATGCCCCGATCAGGCTGACCCAGGAGCAGCTCGATCGCGTGATCGAGCGCCACGCGATGTTCCGTCAGGCCAAGCATGGCGGTGCCCGCGCAGCCCTCGCCAATTTCGTGCTCGCGGGCTTGAGCTTCGCCGGCAAGGATCTGAGCGGCGCCGATCTCACCGGCGCCAATCTCCAGGGCGCTATCCTCGCCGACGCCAAGCTCGAAGGCGCGACGCTGTTCTGCGCCGATCTCCGCCGGGCGAACCTCATCGGTGCGAACCTGACCAAGGCGGATCTGCGCGGCGCCGTGCTGCGTGGTGCCGACCTGACCAACGCCAACCTCTTCGACGCCGATCTTCGCGACGGCGCCATCGTCGACAAGCAGGAAAGCAAGGACTGGGCGGTCCGCACGATCGACTCGAGCCCGGCCGACATGGAGTCGGCGCTCTTCACCAAGGCGAACCTCGACAACGCCAGGCTTTCCGGGGCGCAGGCGGTTCATACGGACTTCACCGACTGCACCATGCGCGGCACCAAGCTGATCCGCGCCAATCTGCGTAACGCCAATCTGACGCGCGCCAATCTGGAAGGCGCCGACCTCTCCGGCGCCGATCTGCGCGACTCCAAGCTCACCGGCGCGGTGATCACCGGCGCCAACATGAACATGGCCGAGACCGGCGGCGCCGATATGGAAGGCGTGCTGACCGGCAAGCCGGCCGGCAAGACCGTCGAGGAGCTGGGCAGGCCGCTCGAGGAGCTGGTCGCGCATCACCAGAACTACATCGAGACGGCCGGCCATGGCGGGCGTCTGCTGGATCTCAGCGGCTTCGACCTGCGCGGCGCTTCGCTGGCCGGGCATCCGCTCACTGGCATCCGCGCCGTCGGTGCGATCATGTACGGAATGAACCTGATCAAGGCGCAGCTGCAGGCGGCCAAGCTCGACAAGGCCGATCTCCGCAGCGCCAATCTCGACGGCGCCGATCTCCGCGGCATCTCGCTCGCCGGCGCCAAGCTCGACGGCGCGAACCTCACCGGCGCAAACCTCACCGGCCTCCTGCTCGCGCCGAACCGGACCAAGGCGGCGACGCTCGACGGCGCCACCTTCCGCAATGCCCGTCTCCGCGAGGCGAAGCTCGACGGGGCCAGCCTCAGGGGGGCCGACTTCTCCTACGCCGATCTCATGGGGGCGCACTTCAAAGGCGCCGACCTGACCGACGCCAACTTCCTCGGCGCCAGGCTCACCAGGTCGATCCTAGAGGCTGCGTCGCTGTCGGGCGCCAAGGGGTTGCCGAAGAGGGAAGGCGGCTGAACGGGCCGCTAGGCTAGGATATGTCATCGTTGAACGGTGATAGCGATTATCATACATTGATAGCGTTGCTATCGGACTTCGAGGGGTGCCATCATGCCGGCCGTCACCGTCCGCAATCTCTCTGCCGAGGCGCACCGAGCCTTGAAGCTTCGCGCGGCGCGCCACGATCGCAGCACCGAAGCCGAGATCCGCGCCATTTTGGAGGAGGCGGTGCGGCCGTCCAGTCGGTTGCGTCTCGGCACGGCGATGTCGGAGATCAGCCGAAAGCTTGGGATCGACGACGCCGATCTCGAGGCGCTCGATCAGGCGCGCGATAAAAAGCCAGCCGAGCCATTTCGTCTGCGCTGAACGCGCCTGCCATGATCCTTCTCGACACCAACGTCGTTTCCGAGGCGATGAAGACGGAACCGGATGGCTCGGTCCGCGATTGGCTGGACGCCCAGGCGGCGGAGACCCTCTATCTCTCCAGCGTCACCGTCGCCGAGCTGATGCTCGGCGTCGGCGTCCTTTTCAAAGGCAGTCGCAGGGAGAAGCTGAGAGTCGCCCTCGACCGCGTGCTGGAGTTGTACGCCGGTCGGATCCTGCCCTTCGACACCGAGGCGGCACGTTGCTACGCCGATTTGGCCGTGAAGGCGCGCGCCGCTGGAAGGGGATTTCCTACACCCGACGGCTATATCGCCGCGATCGCCGCCTCGCGCGGTTTCGCTGTAGCGTCCCGCGATACCAGCGCATTCACGGCCGCCGGCCTCGCCGTGATCGATCCCTGGGCCGCCTGAGCGGGGGGCTCTCAACGGTCCAGCGCTGCTTGCTGATCGCCCACGAACCCCCGATGGCCGGGCGTAGTCAGCAGCGGACGCGCCCGCGCGTCAGCCGCTTAGTATGAAATCCGAGAATCCACTGAGAGAATTTGCTTTTTCCACAAAGCCGGATGTGTCTGCTCTGGCCAGTAGCGGACCAGCCTGAGTGCCCTCAAGCCGCCGGCCGGATCTCGTAGCCGAACTCGGCCGCCGACATCCGGAGCCAGTCGAGGAAGGCTTCGGCGAAGTTCGACGGCAGCACGAGATCGAAGCTCGGCACCGCATCCAGCTTCACGATCATGACCGTGATGTGGTCGATGCTCGTGGTGGCGACGCTGCCGGGCGGGAAGACGCGCGGATGCAGATCGACGCGGCTGCCCTTGGCCAGAACCTCGCCGGCATGGGCGCCTGTCAGGCGCAGGACGCAGCGGCCGTGGCCCTGGTCGACGACAGCGATGTCGTCGCTGCCGCCGAGCTTCTTCGCCAGCGCGCCTTCTTCGCCGCGCGGCCGGATCACGAGCCAACCGGAGGGCTGGATCCAGATCGCCATCGCATCGCCGGCGATCTCCACCTTGCGCGGGCCGGGAAGGGCGAGGCCGGTCGCGTCCTTGACGAGGTTCGCCGCTTTGGCGTTCGCGTCGCGACCGGCCATGACCTGGACGATGTCGACCTTGCGTTCGGTCATCAGCACCGGCGTGCCGCCGGCGGCGCCGTGACGCCCGGGCTTGGCCTCGGGACCGAAAGGGGAGAGACGATCAGGCGCGGACACGGAGGTTCTCCGGATCGACGTGATGAGGCGAGCAGATCTCGATCTCCACCACTTCGTTCTTGAGCGGATAGGTCGCGTAGAGGCGCTGGCCGATGCGATCGGGCCCGTTGCGGACCATGGCGAGGCCGAGCCAGCGCTCCAGCTCGACCGAACGCGTGATGCTGGTCGCCCAGCCGAGGCTCGCCTTCGAATTCGGCCGATCGACGATGTGAGCGCCGCCGCGAAGCCGCTTCTCGAAGGACGGATCGACGGCGCGGATGCCGACCAGGCGCGGCCGGTCGCTATCCATCAGGCGCGGGCGTTCGCCGTTCACGCGGCCGATGAAGTCGCCCTTCTTCTTCATCATCTTGTCGAAGCCGAGATCGCGCGCCGTGGTCTGGCCGTTGAGCTCGGGGCCGGCGACATGGCCCTTCTCGATGCGGAGCAGGCCGAGCGCCTCGAGGCCGTAGGGCAGGATGCCGTGCGGCTTGCCGGCCTCCAGGATCGCTTCCCAGACGCGCTCGCCATAGCCGGCCGGCGTCGCCACCTCATAGGCCATCTCCCCCGAGAAGCTGACGCGATAGATCCGCACCGGGCATCCGGCGATGGTCGCATCGCCGACGCCCATGAAGGGGAAGGCCTCGTTCGAGAGGTCGAGTCCTTCGACGCAGCCCTGGAGTGCCAGCCGCGTCTTCGGGCCGGCGACCGACATCTGCGCCCATTGGTCGGTGACCGTGCAGTAGCGCACGTCGAGATCCGGCCAGACGGTCTGGTGATAGAACTCCATATGCGCCAGGACCTCGGCCGCCTTGGCCGTGGTCGTGGTCATGAGGTAGCGGTTCTCCGACAGGCGCGAGGTCGTGCCGTCGTCGAAGACCATCCCGTCCTCGCGCAGCATCAGCCCGTAGCGCGCCTTGCCGACTGCCAGCGTCGAGAAGGTGTTGGTGTAGAGCCGGTCCATGAACATGCCGGCGTCGCGGCCCTGGATGTCGATCTTGCCGAGCGTCGAGACGTCGCAGATGCCGACGGCTTGGCGCACCGCGCGCGCCTCCTTGAGGATCGGATCCCAGCCGGTCTCGCGCGTCGCGGAGTAGTAGAGCGGCCGCATCCACAGCCCTGTCTCGAGGAAGATGCCGTGGTTGCGCACATGCCAGTGGTGCAGAGGCGTGCGCCGCACCGGCTGCAGGTGATGGCCGGCATGGCGCCCGGCCATGGCGCCCCAGGTGACCGGCGTGACATAGGGGCGGAAGGTCGGGACGCCGACCTTCTCGATCGTCTCGCCGCGCGCCTCGGCCAGAACGGCGGTGCCGAGGATGCCGGAGAAGCGGCCCTGGTCCGTCGCCATGCTGTGCGTGGTGTAGCGCTTGGCATGCTCGATATGCGTGTAGCCCTCGCGATGGGCGAGGCGGATGTCGTCGGTGGTGACATCGTTCTGCAGGTCGACGAAGGCCTTGCCCTTCGCCTTCACTTCCCAGAACGGCTTCACCTTGGGATCGATCTCGGCATCGGGCATCGGCAGCTCGAAGGCCGCGCCGTCGCGGAAGCCGAGCGCTGCCGCGGCTTCGAGCCCTGCCTTGGCGCCGTCGGCCGCGCAGCGCGCGATGCCGAAGACGCCGGCGGCGCTGCCGGCCGAGCGCTCGGCCTGCACCGGCTTGCCGGGCAGGAAAGCGGCGAGGTCGTTGTCCCAGGTCAGGCGCGCACGCGTGTGGCTCTGCAGGTGCACCGCCGGGTTCCAGCCGCCGGAGACGCAGACGAGATCGGCATCGAGCACGCGCTCAGCGGTGCCGTTCACGCTGCGGAAGGAAATGCCGTGGATGTCGCGGCTGCCCTTCACATCCGAGATGACCGATCCCAGCTTGACCGCGATCCCGCGGTCGGCGGCGGCCGCAGCGCGCTTTGAGTCCTTCTTGCGGACGTCGACGATCGCGGCAACGGCGATGCCGGCATCGTGGAGCGCGAAAGCGGCGTTGTAGGCGATGTCGTTGTTGGCGAAGATCACGGCGCGCTCGCCCGGACGCACGCCGAAGCGCCGCACATAGGTCATCGCCGCCGAGGCGAGCATGACGCCGGGTCGGTCGTTGTTGGGGAAAGCGATCGGCCGCTCGGTCGATCCGGTCGCCAGCACCGTCTGCCTGGCGCGGATGGTCCAGACGCGTTGGCGCACGCCATGCTCGGGCGGGACCGGCAAATGGTCGGAAACGCGCTCGACGGCGCCGAGCACGTCATGCTCGTAGAAGCCGAAGACGGTGGTGCGCGGCAGCAGACGCACTTCCGGCATGCCGGAGAGCGCGGCGAGCATGCCCTGGCGCCAGGGCTCCTGCTCGGGCTCAAGCAGCAAGCCGCCGCCCAGCTCGAAATCCTGATCGGCGAGGATGACGCGGGCGCCGGCGGCGCCAGCGGCACGCGCGGCGGCGAGACCGGCAGCGCCTGAGCCAACGACCAGCACGTCGCAATGCGCTTGGATCGACTCGTATTCGTCGGGATCGGTCGCGGTCGCGGCGCGGCCGAGCCCGGCGGCACGGCGGATGATCGGCTCGTAGACCTTCTCCCAGAAGGAGGCCGGCCACATGAAGGTCTTGTAGTAGAAGCCAGCGGGGAGGAAGCGCCCGACCAGCTGGTTGATCGCGCTGATGTCGAGCGCGAGCGACGGCCAGCGGTTCTGGCTGTTCGCTTCCAGCCCGTCATAGAGCTCGGCGACCGTCGCGCGCGTGTTGGGCTCGCGGCACGCGCCGGTACGCAGCTCGACCAGCGCGCAGGGTTCTTCCGGCCCCGCCGTCACGATGCCGCGCGGGCGGTGATACTTGAAGCTGCGGCCGATCAGCCGCTCGCCGCTGGCCATCAGCGCCGAAGCGAGCGTGTCGCCGGGATGGCCCTCATAGGCGCGGCCGTCGAAGGTGAAACGGAGCGTGCGGCTGCGGTCGATGCGGCCGCCATAGGCGAGGCGATGCGTCTGCGGCTGCGTCATGCCGGCGGCACCGTCACATCGTCGGTCGCCTTGGCCACGCTTCGGATCTCATGCGTCACGGTGTGGCGCACGACCTTGAGCCATTGCCGGCAGCCGGCGACGTGGTGCCACCACTCCTGATGCCAGCCCTTCGGGTTGCCGCGGTCGTAGACGAACTCATAGAAGGCGGCGCCGTCGCCCTCGGCAGGCGGCCGCTTCGCGGTCGCGTCGCCGCCATACTTGAACTCCGCTTCGTCGCGGGTGCCGCACCAGGGGCAGTCAATGCGAAGCATGGGGCGCTCGTCAGTGGAGCCAGGGGAAGGGACCGGCGCCCTTCTCGTCGATCATGCCGCCGTCGCGAAAGCGCTCGATCGTCATCGCCGCGTTGAGCGCATGCGGCTCGTCCTTCGCGACGGTGTGCGCGAAGCACCAGCCGGAACCCGGCACCGCCTTGAAGCCGCCATAGCACCAGCCGCCATTGACGTAGAGGCCGCGGACGGGTGTCTTGCAGATCAGCGGCGTGCCGTCGAAGGTCATGTCCATGACGCCCGCCCATTGGCGCAGCACGCGAAGCCGCGACAGCAGCGGCATCAGCGCGACACCTTCGTTGATCACATGCTCGGCCTCGGGCAGCGTGCCGCGCTGGGCGAAAGAGTTGTAGCCGTCGAGGCCGCCGCCGAAGACGAGGCCGCCCTTGTCGGACTGGCTGATATAGAAGTGCCCGGCGCCGAAGGTGACGACATGGTCGAGCACCGGCTTCACCGCCTCGCTGACGAAGGCCTGCAGGAGATGGCTTTCGATCGGAATGCGGACGCCGGCCATCGATGCGACTTGCGTGGTATGTCCGGCGACGGCGATGCCGATCTTGGGCGCCGCGATGTATCCCCGCGTGGTCTCGACGCCGACGACGCGATCGCCCTCTCGGCGGATGCCGGTGACCTCGCAATTCTGGATGATGTCGACGCCGAGCCGGTCGGCGCCGCGCGCCAGGCCCCAGGCGACCGCGTCATGGCGGGCGGTGCCGCCGCGGCGCTGGATCAGCCCGCCCTGGATCGGGAAGCGCGCATTGTCGAAGTCGAGCACCGGCACGAGCGCGCGGACCTGCTCGCGGTCGAGCAGCTCGGCATCGATGCCGTTGAGCCGCATCGAGTTGCCGCGCCTTGCATAGGCATCGCGCTGGCTGTCCGAGTGGTAGAGGTTGATGACGCCGCGCTGGCTCATCATCACGTTGAAGTTCAGGTCCTGCTCGAGCCCTTCCCAGAGCTGCAGCGACTTCTCGTAGAAGAGATTGTTCTCGGGGAAGAGGTAGTTCGAGCGGACGATCGTGGTGTTGCGCCCGACATTGCCGAGGCCGATCTGGCCGCGCTCGAGTACGGCCACATTGGTGATGCCGTGCTCGCGGGCGAGGTAATAGGCGCTGGCGAGGCCATGGCCGCCGCCGCCGATGATGATCACGTCATAGGCGGGCTTCGGGTCGGGATCGCGCCATGCCCGCGTCCAGCCTGTCTGGTTGCGGAGGCCCTCGCGGAAGAGGCGGAAGACGGAGTAGCGGCTCATCGGGCTCGTGGAAGCGGACCGGGAGGACGGGAACGTCGGACGCAAAGACCTACACGGCAAGGCTTATTCGCACAATCGCTCCGGCCCCAAGGGTTTGACGGCGACACCGGGCGACGGAATTGAACGGCCTCAACCATTCACACGCTAGCCTTGTGATAGGAGGAAATGGTCGAAATTCGTCGGTATTTGGAATGGAGATCGAAGGGGGCGGGTGAGAGGATTTTCCCATCGGCCTTGGTCACTCGGAGCGTGCGATGACCGTGCAATTCGACCCTCTCGTCCTCGACATCCTGCCTGCCGCCCGCGATCAGATCGATGAAGCCGGCGTGCGGAAGAGCCGGGATTCCAAGCAGGCGCCCGTGTGCCCCCCGGCCGAGCGCGAGAGCCCGGTCGCCGAAGCCCCGGCCGGGGTCTGGGGCTACTGATGCATTGGGAGATGCTCGCCCGGCTGACCCTCGTCGGGATGCTGCTGGTGGGTGTGGTCCTCTTCCGCGTCTCCTAGACGGAGCGCCGTCTCCACGGACTCACCGGACCGACGGCCTCACGCGCCTCGTCGGAGGCCGGCTGGTAGTGATGGCGGACGCCGACGATCGACCCGGTGCGCAGCGCCTCGCGCGTGCCGGCATGGGCGACATCGAGTGAATCGAAGCCGGCCCTCAGCATGAAGATCACCTGATCGCGCAGCACGTCGCCGGTCGCCCGGAGCTCGCCCTTGTAGCCATGCCGGTCGCGCAGAAGGCGCGCGACCGAGTAGGGACGGCCGTCGCTGTACTTGGTGAAACGCAGGGCCACCAGCGTGATGCGGTCGAGATGTTCGACGATGCCGTCGGGATCCTCGCCGGGGTTCAGGACAACGCCGATCCCGCCATTCCTCGCACGCAGCGTCTGGATCTCGGCGAGGAATCGCGTCTTGCCGACAGCGATGTCGCCGCTCGGTGGCAGCGGCACGTCGTCTGCCGGAAAGGTCCAGGTGTCGGCGTGGAAGGTGCCGTTCCGAAAGATCGACGCGTCATCGGGCATAGAGCGCTTCCTTGAACGGGGCCTGACCGACGCGGCGATAGGCGGCGAGGAACGGCTCGTCCGCCGAAATCCTGAGCTTCAGATAGGTATCGACCACCGTCTCGACGGCGTCGACGATTCCGTCCGAGGAGAAGCCGGGGCCGACGATCTCGCCGATCGAGCAGGTCTCGTCGCCGGAGCCGCCTAATGTGATCTGATAGAACTCCTCGCCCTTGCGGTCGACGCCGAGGATGCCGATGTGGCCGACATGGTGGTGGCCGCAGGCATTGATGCAGCCTGAGATCTTGATCTTGAGGTCGCCGATCTCGGCCTGCCGGGCGATATCCTCGAAGCGCTCTGAAAGACGCTGCGCGACCGGGATCGAGCGCGCATTGGCGAGCGCGCAGAAATCCAGGCCGGGGCAGGCGATGATGTCGGTGATGAAGCCGGCATTGGCATCGCCGAGACCGATCTTCTGCAGCTGCGCGAAGACGACCGGAATGTCGTCGAGCTTCACATGCGGCAGCACCAGGTTCTGCTCGTGGCTGACGCGAAGCTCGTCGGATGAGTAGCGCTCGGCGATGTCGGCGATCGCCTCCATCTGCTCGGAAGTCGCATCGCCCGGCGGCGCGCCGGTCGGCTTCAGCGAGATGGTGACGATCCCGTAGCCCGGCACCTTGTGCGCATGCACGTTGCGCCTGGCGAACAGCGCGAAGGCGGGATCGCGCTTCGCCGTCTCGTAGACCTCCGACCGCGCCCGCAGCGTCTCGAGATCGGGAAGCGCGAAGTAGCGGGCGATCCGCTCGATCTCGGGCGCCGGCACGGTCAGCGCCTTGCCCTGGAGCTCGGCGAATTCGGCTTCGATGGCGCGTGTGATCTCTGCCTCGCCCGTCTCGTGGACCAGGATCTTGATGCGCGCCTTGTACTTGTTGTCGCGCCGGCCTTCGAGGTTGTAGATGCGGAGGATCGCCTCGCAATAGGAGAGGAGATCGGCTTCCGGCAGGAAGTCGCGCACCTTCTTCGCCACCATCGGCGTGCGCCCCTGGCCGCCGCCGACCCAGACGGCGAAGCCGCGCTCGCCCTTATCGTCGACCTTCATGTGGAGCCCGATGTCATGCACCTGGACGGCAGCGCGGTCATGCGGCGCGGCGGTGACCGCGAGCTTGAACTTGCGCGGCAGGAACGAGAACTCGGGATGCAGCGACGACCATTGCCTGAGGATCTCGGCATAGACGCGCGGATCGGCGACCTCGTCGGCGGCGGCGCCGGCGAAGTGATCGGCGGTGACGTTGCGGATGCAGTTGCCGGAGGTCTGGATCGCATGCATCTCGACCTCGGCCAGCTCCTCTAGGATCTGCGGCACGTCGGCGAGCTTGATCCAGTTGAACTGCAGGTTCTGGCGCGTGGTGAAATGGCCCGAGCCCTTGTCGTAGACGCGGCCGATATGGGCGAGCCGCCGGAGCTGCTTCGACGACAGCGTGCCGTAGGGGATGGCGATCCGGAGCATATAGGCATGGAGCTGCAGGTAGACGCCGTTCATCAGCCGGAGCGGCTTGAACTGGTCCTCGGTCATCTCGCCTGAGAGGCGGCGGGCGACCTGGTCGCGGAACTCGGCCACGCGCTCGCGCACGAAGGCATGATCGAACTCGTCGTAGCGATACATCTTAACTCTCCGAACTCAGGCGGTGCGGCCGATGCCGGCGGTGGGGCCGGTGTCGCGGATGCGTTCGCGCAGCGCGACCGGGCGGCCTTCCGCCATTTCGATCAGCACCGGCTCGACGACGATGCAAGAATCGTGGTCGGCCTTGGCGCGCGCGAGCAGGCGCTCGGCGTCTTCAGGGGTCTCGGCGATCTCGGCGCGACGGGCCTCGGTGCCCCAGCGTCCGTCGGGCTCGCGAAAGACCACGGCGCCGGAGCGCAGGTCGTTGGCGGTGGCGGCAACGGGGTGAAAGTCTTTCTTCTTGGCCATGGTGTCACGCGGCGATGGAGGGAGAGGCGAGCGGCCCGACGGCCGTCGCGCCTGGGACGACCTCGCAGTCGATGCCGGCGCGGGGGAGCGCATTGGCTTCTTCTTGGGGGCCGTTGAGGCGGACGATTTGCCGGCCGCTCCGGGCAAGGCGGATCAGCAGGGGCGACGCGTCGCCGCCAGCCGGCAGACGGGCGGCGTCACGGCGCCCGATGGCCAACACGTCGGCAGGGGCGCCTGGGTCATGCACGATCGTATCGGCGCAGAGAAGGAGTCTCTGGCCACGGAGCGTCAGCAGGTCCGCCTCGCTCGCCTCGACGAAGAAGACCTTGGCGCGTGCATGCTCGGGGGCATCGAGATCGCGGAGCGCCAGGGACCGGGCACGCTCGAGATCGCCGGAGAGGGCGGCCGCGCCGGCGCTGCCGTCGAAGGTCCGCCACCAGAAGCGCCGTCGTGCCGCGTTTCCGGGCAGGCGGGCCAGCACATTGGCCCGGACGGCGCGGGCCAGCTCGCCGAGATTGGCGAGCCCCGCCGGCAGCAGGGCGTCGATGAGGCCACGGACCCGCTGGGCCAGGACCGGCGCAGTACCGTCGGAGGCGATGGCGACGGTGAGGGGACCGCGCTCGACGATCGAGGGCATGGCGAAGCTGCCCAGAAGCGGCCGGTCGACGACGTTGACCGGGATGCCGAGCGAGCGGGCGAGGTCCGCGAGGCGCCGGTCCTCGGCCTCGTCCTCGGTCGCGAGGAACAGGAGGGCGATGCCGGCCAGGTCGGTCCCGTCCGGATAGGAGGCCACCCATTCCACCCCGGCCAAGCGGGTCGCGAGATCGAGGCGAGGGGCGGGGGCGAAGAGGGTGAGGCGTGCCTGCGTTGCCAGCAGGATCTCAAGTTTGGCGAGCGCCGCGGCGCCATTGCCGACCACCGCGACGCGCCTTCCGGCAACGTCATAGGAGATCGGCAAATAGCGGCGCTGGCTCGACGGGAGCGTGGACATGCGCCTCATAAGAGGCCTCAGCCCGAAGCACCGCAATATGCGGACGTAGAAAAGAAAGTGCTGTTACATCGCGCTGTAAAGAGAAGAAATTTCTTTCTTTTCGAGATCGCAGGAGAGCATGGATTTCTCATCCTCCAGGAGAAGATGAGGTTGCTTGGATGGAATATTATACATAGAATATATGTATTTAAATTCAGTTATGCATTCCATGAGTGGTTTCGAGTATCAATTCCATCTGTCTTTCGCTGTTTGAATGGAGTGCACCGGTGGAGGCGACCATGGATCGTATCGATCGGAAGATCCTTCTCGCCCTGCAGAGCGATGCCTCGATCTCGATCGCCGAGCTTTCGAGCCGGGTCGGGCTGTCGCAGACGCCCTGCTGGAAGCGGGTCCAGAAGCTCGAGGCGCAGGGGATCATCACCCGGCGCGTGGCGCTGGTCGACTCGGCCAAGGTCGGGCTCGGGCTGACGGTCTTCGTCTCAATCGAGACCAAGGACCATTCCAAGGAGTGGATCGAGCGCTTCGCCGAATCCGTCTCGGCCATGCCCGAGGTCGTCGACGTCTATCGGATGGCCGGCGACGTCGACTACATGATGAAGGTCGTGGTCGCGGACATGGCGAGCTATGACGCCTTCTACAAGCGCCTGATCGAGACGACGCCGCTCAAGAACGTGACCTCTCGCTTCGCCATGGAGCGGATCAAGTCGACGACCGAACTTCCGATCGTCGTCCGCTAGCGCCAGATCCGGCCGCGCGACTTCACCTTCTTGAGCCGCTCCCAGGTCGCGGCGTCGGTCGCCGCGAGCGGGCGGCCCTTCGGCTGCGGCGGGTCGGTCCGCCATCCCATCGCCGTCATCACGGCGTCGGACTGATAATAGCGCATCAGCGCCGCCGTCAGCAGCGCCTGGAAGACGGAAGGCGACTTCGCCTCGACGCGGCGGAGAATGTCGGTGCGCGTCGCGGGAGAGGCGGCCTCGAAAGCCGCTTCGCTCCCGGCTTCGCTCGCGATCGCCGCGAGCGCCTCGGCCGGAAGGTCGCTCGCCTCGATGCCGATGCCCGATCCCGGCGGAAGAGGGAGCGCGGCCCTGTCGCCAGGCAGCAGCGTATCGAGAACGGCGGCGAGGAAGCTCATGCGGCGTCCCTCGCGACGCCGTCGGCGAGCTTGAGGCCGAGCGCGCCGATCGTCGATCCGGGGTTCACGGCGCCGACAGTCGGAAAGAGGCTGCCATCGGCGACCATCAGGTTGCGCACCTTGTGGCAGCGGCCCTCCTTGTCGGTGACGGAGATAGCAGGGTCGCTGCCCATGCGCGCGGTGCCGAGCAGGTGCCAGCCGGTCGACGGCGCCAGCGGGATGCGCAGCACGCTGGCGGCTCCGGCGGCGCGCAGGAACTCCTCGCCGCGGTCGAGGCCGAAATCGAGGCTGCGGCGCGAATGCTCAGAGAGCGTGTAGTCGAGCTTCACGCCGGGAAGGCCGTCCGCTTCCACCTTGTCGGTCAGCGTGACGCGGTTATGCGCTTCGGGCAGGTCCTCGGCGAGGACCAGCACCGCCATCGAGTGGCGGAACTCCTTGCGCAGGAACTGCTGCGCGCCTTCTCCCCAGGCCGGAGGTCCGAGGCGCGTCGCCATGCTGAGGAGCGAGTTTTCGCGCGTCACCTGGATATGGACGCCGCGCTTGAAGTTCCGGGCGGGGTCGGTCTCGTAGAATTCGTGGCTGTAGAGCATGCAGCCGACGGGGCCGACCGGCCCGTCCATCTCCTCGTCGAAATTGGCGCGGAGATAGGCGGCCGGATGGAACATCAGGTTCCGCCCCAGCGCCGGGCTGTCGAGGCCTGAAGCGAGCAGAAGGCGCGCCGTGCCGATGCCGTTGCCGGCGACGACGACCAGCGAGGCCGGCTGCACGACCTCGTTGCCCGCCTGGTCGCGGTAGCGGACGCCGGTCGCGCGACCGCCCTCGATATCGACCTGCTGGACGATGCTGTGGGGCCGGAGCTCGACGCCTGATTTGATCGCCTTCGGCCAGTAGGTGACATCGACCGAGGCCTTGGCGCCCGTCGGACAGCCCATCAGGCAGGGACCGCAATGGTTGCAGGCGGCGCGTCCGTCGAAGGGCGCGGAGTTCACCGCGGCATCGACCGGCCACCAGTGCCAGCCGAGCTTGTCGAAGCCGCGCGCGGCGGCGGCGCCGAGCCGCCCGAGCGCGATCGGCGGCATGCGGCGCTCAGGCTTCGGCGGATAGGCGGGATCGCCGGAAAGCCCCGCGACGCCGGTGATCGCGTCGTTCTCGTCGTAGTAGGGCTCGAGGTCGAAATAATCGAAGGGCCAGTCGTCGCCTACGCCGTCGAGCGATTTGGTCTTGAAGTCGGACGGATGCAGCCTCGGGAAATGCGCGGCCCAGGTCATGGTCGAGCCGCCGACGCCGTTCCACATCAGCGGCTTGAACGCCGAGTTCGTGTCGTCGATAGGGTAGTCCGCTGTCTGCGTTTTCTCGCCGGATTTCAGCCGCGTGTTAGGCGGCGTCGCCCAGGCGCCGAAGGAGGCCGCCTGCCAGTCGCGGCGATAGGACGGCATCGCCTTGCGATCGACCCAGCCGCCGCGCTCCAGGCAGACGATGCGGAGCTTCGGTGCCTTGTTGGCAAGCCGCCAACAGAACGCCGCTCCGCCGAAGCCGGAGCCGACCACGACGACGTCGACCGGATCCATCCGTCTCATGAGCGAGAGGCTACGCCTGGAACTGCATGGAAGAGAACCGGGATCGCGCTCCCGCGGTCTTTGCTGGCGTCCCCGCCGATATCTGCTATTCGGGGCGGCCCATGACCTCCTCCACGACCAGCCCGCTTCACGCCGTCATCGGCATCATCTGCCTCGGATCGCTGTGGGGCCTGATGATGTCGCTCGCCAAGCTGGCGACCAGCGCCGGCGTGCCGCCGATCAGCTATTCGCTCTGGCAATCGACCGGTGCGGGCCTGCTTCTGCTTGCGCTCGCGGCGTGGCGCGGCCTGAAGCTCGGCTATGGCTGGGAGCACATCCGCTTCTACCTGGCGATGGGCATCTTCAGCATCGCGCTGCCGAACGCGAACATGGCCCTTTGCGTGGCGCATATGCCGGCGGGACTGATGTCCTTGCTGGTGAACCTGTCGCCGGTCGTGACCTACGCGCTCGCCGTGCTGATCCGGCTCGAGGCCTTTTCGGCGCTGCGCGCGCTCGGCATCCTGATCGGGCTCAGCGGCGTCGTTGTCCTCATGAGCCCTGGCGTGGCCTTGCCCGACCCGGAGCAGCTGCCCTGGCTGCTCCAGGCGCTCTTGACGCCTGCTCTCTATGGGCTTGGAAACATCATCGGCGTCAAACTCAGACCTACCGACAGCAACGCGCCGATCCTGATGGCCGCCGGCATGCTCGGCGGTGCCATCAGCTTTCTCCTGCCGGCAGCTACGGCGCTCGACCAGCTCTATGTACCGTGGCCGCCGCTGCTGCCCGGCGAGTATGCGCTGATCGCCGTCATGTTCGTGTCGGTCTGCTCCTACATTCTCTATTTCGACCTGCTGCGCCGGGTCGGCGCGGTGTTCGTGAGCCAGGCTTCCTACGCTGTCGCGCTCTCCGGCCTGTTCTGGGGCTGGCTGTTCTTCGGCGAGACCGTCGGCATGGGCGTGGTCGCCAGCGCCGCGCTGATCTTCACCGGGCTCTACCTCGTCAATCGCCGCCCGGCATAGCCTGCCTAGCGCGCATTGCCCGGCGCATCGGCGGGCCAGACGTCCTTCCGCCAGTGGAGCCCGATCGCGAGCGTCGCGACGACGCCGATCACCGAGTAGAGCAGGCCGGTCGCCCTGAAGCCGAAATGCTCGATCAAGGGACCGGTCAGCATCAGGCCGACAGGCAGCCCGTAGACCGCCAGCATGCGCACGCCCATGACACGGCCGCGGAACCGCGGCTCGGATGTCCGCACCAGCATGGCCGCGAGCGGCACCAGGCACAGGCTCTGGGCGAGGCCGGCGAGCGCCATCATGACGATGCCGCCGATCTCGGTCTCGATGAAGGCGAAGACGAACAGCAGCGCGTGCCAGATGCCGGAGAAGACGATCATCATGCGTGCCGGCCGGATGCCGGCGCCGTGGGTCGAGAGCCCGATCGAGCCGATGATGGCGCCGACCGCGAAGCTCGCGACCAGGTATCCGAGACCCGTCTGGTCGATGCGATAGACCTCTCGCGCCACATAAGGAAGAAGGCCGTTCGACCAGGGATAGGCGGTCAGGTTGACGAGAAAGGCGATGTACATCGCCGCCAGCAGGTGCGGCGTGCGCCAGACATAGGCGAGCCCGTCGCCGAGATCGCGCCAGGGCGAGGAGCGCGCCGGCATGCCGGCCATCTCGCCGATCGAGTGCGCGGCGGGACCGCTGCCGGCGACGCCGAGGGTCAGGAGGAAGCTGGTCGAGTAGAGCAGCGCGATGACGAGATAGGCGGGGCCCATGCCCAGGAGCGCGACGACGCCGGCGCCGGCGAGCGCACCGGCGATACGGGCGGAATCGCCGGTCGTGCGCGAGATGCTCATGGCGCCGACGATCAGCGGCGTCGGGATCGTGTTGCCGATGATCGCGTTCCGCATCACGAGATCGGAGGAGCGGACCGAGCCCATCAGCGTGGCGATGACGAAGACCCAGAGCGGCGACACGGTCTCGGTGAAGATCAGCGCCATCAGCGTGAAGGCGAGGAGGGAGTAGGTCGCCCGCATCAGGCAGAGCAGGTTGCGATGGCCGATGCGGTCGCCGACGACGCCGAACATCGGCGCGATGAGGGTGCCGACCAGCATCACCGAGCCGAACAGGGTCAGCATCATGACCGAGCCGGTCTCGACCAGGATGTACCAGCCGAGGATCACGCCCTCCATCTCCTGTGCCCAGGAGGTCGCGAGGTCGGCAGGCCATTGGAAGCGGAAGCTGCGGGTCTGGAACGGCGCCAGCACCGGCGGCCGCTGGGCGGCTTTCACCCGGACAAGGCCTCCGCCAGCTTAAGGAGCGTTTCCTCTTTCATTGATGCCGACCATCTCACTCCCGCTCGGGCGATGTCACGCCGATTGCGCGGCTCGCGGACCAAGGAGCTTTGCGTCGGCGGGGCGATTGTGGGGCAGCCGCGGGAAGGCTAACCTCGGAGAAGGACAACTGTCCGGCCTTCGCGCCAGAGACAGACGGAACAACGGTAGGAGGGGCTTCATGTACCCACGGATTCTAGCGCTCGCCGTGGCGGGCGCGTTTGCGATGGCCGGGACGGCCTTCGCGCAGGGGCAGCCGGCGACTCTGGTGGTGCCGCAGACGGGCGAGCCGAAGACGCTGAGCCCGAACATGGCCTCCGACTCACACGCCTTCGGGCCGGGCAGCAACGTCTACAGCCACTTGGTCGCTCTCGACTGGGGCATCGTCAAGGGCACCTCGGCCTATGGCGACCTCGCCGAGAGCTGGGAGACGAGCGCCGACGGCAAGGCCGTCACCTTCAAGCTGCACAAGAACGTGAAGTTCCATGACGGCAAGCCGGTGACGGCGCATGACGTCAAGTTCACCTACGACACGATCATCCGGAAGAAGTACCCGTCCTTCGTCGTGCTCAAGAACGTGCGGGAGATCGCGGTACCGGACGATCACACGGTCGTTCTGCACCTCACCGATCCGGAGACCGGGTTCGTACCGATGCTGGCGCAGGTCTCGACCTGGACCGCCAAGATCTATCCGAAGCATCTCTGGGAAGGTCAGGACGGCTTCGAAGGCGGACCTCATCTCAACGCGCCGATCGGCTCCGGCCCGTTAAAGTTCGTGCGCTGGGAGAAGGGCGGCGTCGTCGAGCTCGAGGCCAACCCCGACTACTTCCGCGGCAAGCCCAAGCTCGATCGTCTGATCTACCGGCCGATGGCGGACATCAACGTCGCCCGCGCCGAGTTCGACGCCGGGCGGCTGCACTACCTTCCTTACGACTACGCGCCGCCGCTGGCCGAAGTGCCGGCGCTCCGCCGCAACCAGAACATCAAGGTCGTGTTCACGCCCTCGCATTTCAGCCGCGACATTCAGCTGAACCTCGCACGCCCGCCGCTCGACAAGCGCGAGGTGCGTCAGGCGATCGCGCACGCGATCGATCGCGACGCGATGAACAAGCTCGCCTTCAACGGCCTGTGGACGCCGGCGATCCACGCCAGCGTCGAGAGCCAGGGCGAGTGGATCAACCGCAGCGCCAAGTTCCCGGAATTCGACAAGGTCAAGGCCGAGAAGCTGCTCGACGAGGCCGGCCTGCCGCGCAAGGCCGATGGATGGCGCTTCGCCGTCACGGTGACGCCGCCGAATTTCGTCGACTGCAAGGCGATGATGGAGGTGCTCGTGCAGCAGCTCCGCCAGGTCGGCATCAACGCCAAGCTCGAGCAGTTCGACCAGGCGACCTGGTTCCGCCGTCAGTTCGAGAAGAACTTCGACATCTCCTGCTACTTCACCCGCTACGGACCGGATCCGGACGCCTTTCGCGAGCACTTCGCCACCGGCGGCGGCCGCAACTTCCAGAGCTTCTCCAACAAGGAGCTGGACGAGATCGCGGCCAAGGCCTCGGTCTCTCGCGACAAGGCCGAGCGCAAGAAGATCTATGACCGGATCCAGGAGATCGTCGTCAGCGAGCTTCCCTACATCAACCTTTTCAACGAGCAGAAGACCACGCTGCTGCGCGCCGGCTGGGACGGGTTCATGATCGAGGAGTCGGGCTTCGACAAGTCGCTCACCTGGTTCGGCTTCTACGCGGTCAAGCCGCCCGGGCGCTGAGAAGCGCCCGCGCGGCGCGTTCGGGGCAGGGTAGGATCGGCTGATGCGCCTTCGGCGCTACGTGCTGCTGCGCGTGCTGCAGTTCGTGCCGGTGACGCTCGTCGTCATCGTGCTCAACTTCCTGCTGATCCACCTGGCTCCGGGCGACATCTCGCTGCTGCTCGCCGGCGAGAACGCCGACCCCGCCTATCTCGCGCTGGTGCGCGAGAAGTTCGGCCTCGACAAGCCGTTCCTCGAGCAGCTCTGGCGCTACCTCGTCCAGGTCGCCTCGGGTGATCTCGGCCTCTCCTTCCGCTCGCGCCAGCCGGTGCTCGGCGAGATCCTGGAGAAGGTGCCGGCCACTTTGCTTCTGGTCGGCACCAGCCTGCTGCTTTCGGTCGCCATCGGTACCTGGGTCGGCACCTGGATCGCTCGCCGGCCCGGCTCGACGCTCGACAGTGCCGTCAGCTTCGGCGCCGTGGCGCTCTTCAGCGTGCCGGTCTTCTGGTTCGGCCTCATGCTGATCCTGCTCTTCACGGTCGAGATCCCGATCCTGCCGGCGATGGGCATGACCAGCCTCGACGGCCCGCGCTCGGGTATCGGCTATGTCCTCGACATCGCCCGGCACATGGTGCTGCCCGTCGCGGCCCTGATGACCGTCTCGGTCGGCCAGTACGTCCGCTTGGCGCGGACCTCGGTCGCCGATGTGCTCGGCGAGCATTTCATCACCACGGTGCGGGCCATCGGTTTTCCTGAGCGGACCGTGCTCCAGCACTACGCGCTTCGGAACGCGCTGCTGCCGGTGGTGACCGTGCTCGGCCTCCAGCTCGGCCTCGTGCTGACCGGGGCCGTCCTGACCGAGACCGTGTTCTCATGGCCCGGGCTCGGCCGCATGATCTATGAGGCGATCCTCGCCCGCGACACGCCGGTGATCATGGGCGCCTTCATCGTCATGTCGCTGACGGTGGCGCTGGCGTCGCTGGTCACCGATCTCGTCTACGCCGCGCTCGACCCACGGGTCGCGCTCTGATGCGCCAGGTGCTGCGGCGTCCGGCGATCGCGCTGAGCGCTCTCGTTCTCGTCTTCGCGCTGGCCGTCGCGCTCGCCGCGCCCTGGCTGCCGCTGCCTGACCCGACGGCGATGGCGGCATCTCCCTATGAGCCGCCGGGTGCGGCGCATTGGCTCGGCACCGATAATTTCGGACGCGACATCCTCTCGCGCCTCGTGTGGGGAACGCGGCTGGCACTCATGGTCGCGATCGTCTCGTCTCTGATCTCGAGCCTGCTCGGCATCGTGCTGGGATCGCTCTCCGGCTATTTCGGCGGCTGGATCGACGGCATCGCCAGCCGTGCCTTCGACGTCTTCCTGCTGATTCCTACCTTCTTCCTGGTGCTGCTGATCGTCGCGCTGTTCGGTTCGGGCATCCAGTACACGATGGTCGCGATCGCGCTCACCACCTGGCCGCGCTCGGCGCGCATCATGCGCTCGCAGGTGCTGACGCTGAAGTCGCGCACTTATGTCCAGGCCGCCCTCTCCGCCGGCGCCTCGCATCCCTGGGTGCTGGCGCGGCACATCGTGCCCAACGGCCTCGCGCCCATCGTCACCGACGGCACGATCCTCATGGGCCTCGCGATCCTGACCGAGGCGGGCCTGAGCTTCCTCGGCCTCGGCGACCAGAACGCGACGAGCTGGGGCCGCATGATCTTCGAAGGGCAGAGGCACCTGCGCCTCGCGCCCTGGATGTCGATCTTCCCGGGTCTGGCGCTGCTCATCCTGGTCGCCGCGCTGAACCTGCTCGGCGACGGGTTGAACCAGGCGCTCAATCCGCAGCTTCAGCGCCAGAGCCTGCGCGCGAAACGCCGCGAGCCGGTAGACCGGCCGTCGCCCCAGGCAGCGGCGGCCCCGATCCTCGAGGTTCGCGACCTTCGCATGGAGTACCGCCTCGAGGCGGCGACGATCCGCGCCGTCGACGGTGTCTCCTTCGCGCTGCCCGCCGGCGGCAGCCTCGGCATCGTCGGCGAGAGCGGCTGCGGCAAGAGCAGCATGGGCGCTGCACTTCTACAGGTGATGGCGCCGAACGCCGCGATCACCGGCGGCGACGTCGTCTTCGCCGGCCGGCCGATCCTGAGCGAGGGTCATCCGGTCCGCATCGACGGCCAGGAGGCGATCCGCACCATCCGCTGGACACGGCTCTCGACCATCTTCCAGAGCGCGATCAACGCTCTCAACCCGGTGATGACCGTGCAGCAGCAGCTGGTCGAGGCCTATCTGCTGCATCGGCCGGAGGCGGGCCGCACGGCGGCGCTGGCGCGGATCGGCGAGCTGTTCGACGTGATCGGCATCCCGCGCCGGCGCATGGCGAGCTATCCGCACGAGCTGTCCGGCGGCATGCGCCAGCGCGTCATGATCGCGCTCAGTCTGCTGCACGAGCCGGAACTCGTTATCGCCGACGAGCCGACGACAGCGCTCGACGTGCTGATCCAGGACCAGATCCTGGGCGAGATCGACGAGCTGCGCCGTCGTCTCGGCCTCGCACTGATTCTGATCACCCATGACATGGGCATCGTCGCCGAGACCTGCGAGCGCGTCGCCGTCATGTATGCCGGCGAGATCGTCGAGCTGGCGCCGGTCGAACGCATCTTCGAGCGACCGGGCCATCCCTACACCCAGGCGCTGATCGCTTCGCTGCCGACGGTCAGCGGCCCGCGCCGCGTGCTCTCGGCATTGCCGGGCGAACCCTTCGTCCCGACCGGCACGATTGCCGGCTGCCGCTTTGCGCCGCGGTGCCGGATGGCGGCCGATATCTGCCGAGAGACGGTGCCGCCGCGGGTCATCACCGGTGAGGGACATGAAGTCCTCTGCCATTTCGCCGAGGCGTCGCGATGACGCCCCTCGTCGAAGCCCGCAATCTGAGCAAGCACTATACGCTCGGCCGCGGCTGGCTGAGCAGCCTGATCGGTATCGGCGCAGAGACGCTGCGCGCTGTCGACGACATCGACCTGACCTTGAGGCCGGGCGAGATTCTGGCTCTCGTCGGCGAGAGCGGTTCGGGCAAGACCACGACCGGCAAGCTCATCACGCGCCAGGAGCAGCCGAGCGGCGGCTCTCTTCGCTTCGACGGCGGCGACATCGCTGGTCTATCGGGCACCGCGCTGAAAGCCTATCGCCGGCGCGTGCAGATGATTTTCCAGAACCCGTTCGAGTCGCTCGACCCGCGTCATCGCGTGATCAATACGGTAGCGGAGCCCCTCGCTATCCATGGCATCGGCAATGCGCAGGAACGACGCGAGAGGGCAGAAGCCGCTCTCGCCCATGTCGAGCTGCCGCCGGCGCGCTTCGCCGAGCGCTACCCGGCCGACCTTTCCGGCGGCCAGCTGCAACGCGTGTCCATCGCCCGCGCGCTCGTGCTGGAGCCGAAGCTGATCGTCGCCGACGAGCCGGTCAGCATGCTCGACGTCTCGGTGCGATCCGGCGTGATGAACCTGATGCTGGCGCTGCGCGACCGCACCGAGGTCGCCTATCTCTACATCACGCATGACCTCGCGGTGGCGCGCTACATGTCGAGCCGCACCGCGGTCATGTATCTCGGCGCCATCGTCGAGGAGGGGCCGACAGAGGATCTGATCGCCCGCGGCGGCCATCCCTATACGCGCCTGCTCGTCGCCGCCGTGCCCGAGCACCGCCCGGGTACGAGGCGCAAGCGCATCCGCCTCGCCGGCGACGCGGCCTCCGTGCAGTCGCTGCCCTCGGGCTGCCGCTTCCACCCGCGCTGTCCGCTGGCGACGGATCTCTGCAAGACGACGGCGCCGTCGAAGGTCTCGCTCGGCGGCGACCGCTGGGCCGCCTGCCATTACGCCACGGATGTGGTCGCGCGCGAGAGCCTGATGCCTTAGGTGCGCCGGATCTCCTCGGCGGCCCAGGCGATCGGCACATGGCCGTGGCCGAGCAGCGCGTCGAAGAGCGGCTTCGGCTCGCCGCCGATCTCGCGGCGCAGCGCCTTGATCTGCTCGGTGCCGAGGAAGTACATGACGCGCGTGGCGGGAAGCAGCGAGTTGCGCGTCGTCTCGCCCCAGACGCGCGCGGCCGGGAAGCCGGCCTCGTCGCGATAGAAGGCGCGCATCTGCTCCAGCGACCACGCGCCCGTATGCAGCTTGATGTCGGCCAGCACCGAGGCGGCGTTGCGCCTGTCGGCCTGGATCAGCGCCAGCTTTTCGGCCGGCGTGTAGAAGCCCTCGACCTCGGCCATCAGCTCGGTCGCATAGCAGGCCCAGCCCTCGACCATGGTGCCCGATGAAAGGAACGCGATGCCGGAGGCGCAGTCGGTGCCGGCGAGCCGCGCCAGCCGCGACGGTGCTTCGCGGGCGCGGGCATTCTGCGTGTGGTGGCCGATCGAGCCGTGATGCACGGCATGGGTCTGCTTGACCGTGACGGTCGCCTGGCTGCGGAGATAGGCGGCGGCATCGGCGCCCGGTGCCGGGATCCAGTAGACGCTGCCGCGGCCGGCGGTCAGCGCCGGCGGCGAGCGATAGGCGAGGAAGTAGAGATCGCCGATCACCGGCTGTGCCCAAGGCTCGTGGACCAGGAAGTCGAGCCCGTACCCGGCGGCCGGCGTCATCAGCTTGCCAGCCTCTTCGAGCGCACGCTCGTGCCAGCGGCGATAGGTGGCCGCGACGTCGTCGAGGTCGGGATGAACGGCCGAGAGCTCGGAGAGCTGCTCCTGCCACGGCTTCGTCGGATCGATGCGCTGCGCCTCGCTCGCGAGCCGATCGCCGAGCCGGGCGAAGCCATCCTCGGCGAACGCCACGGCCTCTTCAGGCGTCCAGGAGAGGCCGTGCACGTCACGCATCAGGAAGGCGAGGTAGTCGCGCCCGCATGCGACCGGTGCCGCGCGGGACGGCGACAGCGATTCCGCAAGCTGGCGAAGCGCGGCGCCGGCCGCATCCACCGTAGGCCGCCATTCGGCGCGCCACAGCGGATGTCGCGGCAGGCCGTGGACGAAGAGGCGGCCGAGCGCCGCGACTTCCTTGAGCGCCCTCTCCACCCAGTCGGCGGGCGTCGGCTGACCCGCCAGGTGATGCGGCGCGCCGGCCAGGAACTTGGGAATGGCCGCGAGACGGGCCGGCAGCGCTTCGCGGGCGGCAGCCGGCGCCGAGGGCAGCAGCAGCGAGACCAGGCCGAAGGCGACCTCGCCCGTGTACCAGCTCGGCTGCCGGTAGCGCGACCAGTGATCTAGCGCCGCCCGCGCATGCGCGAGCGCCGCCCGCAGCATCCTGGCCTCGACCCGTGCACCCGCCGTGTCGGCGACCTCGACCTCCTCGGCGCGGCGGATCAGGGCGCCGAGCTCGGCGGCTTCGCGCGACGGCGCCTCCGCGTCGCTCGGCGGCAGCTGGTGATCGCGCCCGGCGAGGCCCATGAAGGTCGCGTCGACCGGATGGAACCGGGCGTGATGGTCGAGGAAATCCT